>JABUTP010000149.1 GCA_021443625.1 Bacteroidales bacterium | reverse complement strand
GTTGTCGTTGAAATAATATTCGTTGGCCAGTTTCACAACCAGTTCCGCCCCCTTCTTGAAGAGATTAGTGCGGTTCTTATGGGTGGAAAGCACCGTTCCGTTGCCTACCGGCGCCATTCCGAGGGCTTCCGAAAGACAGTTCATCGAATTTGCCGTGAACATACCGGAGCAGCAGCCGCAGGTGGGGCAGGATTTTTCCTCATACTCCTCGAGCAGTTCCGCAGAGGTATTGGGGTCGCCTCCCTTCACCATCACATCGATAAGGTCGCATCCCTTGCCCTGCACCTCTCCGGCCTCCATGGGACCGCCGGATACAAATACAGCCGGAATGTTCAGACGCATCGCCGCCATCAGCATTCCCGGGGTTATCTTGTCGCAGTTGGAGATGCAGATCATGGCGTCCGCGCAGTGGGCGTTGCACATATATTCAACGCTGTCGGCGATTATCTCGCGCGAAGGGAGGGAATAGAGCATCCCTTCGTGACCCATTGCGATGCCGTCGTCAATGGCTATGGTGTCAAACTCGGCGGCAAAACATCCCAAACGCTCGATTTCACTTTTGACCATCTGTCCTATTTCGTGCAGATGGACGTGTCCCGGAACAAACTGGGTGAAGGAATTGACGACTGCTATGACAGGCTTCCCCACGAATTTGTTCTCCATTCCATTGGCCTTCCACAAGGCACGGGCTCCCGCCATGCTGGCACCCTCAAAAGTTTTGCTGCTGCGTAGTTTTTTCATCTCTGTTTTCCTTATACAATAAAACCGGGCCTTGCGGGTCCGGTTGCGTGTTATAAACTTTCAAAACATACTTCCGGACCGTTATCCGCATAGAATAAGGACGTTAAGCCCCACCACAGTAAGGTTCACCACTGCGGACAGAAGAATAATGCCGATAACCGTATTTGCCATTAAGGAAGTAATTTTGTATCCAATCGTAACTAATGCAGCGCGAAGTTAAGAATATTTTGTCATTATTCAATAAAAATTGCCACTTTTGTAGGCCAAATAATAATTACAAGACATTATGAACGACAAATTATACATATTCGACACCACCCTCAGGGACGGCGAGCAGGTGCCGGGTTGCCAGCTCAACACCATAGAAAAGATTGAAATAGCGAAGCATCTCGAAGCTCTTGGCGTCGATATAATAGAGTGCGGATTCCCCATTTCCAGCCCCGGTGACTTCAAATCTGTAACCGAAGTCTCCAAAGTGGTTACCGAGTCGAGAATATGCGCCCTCTCCAGAGCCGTCGAAAAAGACATTGAAACGGCTGCAGACGCTCTCCATTATGCCCGTCTCAAAAGGATTCACACCGGTATCGGCACTTCCGATTACCACATAAAATACAAATTCAAATCCACCCGTGAGGAGGTGCTCGAAAGGGCTGTGGCTGCCGTGAAATATGCCCGCAAGTTTGTGGATGACGTAGAGTTCTATGCAGAGGATGCGGGACGCAGCGACAATGACTACCTTGCGCGGGTGGTTGAGGCAGTGATAGCCGCAGGTGCCACGGTGGTGAACATCCCCGACACCACGGGTTACTGCTTCCCCGCCGAATACGGTGAGAAGATAGCATACCTTATGAACCACGTCAAGGGTGTGGAACACGCCATCATTTCGACCCACTGCCACAATGACCTCGGAATGGCCACCGCCAACACTCTGGCCGGAGTCATGGCGGGCGCACGACAGGCCGAAGTCACCATCAACGGTATTGGCGAGCGTGCCGGAAACACCGCACTGGAAGAGGTCGTGATGGCCATCCGCAGCCGCAGGGAATTCCCGGTATATACCGACATAAAGGCGAAGAACATCACCAAGATATCCCATCAGGTTTCTTCTATGATGCGCATGCCCGTACAGCCCAACAAGGCCATCGTGGGGCGGAACGCATTTGCCCATTCGTCCGGCATCCATCAGGACGGAGTGCTCAAGAACAGGGAGAGTTACGAAATCATTGACCCCACCGACATCGGTTTGGAAGACAGTGTCATCGCCCTTACAGCCCGCAGCGGCAGGGCGGCTCTGGACCACCATCTGCACCGTCTCGGAATCACCCTTTCGCAGCAGGAACTGGCCATTGCCTATGAGAAGTTCCTCCGCCTCGCCGACAGCAAAAAGGACATCGACGATGCCGACCTCTACGAAATTGCCGGTGTGGCCGAGGGAAATATTCGCCAGAAAATCGCACTCAAGTACCTTCAGGTCGTTTGCGGCAAGAACGCCATCCCCATGGCCACCGTCACACTTGAGATAGACGGCGAGGAGTGCACCCACACCTCATCCGGCATAGGACCCATAGACGCCGCATTCTCTGCCGTGAAAGCGCTTGTGCATCGCAAGATAAATCTCGAGGAGATGCTTATCCAGTCGATAAACGGCGGCACCAATGATATCGGAAAGGTTCACATACAGATAGAGAACAAGGGAACCATCTATTACGGCTTTGCCACAAACAGGGACATTGTAACCGCCACCGTGGAGGCGTTCATCGGAGCAATCTCCAAAATTCTGTAAAAAACTTCCTTATAACGTCAGCGTGCAGTCGCTCTCAGGGCTTCTGCCGTTGGTGTGTTGCATTTGAGAAGCCCCTCAAGGTCTCCCTCATA
>JABUTP010000148.1 GCA_021443625.1 Bacteroidales bacterium | reverse complement strand
GTAGTAGTAGTAGTAGTAGTAGTAGTATTGCCTTGGCTTTTTTCAGAAATATATTCATAACAGTTATTTGTTCTGGGTTGCTGACAATCTATCGTTTCTCCAGCCAGCGTCTGTCGATGAGGACGAGGCGGGTGTCTTCGAGGCCGTTGAGGCCGCTGCCTGGGGTTTTGACCACGGAGCAGTAACTCATCAGGAAGCGGTTGCGGTCTATGAACCGGATTGCGCTGTAACAATACCAGCCGTGGGGGTCATCCTCCAGGTTGAACAGGTTTTCCCAGCTTTCTCCCTCGTTGTGGGAGATGGCAAGGGTCTGGGGCGAGCGCTGTCCATCCCACTTTCCCCCTTGGGGGTTGTTGTTCCAGGCCATCAGCCAGTCGCCTCTGCGGGGCATCGGCACAATGGTGGCGGGTGCGGCGGGGGATTTTATGTCAGTGGATTCGAGTTGACTCCAGGAAATGCCGCCGTCGCGGCTGAGGGCTTTGTATTGGCAGCCGCTGTAGGTGCGGCAGTACATCATTACGGAGCCATCCTGCATCTCCACCAGCCCGGGTTCCTGGGTGATGACGTCCTCCGGCTTGGGAACGGGGGTGCCGCGGTGCCAGCTCCGCCCGCGATCGTCTGACCAGAGTGTCAGAAGTTCGGCATTCGGTTCAAAGCGGACCGAACCGTCTTCCCCCACCCTGTTGGGATGGAGCGCCAGCGGCACCAATATCCGCCCCGCGGTGGTCTGGATTGCGCGGGCATTGTTCATAACGCAATATGCCACGGTGTCGGCAAGGCACGGAACCGCATCGCTCCACGTCTCCGCCTCATCCTGCGAGATGCGCATCATCGGCATAAGGCTGGAATAGGAATCGCGCTTGAGGTAAAAGAGAGCGATGGTGCCGTCATCGAGCCTCAAAAGGGAGACGCTGTGGACATTCTGGCGCCCCTCATTCTCCACCTCAACCTTGTCCTCGCTGCTCCAATGCCTCCCGTGGTCGTGGGAACACCGGCTGGCAAGATAAGAGGAGCCGTGGTCCTCCTTATTCCCGTCGCCACCATAAAAATGGGTATAGACAAAGAGGATGCGGCCATCACCAAGCAGCACGAAATCACCCTCGCTGTTGCGGGGATTGTTTGCGCCGTGGTCGAGACACAGCACCTCCTGAGGGGGCTGTGGGGCGCACTGCACCAATGGCACAAGCGCCAGAAAGGGGAGAAACAGGCGGAAGATGGTTTTCATAGGCCGGCATTGAAATATCTCAAGTTTCGCAGATGTTTGCATTATCTTGACTTCAATAATATGTTCGCAAGATGCGAAATATTCCAAGAACCGCTAATTTACAAACATTGGCGCAACTGTCCAAACCGCATTCCTCAGGCGCCCTCACACATACCTGCAGCGCACATTCTTTGGGTGACGCAAGGGTGACGCAAGCACCATCAATGCGTCACCTAAATGTCAGAACTCCGCCACGGGGCGTACAGGGAGAGCATAGTAACTATTAAAAGCATTTATACCGATGCTCTGTGCATTTACTTTTAAAGCAAGAAAGTCTAAGATTGACTGGGTAGAGACAGCAGTAGTCCAGGAGTAGACGCTTGTATCCCATCTTGCGCCTGAGGCGATATAGGAACTGATGGGGAATTTTACCGAAGTGCCGAGTTCCTCGTTAGAAATGGCAACAACTCCTTTTTCTGTATCATAAGATATTTTCAGAGTGACACTGCCTATTGTCAGACTGCCCATATTCCCTTGAAGTTTGTTGAGCAATGTCCCGTCTATCATTCTCCACCGGCCTCCCCAGTTATACGTGGCTGCATCCCCGTATATAATTCCGTTGACAGGGCCCTGATTGATTTTTCCGCAGATATCGGGGACATCAGTATTTGTAACACGAGAATCCCTGAGTTTCCAACTCTGATCATTCCATTTATTCCCCGTTCCCGCCTGAACGCAGTTGGTTTCGTTCAATGAAACATAACCGTCGCCGGTGACAATCCACCCCTGCTGTTCGCCCCAACGGAAATAGTATCCAAAGTCGGTTTCCTTCTCTGCACCTATGTTCATCTTTGCAAAAACCACCTTCTTGCCCGCATCCGGGTCACTCTGGCCATAGATGTCGCCCCTTGTGAGGCCGAGGTCAACATACTCGTGTCCGTCCAAGACAAAATATCCCCCCTGTCTGCACTGAATGGTCAGTTCTTTTTCCCGACAGGTGACGGTAACGGTGGCGGTGCAACTTGTTTCTGTCTGATTCTGAGCCTTGGGAGCAATGGCAAGACTCTTGCCGTCGGCGGCGGGGGTAAGAACCCAGTGGGCCTCATCGGAAACCGATGCCGTCCACTCGTAGTTGGCGGTAACTTTCACGCTCTTCGCATCGGTGGCATTCCAATCCCATTTTAAATCCGTGACATCAAGTTTCAGATTGGTGTCGGGGTCACGGTGTTTGTGATTAATGTCGATTATTCTTTCTATTCCTTTGGATCTTACATAAACGCTTGCATGCAGTGTCTGACTGGTATTGTTATATTTGGATTGGGGAGCAATGGTGAGACTCTTGCCGTCGGCGGCGGGGGTAATAATCCAGTGGGAATCATCGGAAACCGATGCCGTCCACTCGTAATTGGCGTCAACAGTCACGCTTCGCTCCTGAGTATCGTCCCACGCCCAAGCGAGATTGAAAGCATCCACCCAAAGGTAAGGGGCGGGCGCACCGGCCTGCGAAAGTTGTAT
>JABUTP010000147.1 GCA_021443625.1 Bacteroidales bacterium | reverse complement strand
GAAGAACAATGGTAAACTAACGGATTGTAACACTTATGAAAAAGATTTATAGCATATTAAGCGTTGCAATATTGTTTGCAACAGTCCTTGCGGGTTGCCAGGGAGAGAAGCCTTACAAAGCAGATCTGCGCAGCACCCCCCTCAAAGGCTACACTTTTGTGGTAAATGCCAATCTTCCCCAGACAAAGGCCGTTAAGCAAGGCTGGGCAGCCGGTGACGAAATCTATTTCGCCCTCGACGGCAATATGGACAACTTCACATCCTGGAACAGTATGAAATATGACGGAACAGGGTGGAACGTGACAATGAACAAATTCTACACTGAAGACAAGATCAAGACCTCCGGTTCCATCGTTGCCCTCTATGCCTCGGGCGGAGCTGCCGCTACCGAAGATAATATGGAAGTGTCCGGAAACATACTCTACACAGAAGCCGGCAAATACACCGTGGATCCTTCAGTCAAGATTGTCTATATCGACATCAATCTCAACACCGCAGTTGACGGTCTGACACAGGTGACCATCGAGGGTCTTGATGCAGCCGTTGACGAGTATGAGATTTACATCCCCGGCTACAAGCAGGTTTCCAAGATAGCCTATGCCGATTATGCAGCCGCAGTTGAGGCAGGCGAAGGTATCGCTTCCTGCATCAAGGCTGACTCCGACAACCTTTTTGCCGGATTTGACAAGGCCAATGCAACTGCCGTCGTTTTCCCGTATGCTCCCCTGCCCGTTGCAGGAGAAGATGGTGAAGGTGAAAGCGAAGTTGACCCCGCTGACCCTCAGACCACCATATATGTAATGCCCAAGGACGGCGCATTGTATTCGAGGACTTACGACAAAGCGTTCAAGGAGAAGACCGCTGTGCTCGTTTCCGGTCCTTTCGGAAATGACAAGGATGAGTGGACCAAACTCTGCTTCACCGACACTACGGACATTGAGGTGGCAATCCCCGAGACCATCAAGATGAGCAAGTCGGACGCCGTTTATTTCATTCTTTCAGATGGTGAAACAAAGGCTCCCGCAGGTTACACCCTGAGTGCAGAAGCTTCCGACAAATACTTCGTTAACGCATCTGTTGTCACCAATGACGGCCTCAAGTGCATCAAGCTCGTTGCCACCGATGCCGGTGACGTCATCCCCGTGACCATCACGGCCAAGAATGCCGACGTTACCTATTCTCGCGTAATCAATCTCGACATCAGCCACGTATTTGTGGAGGACCTCCTTCTGGCAGAGACCGAAGTCGGCGTCGATGTCGATGGCTCCTACCGTCTGGCTTACACCCCCACTCCCGAAGATGCTTCGGTTGCCGTAACCTGGGTTTCGGAAGACGAATCCATCGCCAAGGTTGACGACAAGGGAGTCGTTACCGGTGTGGCCCCCGGAACAGTCAAGGTTTATGCTTTGGCAAAGGCTTCAGACGGCACAGACGTCAAGTCTGATGAGTGCGTGGTTACCGTAAGTACAATTTCGTTCCACAGCGGTTACGAAAGGGTGGTGCTTTACGTTTCCAAGCCCGACAACAACAATGACGGCAAGGTTACCGTCAACTGGGACGACAATGCCCACAGCCAGTCTTTCAACATCGCCGATTTCTCAGACAAGGTCATGAAACTCGAACTCAAGCCGGGTGACGAACTTGAGCATAGTTACGAGGTTGTGGTAACCGACAAGTCGGGTAATGAAATTTCCAAGGATGTTCTCACCGGTGCCGCATACGGTCCCGTATGGGAGGCAGGTCTGGTAGAGCGTACCGCAAGGTACTCCTGGACACTCGCCGGCGGTACGGCAGGCAACATTGCCATTACCGCCACCTATTATGCCCAGATGTCCGCCGCTCCCGCAGACTGCAAGTCAATCATCCGCTACACCAACAACCGTGGCGAGGTTGTGGAATACGAGTTCCCCGTAACCGCCACCAAGGTTGACCAGCAGACCCTCCGTTTTGCAGAAGGTTCTACCATTGAGTACAGAAACGAGTATTGCCCCGCAAACGGTCTCGATACCATCAGTATCCCCGCCAAGGGCGAGTGGAAACTCTCACCCTGGAAGGCTCCCCACTTCTACTTCTCCAAGGCCGAGCGCAGCGAGTGGCGTGCATACGCATCCCATTTCAGCAGCCAGGGCTCTTACGGCCAGCCTTCCTGCGTGCTCAACGGCAACAACTATTTCGGCGGTTCGTGGGTAAGCTTGATGTCTCCTTATACCTACAAGGGAACTGACGGCAAGTCGTATTACCGTATGTACACTTATGGCGGCTCAAGTTACTACGCCTGCAAGGCCCGTGTCCTTATGCTCGACCTCGGCAAGCCTATGGACGTTTATGGAATTGCGATGAGGCAGACCAACCAGGGTAATATGGCTTACTACAGGGTATTTGTAGGCGGAGACAATTTCGAGTGTCCTTATGCTACATACGATGAGGAAACCGACAACTATACCTTTACCGTGGATGCCAACTGGGACGAGTGGAACGCCAAGTGGATTGGAAATGACACCGCATTCGGCACCATCGCCGCCCAGGGTACCGGCTACAGCAGCACCCGCGTTTCGAATCCCACCTTCAGCGAGCCCAAGCGCGGCCGTTACATCGCTGTGGTATTCCTCACCACAACGAACAACAAAGGACAGTTGCACGTTTCTGACTTCAATGCTCTCGCATTGCCCGTCACCGAATAGTAAACTTCCGAACTGACTTTATAAAAGCAGGGCTGGCCAGATTCGGCCAGCCCTGCTTTT
>JABUTP010000146.1 GCA_021443625.1 Bacteroidales bacterium | reverse complement strand
TGGGCTTGAACCAAGGACCCCCTGATTATGAGTCAGGTGCTACTAACCAACTGAGCTATGGGACCATAGAAAATCCGATTGCTGCTTTCGGAAATTTCTTTTGCAACCACGGTCACCCGCAAGGGTAATCCCAATGGGAAGGCAAAGATATGAAAATTATCAGGAAATCTCCAAAAATAACTGGAAAAGACTTCCATTTGCCTCGGGCTTACTCTCTTTTTCAAAAATTCTCCCAAAATTCACCCCTCCGATAATAGGAATTGGCGGAAAGAATTCGTAACTTGCAACGATTTTTCGCGTTGGTTTTTTGACGCGTCACAATTTGTTTGGAAACAAGTTACATAAAAATCATAAAATGAACAAAATAGGGGTATTTCTGGCAGCGGCGGCCCTTTTTTCTGCCATAGGGGCGGGGGCTCAAAACCAGAATTCGATGCGCCTCAATGAGGTGCTGGTGGAAAACACCGAAAATGCTGTGGATGATTATGGTCAGCACAGTGCCTGGATAGAACTTTACAACACGAGCGCCGGCACGGTTGACATCGGAGGTTGTTATTTTACCGACGATGAGTCGAACCTCCGCAAATTCCGTCTTCCCAAAGGGGACAACCGCTATAAGATAAAACCGTTCCAGACGGTGATGTTCTGGGCCGACGGCTTGGCAGAGAGGGGCATTTTCCACACCGGTGTGACACTGGCTCCCGGCAGTGACCTTATTTTTGTGGGAAGCGATGGCAAGACCATCATTGACAGACTCGTGATTCCCGCTACGCTTCAGGAGAACTGTTCGATGGCACGTATCACAGATGGTGCGGGTTCCAAGGACGGCTCGGTGCAGGGCTGGTGTGAGTGTGAGAAGCCCACCCCGGGGATGAAAAACTCCAAGGCGGGCGAAATAACCAAAGCCGAAACCGCCAAGCTGACCGACCCGCACGGCTTCATTGCCACCATCACGGCAATGTTCGTTGTGCTTCTGGCACTGGCCATCCTTTACAGAATCTTCAAGCGGATCGGGCAGTTGACCACTTACGCTGAGCGCAGGCAGGCTGCGAAGGAGGCTGCGAATGCTTCTGCGCAGAATGACGCTGCGGCAGGTGCCGAACCGGCGGCAGTCCAAACGGCGTCTTCAGCATCACCGGTTGCCTCGCAAGGTGACACGGCGGCAGCAATAGCCACCGCCCTCCATCTCTATGCGGAGGAGCAGGAGGGGCACGACATTGAAAGTCTGGTGGTTACCATAGGGCATAACCGCACGGTCTGGAACTCCAAGGCGAAAGCGATGCGCCAGACCCCCACAATCAAGAAACAATAATCAGCCGATAAGGATAAGAGTAGTATGGAAAACATTATCAGTAACCTTACAACGTTCTGGCACAATACCGGATTTGCAAACTGCAACATCAACTATCTCATCATGATAGTTGTGGGCATTCTCTTCATATATGTGGCCATCAAGAAAAATTGGGAGCCGATGCTGCTGGTTCCCATCGGTTTCGGAATCCTGATAGGCAATATCCCTCTGTGTGTCGGCCTTGAGGTGGGTATTTATGAGGAAGGGTCGGTGTTCAACATCCTTTACCAGGGTGTGCAGAAAGGGTTTTACCCGCCTCTGATTTTCCTGGGTATCGGTGCAATGACCGATTTCTCTGCGCTCATCTCCAATCCTAAACTCTTCCTGGTGGGTGCGGCCGCACAGTTCGGCATCTTCGGTGCATATATGCTTGCGCTGGCCCTCGGGTTCGCTCCCAATGAGGCGGGTTCCGTAGGTATCATCGGTGGCGCGGACGGCCCCACAGCCATCTTCCTTACATCCAAACTCGCTCCGGAGTTGCTGGGCGCCATCGCGGTCTCGGCATACTCGTATATGGCGCTGGTGCCTGTTATCCAGCCGCCTGTAATGAGGCTTCTCACCACCAAAAAAGAGCGTCTCATAAGGATGAAACGTCCCCGTCAGGTTTCTCAAAGGGAAAAAATCATCTTCCCTGTGGTCGGATTCCTTCTTACGGCGTTCATTGTTCCTGCCGGTCTGCCGCTTCTCGGTATGCTCTTCCTGGGCAACCTCCTCAAGGAGTGCGGCGTAACCAAGCGTCTGGCCAACACGGCAAGTACCTCGTTGATTGACATCGTGACCATCCTCATCGGTGTGACGGTGGGTGCTTCCACTCAGGCAGACCAGTTCCTGCAGTGGAAGTCGGTGAAGATTTTCTTCCTCGGAGCCCTTTCGTTCATCATTGCCACATTTGCCGGAGTGCTGTTCGTGAAGTTCCTCAATCTCTTCCTCAAGCCGGAGAACAAGATCAACCCGCTCATCGGTAACGCCGGCGTATCGGCAGTGCCCCACGCAGCCCGCGTTTCCAACAAGCTGGGCCGCGAATATGACCCCGACAACTATCTCCTTATGCACGCTATGGGCCCCAACGTGGCAGGTGTGATAGGCAGTGCAGTAGCTGCCGGTATGCTTCTCGGCTTCCTCGGATAGAGCCACTGAATGAGCCCCGAGTTTCGCACAAGCTAAGCAGATATTATAAAACTCCCCCGGGTTGTAAAAGCGCGGGGGAATTTTGTTTTGTGTGTGCTGTGCGTATGGCGTCTAAGGCTTAAGCCTTGCGGCTGTGGAATTAACGCCAGTTGTGAAATGCGTTATCCTAACGCCATTCAACGATTTCGAGCTTCATGTTCTGGGTAATCCAAGTCACATGGTTGCTTTTGTTACCTCCATTGAAAAGGGCCACAAGCATATACCTGTTTACAGATTCACTGCC
>JABUTP010000145.1 GCA_021443625.1 Bacteroidales bacterium | reverse complement strand
CGCCAGACACCCGCGGGAGACATACGCAGCCGTTGCGGATTGTGACTGCCGTCTATGGTAATGTTGGCCTTCACCCATTCGGTCAGCGCCGGCACATCGCCCTGCAGCTGACCTGCCAGCAGAGCCCTGTGGGGCAGCACCATTTCATTGGAAACCCTCGGGCACAACACGTAGCGGTTGTAGAAATCGGTCGGCAGGTCATCCCGCAGGGGTGTATAGTCGCAGGCATCGCACAGGGTGCGCATCTCGATATCCCGCAAATCTTTGTCGCTTATGACGGAAAGAAGGCCCAATGCCCTCGGAGAGTTGTTCTCCACGGTAAGAAAGGCCTTGATGGCGGCGTGATTGCCCCTCGCCTTTGCAAGCAAATGAGTTGAGGTGTCGAAGGTCGCCTCATAGGACTTGCGTAGGGAATCCTCATACGCCAGACGGGCTGCATTGCCGGCTCTCTGTGCGTCTGTCAGTTCCGGAACCGTATTGCGTTCGCTCGGCGGGACAATGTCAATGTCTGCAGAATACCTTTCCCCGGGCAGTTTGTCAAGCACGAGCAGCGTGGTGTCCCCCTCCGCCACCGGAAACTTCACAAAGCCATACCGCTCCCCATCACTGGCCCATGCAAGAAGGTCTCCCATCCCCGCCTCCAGCGAAGCCAATCCGTCGGCGCCGGTCTGCCGCCGCGCCACAGTGTAAAACTCCGCATAGTTGTAAATCTTGAAAGAGACGTCGGCCCCAGCGACGGGGTTCCCATCGGAATCCGCCACCCTTACCCACGCTGTGTTCACGGGGGCATAGTTGCGGGTGACGTTTATTTCGGTGAAACATTCGTTCTGAGACATAATCTCCTCGGGACCGTCATAATGCCCGAACACACGGGTGTGCATAAGCATTCCCCGCGATGCGGGGGCATTGAACCAGCCGAGGTCAAGCACCGCCTCCGGTTCGCAGGCCCCCAGGAAATGCCAGGTGCCGTCGGCCCAGGCCTCCACCCACGCGTGGTTGTCGTCGGTGTGCGCCCACCGGGGGGTATATACCTGACGGGCGGGGATACCCACACTCCGCAACGCCGCCACCGTGAAAGTTGACTCCTCCCCGCACCGTCCTATGGCCGACCGGAGGGTGGCAAGGGGGGACGAAGTACGGGCATCGCTTGGCTGGTAGGTAACGTGTTCGTGGCACCAGTGGTTGACCTCCAGAATGGCATCCTCCATTGTCAAGTCCCGCACGCGATCGCGCAGCTCTCCGTAGAACACCCATCTGCAGGTATCCAGATTCTCGTTGTTTACCCGCGGCGGCAGCACGAAGTGTTTCCACTCCCGCTCGGGGATTGAAGCGCCCCACGGCATCTCTTTGCGAGCCTTCAGGGCAGCCTGCACGTTTTTCTGCCAGAAGGTGGTGTCGTAATCCACCTTGTCTGGCAGGGGCATGTAAGTATAAAGAAAGCCGAGCGCCTCACGCTCAGTCATAGGGTGCCGGCCGCACGATACAAGCAGGGACAGGATGCCCACCAGGACTAAAAGTCTTTTCATCATTGCAGATTGGTTATTATATGACGGACCACCGCGGCGTCGGTTTCCAACCGCCCGTTCGGCTGTATGCTACGGGCAGAGGAGTGGATCTCCACGGCTCCGGTTTCTCTTGTTATGCGTGCGGCATTGGCGGGATTGACACCCGCACCGGGCATAACCACAATTCTTTCTCCGGCGCGCCGCACCAACTCGCGGAGCATCGGAATGCCCTGTTCGGCAGTCGGTGCCTGACCGGAAGTGAGCAGGCGGGAACAGCCCAAGCCTATGATTTGTTCCAGCGCCTCAAACGGGCTGCGGCACACGTCGAATGCGCGGTGGAATGTAACGTTCATTCCTTCGGCCCGCTCCACCAGACGGCGGCATACCGGCAAATCGATGTCGCCGGATGGTGTCAGGGCACCTATGACCACCCCGTGCGCCCCCATACTGCGACAGGCGGAAATATCGCAAAGCATACTCTCCACCTCGGCCTCGGAATACACGAAGTTTCCTCCCCGGGGCCGGATGAGGACGTGGACGCCCAGCCCTACGAGAGAGAGGGCATAGCGTATCATCCCCACCGATGGGGTAAGGCCGTCTTCGCTCAGGGCCGAGCACACCTCCACCCTGCGGGCACCCCCCTCATAAGCCGCACGGACAGCTTCCACCGACCCCGCGCACACTTCCAGTGTCTTGCTTTCTGTAAACATGGATTGATATTTTCCACGAATCGCGTTTTGCTTCTCGTGATTTGCGAAGTTACAAAAATGGCGGCAAATGCAAGGTTGCCCCCAATGTAAAAAGACACTGCTTTCCCTTTTTGTTACCGCGTGATGATCTGCCGCGGATTATGACATCATCCCCAAGCCGACCAGACCGCATACAAAAAGACGGCCGCAGAGTCACAAGGACTTCTGCGGCCGCATTTTCGGGGGCGCCGAATAATGTTCAGATCCTCCCGCACCCAAATGGAATTACTCCTGGGAGATAGCACCTACGGGGCATACGCCGGAGCAGGCACCACACTCAACGCATGCTGAAGGGTCAATGTTATACTTGGTGTCACCTGCAGAGATGGCGCCTACTGCACATTCGTCAATGCAAGTACCGCAAGCTGCACAATCGTCAGAAATCTTGTAAGCCATAATTGTTGTGTTTTAATGTTATCGAATTGTATTATGGTACAAAGGTAATATCTTTTTGCAAAAAAAAGCATAACTTCGTCGCCCTAATCACAGTTTTGATATGCGAAAGTTTGTTTTGGCAGGATTGGTCGCCGCA
>JABUTP010000144.1 GCA_021443625.1 Bacteroidales bacterium | reverse complement strand
GGCGCCAAGTACCGCGACGAAATGAATGCCTTGAAAGAACTTTTGGAAAACAGCAGACAATGACAGAGCAGTTGAAACAGATATGTTCGGGATTCGGCCCGGAGGAGGCCGCTCAGATAGAGGCCGCGTACAACTTTGCCGCCGTCCATCTGGAGGGGCGCAGACGCAGCAATTCCCATCCCTTCATCGAACACCCGCTCGGGGTGGCTTCCATTGTGGCCGGGCTCGGACTCGACGCCGACTCGGTGGCAGCGGTGTTCGTCCACGAGGCGAGTTGCCACAATGAGGAGGTTCTGGAGAGTTGGAATGGTTCGTCATCGGTGCGTCTGATTGCCGAAGGCCTTGACAGAATATCCCGCATCAAGCCGAGGGACACCATGCTCGAGGCCGACCGTTACCGCAAACTTATAGTTTCCTACAGTTCCGACCCGCGGGTTTTTGTTCTCAAACTTGCCGACCGTCTCGAGATAATGCGCTCGCTGAACATCTTTCCCAAGGCCGACCAGGCCCGGAAAAATGCCGAAACGATGTTGCTCTACATTCCGCTGGCACACCAGACTGGCCTGTACAATATCAAAAGTGAACTTGAGGATTTGTGGATGAGATATGCCGAGCCGGAACAATACCGCACCATCAAGAACTATCTGAAATCCACCGAGGGGGAGAGGGCGCGTATGGTCGAGTCCTTCATCAACCCGCTGAAAGACGAAATCTCGGCGCGGGGCATCAGTTACCATCTGAAGGCCCGCACCAAGAGCGTCTATTCAATATGGCGCAAGATGCAGGTGCAGCACGTTCCCATCACCGAGGTGTATGACGTCTTCGCCATAAGGTTCATAATCGACGTTCCTCCGCAGGATGAAATATCCACCTGCTGGGACGTGTTCGCGATGGTGACCGAGAATTATCCCCAGGACGAACGGCGCCTCAGACAATGGCTCGAAAGGCCTAAACCCAACGGTTATCAGTCGCTCCACTGCACGGTAAACATAGGCGGACAGTGGCTCGAGGTGCAGATTCGCAGCGAGAGGATGGACTTCAACGCCGAGATGGGAGGGGCTTCCCACTGGTCCTACAAAGGAGTCAAATCCGATTCGGCACTAAGCTTCAAACTCTCCAAGATACGGCAGCTGATGGAGAATCCCGAGTCGCTGAGTTACGATGACGCCCCGGCGGAGAGTCTCGGCCAGGATGTTTTCGTGTTTACCCCCGACGGAGAACTCCGCCAGATGAAAGGGGGTTCCACCGTGCTCGACTTCGCATTTGACATACACAGCAATATAGGCCTGAAATGCTCCGGGGGACTCATCAACGGAAAGATGGTCTCCATCAAGGAGGTTCTCAAGACCGGCGATACGGTGGAAATCATCACCTCCAAGAACCAGAAACCCGCCGAAGGGTGGCTGAACTTTGTGGTGACCTCGAAGGCCCGCAGCAAAATCAAACAGAAACTCAAAGAGCGGGAAAATATCCTTGCGGCTGCCGGGAAGGAACTTCTGGACCGCCGTCTGCGCAACTGGAAACTCGAAATGAGCGATACCGACCTGGGACTTCTGGTAAAGAAATACAAGTTCCACACGGCCAACGAACTGTTCGGAGCAATCGGCAGGGAGGAGATAGACCTCGCGGAAATCAAGACATTCCTGCAGCACGACGACGCCGGCGCTGTGGCGTCGGTGGGGGACAAGACGGCGATGTCGCAGAATTCCGGCGATGCCGGGGATATTCTGGAAATCGGCGGCAAGGGGAATCTCTCCAACATCGATTACAAGATGGCCAAATGCTGCAACCCGGTTTATGGAGACGACGTGTTCGGGTTTGTGGCGGTGACGGGCGGCATCAAGATTCACCGCATATCGTGTCCCAACGCCTCAAGGCTGCTCGACCTCTATCCCCACCGGGTGCAGAAAGTCCGCTGGCGCAGGGACGTTTCCACGGCAAGCTTCCAGGTCACCATAAAAGTCATCGCCGACGAAGAGAGGGTGACTGCGGACGTGGTCTCCACCATCAACGGCTTCAGGGCGTCGGTCCGTAATTTTTCCGTGACGGAAAGGGCCGGAAAAGGGGATTATGAGATGACTGTGACTATCTTTGTGCCGAGCAATCTGGTGCTTGACAAAATCATAGCATCTCTTAAGAAAATAAAGGATATAAGGAATGTCTCAAGACAATAGGATACTCATAAAGGGGGCTCGGGAGAACAACCTTAAAAACGTGGATGTTGAGATTCCCCGCAACAAACTGGTGGTGATTACCGGAATCTCGGGAAGCGGGAAGTCCTCGCTCGCCTTTGACACACTCTACGCCGAAGGACACCGCCGTTTTGCCGAGAGTCTGTCGGCATTTGCAAGACAGTTCCTCGGGAGAATTCCCAAACCTTCGGTAGATAATATCACCGGCATCCCGCCCGCCATCGCGGTGGAACAGAAGGTCAGCACCAGCAATGCCCGCTCCACCATAGCCACCACCACCGAAATCTACAACTACCTCAAGATAATATTCGCCAAGATAGGACGGACCTATTCCCCCGTGACCGGCTGCGAAGTCCGGAGCGACACCGAGCAGAGCGTGTTGGACGATTTGATGGCGAGAGTTCCTGCCGGCAATGTGGCTTTGGTGGCGGCTCCGGCTTTTCTGGCGGAGGAGGATTTCCGCACCGAAAGGATGCTCAATCTAAAGGAAGATGGTTTCATAAGGTTGGTCTCTCTGAAGGATGGTACAATTCTGCGCATTGACGACGTGCTCTCCGCAAAGGTGGAAGTGGCCGACTATTCTGATTTGTGCGTTCTGGT
>JABUTP010000143.1 GCA_021443625.1 Bacteroidales bacterium | reverse complement strand
TTCCAATCCTTGAACGATGCCCTGTCGAGGCCAACGGGCGGTTCCGCGAGATAATATGTCTCCTGAGGGGTGAGCACGCAAACGTCACCCACCGGCTTTCCCACCGAAGCGACATAGCAGAGACGGCCCGAAAAATCCTCAAAGAGTTTATTGAAAGCCCAATAGGGCTGCTGGTGCGACAATGTCGGGGGAAAATCGCGCTTGCGCTCCCCTTTCATACTGTAAAGGTAGAGATGGGGGCACATGAAATTGATGCCCATAATGGTGTGGTAGGCTGTGAGCCACATCCTGTCCTCAAAATCCATATTGTGGCCGCTGATGCCGAAGACCTCGCACAGACGGCGGGTTATGCCGTATTGGTTGGCCACGGAAGAGCAGACTTTGTCATTGTGGATATCCTCGAGGCGCAATCCCAGGGCGTCCATACCCGGAGCCTGCATTCTCCTCAGCTGCAGCATCAGATCCCCTTCGTTCTGCATCGAGCCGCGGGGACTCTGCTCGGCATTGTAATGACCGGTCCATATCAGGCCGTTTTCGGAGCAGTAACTGCCGATCCGGTTGCTGAACGCCTCGTCCATACATCTGGCAATGGTGCGATAATAGTGCAAGCGTGCCTTGCGCCACTGTCCGACCTCCTCAAAAAGGCCGGGAATCGCCTCTTTCAGATCATATCCCCACATAGCCGTAAAGACGCTGTCCATCACGGGAGAATAACTTATCCTGCCGTCCGAACCGGGCATGGGACGGGCCGAAATCTGAGGCTCATCGGTAAAAATGCCCTTTACCCCCTTCATACCGGAATAGCGTTCCACATAGGGGCGGTAACTGCATTCAATGAAGGCGTCAACCATCGCAGGGTTCATCAGGTCCACCCAGCAGGTGCCGTTGTACCAGCTCTGCTCCATGGCGTCGCGCTGGGCCACGTATTTGTAGCGTCCGTCTTCCAGCAGGAGGGTATCGTCAGATGTCAGTTCATAGTCGAGAGGCATCCGGCCCATAGTGCAGGCCCGGAACGCATCGTTCATACGGGGGATGATACCGCCGGCAAAACCGCTGGGCCACTTGTCCTCATCGTAGAACCACGCCTCCATTCCGTTGTCCTGACAAGCCTTCACTCCGGCATCCATCATCTTGAACCATTCGTCACTGAGGTACGGGGTAAGCAGACCGGTACGGCTGTGTAGAAACACACCGCCGAAGCCGCCCTGTTTCATAAGGCCTATCTGACGCGTTAACTCATCGGCAGAAAGGCTGTCGTTGAGGGAATAGAACGGGGCGCTGCGGTAAGATGCCCCGGGGTCAAGGAACTCCTTGAAGTCAAAGGCGCTTTGGGTAGCTTCCTTATCGGTTGAACATCCTGAGATTAGAAGAACGGCACAGAGGGCGACGAGAGTTTTTTTCATAGAAAAAGCAATTTCCACAAAGTTAAAAAATTGCTTTTACTATCCGTTCCGAAAAAATTGCATTTTTTCGGAACGGTTCAGAAACGGAAAGAAGCCGGTCTTACAGTTTTCTCTTGATTTCAACGATGGTGTAGGCCTCGACCACATCTCCGACCTTGATGTCGTTGAAGTTCTCGATGTTGAGACCGCAGTCGTAACCCGCCGCAACTTCCTTGACATCATCCTTGAAACGCTTGAGGGAGCCGAGCAGACCGGTATAAACCACAATACCGTCGCGGATAACCCTGATCTTGGCATTTCGGTTCAGCTTGCCTTCCTTGACCATACATCCGGCCACGGTGCCGACCTTGGAAATCTTGAAGGTTTCGCGAACCTCTGCGGTGGCTGTAACCTCCTCCTTCTCCTCGGGGGCAAGCATACCCTCGATACCATCCTTGACTTCGTTGATGGCATCGTAGATTACGGAGTAGAGCCTTATCTCAATGCCGGCCTTTTCTGCCTGACGGCGGGCTTCGGCTGAAGGACGCACCTGGAATCCAATGATGATGGCATTGGAAGCCTCTGCCAGCAGGATATCCGATTCGGAAATTGCGCCGACCGCCTTGTGGATGACGTTGACCTTAACCTCTTCGGTGGAGAGTTTTATAAGAGAGTCACCCAGAGCCTCGATGGAGCCGTCCACGTCGGCCTTGATGATGATGTTGAGTTCCTTGAAGTTGCCGATGGCTATGCGGCGGCCGATTTCTTCGAGGGTGATGTGCTGCTGGGTTTTGATGCCCTGCATACGGAGCAGCTGCTCCCGTTTGTTTGCTATTTCCTTGGCTTCCCTTTCGTCCTCAAGCACGTTGAAGGTATCGCCCGCTGTGGGGGCGCCGTTGAGACCGAGCACCAGCACGGGGGTTGAGGGACCGGCCTCCTTTATCTTCTGGCCGCGTTCGTTGAACATCGCCTTGACCTTGCCGCTGTAGCAGCCGGAGAGCATCGCATCGCCCACCCTGAGGGTTCCGGACTGCACGAGCACAGTTGCCAGATAGCCCCTGCCCTTGTCGAGCGAGGACTCCACCACGCTGCCCACTGCCCTCTTGTCGGGGTTGGCCTTGAGTTCGAGCATATCGGCCTCAAGCAGCACCTTGTCGAGAAGTTTATCCACATTGATACCCTTCTTCGCCGAAATTTCCTGGCACTGGTAGTTGCCGCCCCAATCCTCCACGAGGATGTTCATTGCCGAAAGCTGTTCCTTGATACGCTCTCCGTTGGCACCCGGCTTGTCGATTTTGTTGATGGCGAACACCATAGGCACACCGGCCGCCTGAGCGTGGTTGATGGCCTCTATGGTCTGGGGCATCACGGCATCGTCGGCAGCCACGATGATAATGGCGATATCGGTGAGTTTGGCACCGCGGGCACGCAT
>JABUTP010000142.1 GCA_021443625.1 Bacteroidales bacterium | reverse complement strand
ATGATTACCCACACCCAGTAGGCACCGCCGAAACTGGTGCTGTAGAACAGCGGGAAGGACGCGAAGAAAGCGCCGCCGAAGGTCACGAGGGTGGTGAAGGTGAGTTCCCACTTGCGTCCGGTCGAATTGAGCAGCATCCTGCAGCGGCTCCGGTCCAGAGGCAGGACCGCAGCCCAGAAATTGCCGCCCTGTACAAACATAAGGAATACGAGCAGGGCTCCCAGAAGCGAAACCAGGAACCACCAGTAGTTCTGAAGGAATTGGTAAGTCATATCTGTGTCCTCCTATTTCTCGATTTCAGGCCCCTTGGCAATGGCCTTGAGCAAAATGGAAACTTCGATTGCCAGGAACAGCGCGAACACTGCAGCGAAGATGAAGAATGTGGTCTTTACGGAACCGGCGCTCAGGCTGGAAACGGCCACGTTGACCGGCAGCAGGTCCTGAATGGTCCAGGGCTGGCGTCCCGCCTCGGCCACAATCCAGCCAGCCTGTCCGCAGATATAGACCAGGGGGATGGAGGCAAGGGCGGTGTAGTGGAGCCACGAATGCCTGTCAAGTTTCTTTTTCCACGCCATCCACGCCAGAACCACCATCAGCAGCATCAGGAAGGAGCCGAGACCGACCATAACGCGGAAACTCCAGAACACCAGCGGGACGTTGGGCACAATGTCATCGGGGCTTTTAAGGTAACCGTAGCCCATATATTTCTCGTTTGCACGGAATTGGCGCAGGTGAACTATCGCCTGCGCGGGGTCGGTTTCCTTGGTCTCCCTGTAAAGGCGCAGCGACTCTATGGCAGAGCGGCCGAGCGCCATCTTGGTTTCGACCGAAGGAATAATGTTCCCCTCTTCATCGGAGTAACCATTGAGGATGTCATTGATGCCGGGTACGTAGCCGTTGATGTTGTGGGTGGCGAGGATGGAGAGCATCCCCGGAACCTCAATGCCGGGGACGATGGAGAATGACGCCTTGGGACCACCGTCGGCAAGTCCTTCGGCTGCGGCAAGCTTCATGGGCTGGTATTTGGCTGCCTTGACACCCGAGGAATCCCCGGTAAGCATAGTGGCTGCACCTCCCGCAAGCCCTACGAGGCACGCTACCATTATGCTGGCTTGGGCAAAACGGGTTTCCCGCTTTTTAAGCAGGAACCAGCACGCCACGCCGGCCACGAAAATGGCACCCGTCATCCATCCGCTGAACACGGCGTGGAAAAACTTGCTGAGTGCCACCGGATTGGATACGACCGCCCAGAAAGACACCATTTCGCTGCGTACGGTGTCGGGGTTGAACACGGTTCCCACGGGGTGCTGCATCCAGCTGTTGGCCACCAGAATCCAGAATGCGGAGATGGCCGCACCCAGGGCGGTGAGCCAGGTGGAGGCAAGGTGGAAACGGCGGCTCACCTTCTCCCATCCGAAAAACATTACGGCGAAGAAGGTCGATTCCATAAAGAATGCGAAAATGCCCTCTATGGCGAGCGGGGCGCCGAAAATGTCCCCAACGAACCACGAGTAGTTGCTCCAGTTGGTGCCGAATTCAAATTCGAGTATTATGCCGGTGGCAATGCCGACGGCAAAGTTGATGGCAAAAAGTTTCATCCAGAACTGGGTGACCTTTTTCCAGAATTCATCTTTTTTCCGGACATAAATCGTCTCCATCACCGCTACGATAATGGAGAGACCGAGGGTCAGCGGAACAAAGATCCAGTGGTAGGCTGCGGTCATTGCAAACTGCAGTCGCGACCAGTCAATCAAAGATGCGTCCATATATTATTGATGTTTGTGATTTGTGTCTGTCGAGTCGGTTGCCGTGAATCGGTTCCCCACAATCTCTATCTTCTCCGCCTCGCTCTTGCCCGCCAGGGCAGGTTTGAAAAAGAAGAGGCGCAGCACCAGAAACAATATTATCAGCTTGGCTATGACCAGAATCCACAACGGCCTGCCCCAGGTCATGTTCCTGAAGCCGTCCCTGTAAAAGCGCCATATCCGGCCTAAAATATCCTTTCCCATTGACATTCAGGACATGAGGGAATAAATGTCACTCGTTGGAGACAATAAGGAGGGGAGTGTCGCTGCTCAGGGCATTGAGAAGTTCCTGCTTGCCGCTTGTAACCTTGCAGAGACTGATGTCGTTCCCCAGGACTTCGATGACGTTGAGTCTTCCGAGATGGGTGCGGACTTCGCGGCCGGCAATCTCGCTGAGGGAATAAATGTCAAAGTGGACATAAGGGGCGATGCCGTTGGCCCAGCCCAGATCGATATAGACCTCCTTCATCTTGTTCTTCTTGATTTTGGCCTTCTCAATGATGTTGGCGGTCAGGGGGAACATGTTGTTGTAGTAGCGGGTGATGTCGCGGGAAAGCCTTCCAAGGGCATATTTTATGGCCTCGGTTTCGTTCTTGGCGTAGTCCGACCACGAGCAGTATGCCGAGAAGTTGTTGGTCCACTGCTGGCCGGTCTCGAGTTCGGTAAGGGTTATGGTGACGGCAACCGAACCTTCGGCGTCGAGCACGGTGCTTTTATAGACGTTCCCCTTGGAATCCTTGCGCTCAACCACGCGGCTCTTGGTGGAGGTGTGGATGGAGGTGATGTTTCCCGTTGCCATAAGGGCGGGTTCGACGGTTACCGGAACAAGTCTCCTCATTGATGAGAATGCCTGCCTTACGGCGGCGTTGACCTGCGGCACGAGTTCAGCGTGGGAATTGTCGGAAATGCCACCGGTAGCCACTTCGAGCACCGTTCCGATGACCTTTGCTGCGGTGGCCCTGTGATCGGGCTCAAGGTATTCCAGGTCATATACTTCAATGGGGATTACTGAGTTGTTCTGGGCCTG
>JABUTP010000141.1 GCA_021443625.1 Bacteroidales bacterium | reverse complement strand
CCTCATAGAAGAGAAGAAGAAGGAGATAGAGGCCGCCCGCACCCGTCTCCAACTCAACGAGGCCGCTCTGGAAGAGAAGAAGAAGGAACTTGAAACCATAGTTGAGGAAACCGCAGTGCAGGAAGCCCAGATCAACGCCGTCAAGGAAGAACTCTCCAAGAAGGTTGACGAGCGTATGCTCAGCGCCTACAACAGGGTTCGCGGCAACGCCAAGAACCACCTCGCAGTGGTTACCATAGAGCGTGACGCCTGCGGCGGATGCTTCAACAAGATTCCTCCCCAGCGCACCCTCGACATCATTCAGGGCAAGAAACTCATCGTCTGCGAATATTGCGGCCGCATCCTGGTCAACCCCCAGTACAAAGAGGATTAATCGCATTACTCTCCGGAAACACCGATGGCAGATAGCAGAAAAACCGGCGGCAAGAAACCCGTCAAGCCCGATGTCGCCGCCATATCGGCGGATATGGGGCGCAAACCGCCCCAGGCCCTTGACATAGAGGAGGCCGTGCTGGCCGCTTTGATGCTCGAGCAGTCGGTCATCACCGATGTCCGCGAAACCATCTCTCCCGATTGTTTCTACAAGGAGGGCAACAAGAAAATCTACGAGGCCATCTGCGAAATCAACCGCAGGGGGGACAAGGTCGATATCCTTACCGTAGCCGAGGAGCTGGAACGCCGCAACCAACTCGACGAGGTGGGCGGTCGTCCCTATCTGAGTATGATAAGCATGAAGGTGGGTGCCGCTTCCAATACCGACTACCACTGCAAGATACTCCTCCAGAAATATATCCAGAGGGAACTCATCTCCATTTCCTACACCATCCAGAAGGAGGCCTACGACGACACGATGCCGGTGGAAGACCTCCTGTCAACCGCCGAAAGGGGGGTTATGGAACTCGCCGACAGCAATGTCCGCAGGGAAACCTGTTCGGTGCAGGATATTCTGGACAGAACCATAGAGCAGATTCAGAAAAACCAGGAACGTCCCGACACCGGTCTGAGCGGAGTCGCTTCGGGCTATGTCGGCATCGACAAGGTTACCTACGGATGGCAACCTTCCGACCTGATAATCCTGGCGGCACGTCCTTCGGTCGGCAAGACGGCCTTTGTCCTTACAATGGCCCGCAACATGACCGTTGACTACAACATTCCGGTGGCGATATTCTCGCTCGAAATGTCGGAAAGCCAGTTGATAAAACGTATCCTGGTGGGTGAAACCGGTCTCGACTCATCCAAGATCTGGGGTGCCTCCAAGTTTCAGGAGGGGGACTGGAACCAGTTCAACGAACGCATCAAGCGTCTGTCGCAGGCCCCTTTGTGGATTGACGACACTTCGGCCCTTTCAGTTACCGAATTCCGCTCCAAGGCCCGCCGTCTGGTGCATAACCAGCACGTGAAACTCATCATCATAGACTATCTCCAGCTGATGACCGGCCCTCCGGAGTCGCGCAGCGTCAGGGAGCAGGAGGTGTCGGCCATTTCCCGTTCACTCAAGGCCATAGCCAAGGAACTGGACGTTCCCATCATCGCCCTGTCGCAGCTCAGCCGTGCGGCCGAAACCCGCGGCGGCAACAAGCGCCCGCAACTCAGCGACCTTCGTGAGTCCGGAGCCATCGAGCAGGATGCCGATATCGTGATGTTCATCCACCGTCCCGAATTCATCGGCGTGGAGGACCCCGACCACAACTATCCCGGATATACCCAGCTCATCATCGCCAAGCACCGAAACGGAAGCGTGGAGGACGTGGAGATGAGGTTCATCAAGAGCGAGGTCCGCTTTGTGGATGTCGATGTCCATTATGAAAACGGGGGGGATTACGGCTCTCAGGGTTACGGCAGTTTCGGCGGCAATTACGGAGCCGGTTTCGACAGCGGTACGGGTTTTGATGTAGTGGAGTCGAGCCTCAACGGTTAGACATCATCCAAACACAATCAGACAGAAATGAAAGTTAACAAGACATATTCCGTTAAAGTCGCATTATTTGCGGCTTTAATGTTGTTTTCACCTCTGGCCAAAGCGCAGGACCACCCGTTCCGGCAGGGGGAGACACTCTCTTATGCCCTCCATTACAAATGGGGTGTGATAAATGCCGACGTCGCCCAGATGTCATTCACTCTGCAACAGGCACAGGAGAGTTGCGGCCCGTGCTACAGCATCGACATGAGGGGGAACACCAGCAAGTTCTTCGACAAGTTCTTCAAGATGAGATATGTCTATCAGTCCAAGTTCACTGTAGATGATATCTCTCCGGTGTGGCACCACCGCGAATCGTACGAAGGCAACTACTGGGTCAAGAACACCTACGACTGGAAAGATTCCGGCCGTTCGCTCCATGCCGTTGTCTCAAAGAGCACCCGTCCCGACCGCGACACCATCATAACTTCGGGCACTTCCCAGATCAGCGATATCGTGAGTCTTGTCTATAAGATAAGAAGTTCGGACATAGAAAAGGCCATAGCAGGAACCCCGCTTCACTTTGTGACTGCGGTGGATGTGAACGTCTATGACGTTACCTTCAGGTATGTCGGGAAGGAGAAGCGCAAGAGCAGCGAACTCGGCACGTTCTCCACCTGCAAGTTCGCCCTTGACGTCAAGCAGCGCAAGGGTGGGGAGGACATCTCCAAGGAGTCGGCAATAGGCATCAGCAGCGACGGCAAAGGCAACAAGGGATCGCTGTGGTTCTGGCTCAGCGACGATGCCGCAAGAGTGCCGCTTTTCTTCCAGGTTTCGGTGGCCGTGGGCAATATCAACGGCCGCATTATATCCATGAACGGGACCAAAGTCCCGGTAACTCCCATCCAGTAATATGAGCAAAGTGCCTTCCAAGATTTCCCACGAGGGGAAAATAGTCGCCATAGACAAAGAGTT
>JABUTP010000140.1 GCA_021443625.1 Bacteroidales bacterium | reverse complement strand
CCGTTGAGGCAACCTATCCAAAGATTGCCTTCACTGTCGCGGAGCAGGGAATAGACGTAGTCGGTGGCAAGCGTTCCGGAAGCCATATTGTACAGCGGCGTCGCAGAGAGATTTTTTTCGCGGCGGATGCGGTAAACTCCGGTGCCGTATGTGCCGGCAAGTATGTTGCCGTCGGCGTCTTCGGTAAGCGTCAGCACAACTTCGCCGGGCAGTATGTGGCGCCAGCGCCTGCCGGAACCGCACTCACTCACCCCATTGTCGGTAGCAAACCAGAGATGGCCGTCTTTTGACTGCAGCACGTCGTTGACCTTCGCATCGGGAAGCGATTCGGGGGTGTTGTCCGAAGGACGGATGAACTCGACCAGACCACTTGCTGGGAATATCACGTCAACACCCCCCGTGTAGTTGCCGATCCACAGATTGCCCCACCGGTCAACGCAGATGTCATATACGCTGTTGCTGTTGAGCGTGCCTCCGTCGGTATTCCTGCCCCGGTACATCCTTTCCAGAGGGCGGCCGTCACGGGTTGCGGTAAAAATGCCCTTTCCGTCGATTCCGAATATCACGGTGGTGTCATTGACCGGCTCGATGTCACGGACGGGAGCGTGGGAGTCGCTCTCCAGTTCGGCGGTTATCGCGCCGCTGGAAGGGTTCAGCAGTTTCACCCCGTTGTTGAAAGTACCCGCCCACAGCAACCCTGACGCGGCGTCATACCAGGCGCTCTGCACCGGAGTTCCTTCGAGCAGAGAGCCGCAGGAACCGTCGGAAGGGTTGTAGATGCGGATGCCGGTGTTCGTGCAAAGTACCAGCCGGCCATCAATCTGCGAAATCTGGTTTACATATATCCCCTCGTATGCGCAGGTTACCGTGCCGTTTTTCTGCATAGAGTAGAGCCCGCTGTTCATCCCCAGCCAGTATTGTCCCGACTCATCATACAGAACATCGCCCAGGATGATGGCGTCGCCCTGCCATCCGCTACTCAGCGAAAAAGTCTCCACGAAAGAGTCGGTGGCGGGATTGTACCGGAAGATATTGCCTTTGTTGTCAAAGGCGCAGATGTTTCCCGCCTCTCCGCTGAAGAGGGCCGTGGTGCGGCCGCTGCCGCTGCTGAACAGATTGTTTGTGACAGTTAGGGGAAATTCTGCAATCACCTGCCCGTTGTAGCGGAACACGGAATTCTTGGAACTGAACCACATCGCTCCGTCGGCACTCTCCATCACCGAATAGATGTGGGAACCCTGCAGCCCGTCTTCGAAGCCGAGATGGTCAAAAATGTATTTTCCCTGCTCCGGTGCGCCCTCGGCAAATGTGACAAGGGGCAGGAGAAGAGCCAGAAAAATTATTCCGTGTCGCAGGCGCATACCGGAGGCTATTTTGTCAGCGCATCAATCAGCCGTCCGAGTTCGGCGGCGCTCATTCCGTGCGACAGAAGGTAGCGGGAAAACGTTTCGCTGAAGTTGCAGTTTTTCAATTCGGAGGAGTCGCCTACGCCGGCATAATGCATCAGGCACTCGTCGAGACGGAGTGATACCAGAGTGTTGCAGACGTCCGGCTTGTTTTTGGGATTGACTCCGTAATAGTTGTCGTAAGTAATGAGATAGTCATCCACAATCTCCTTGTAGGTGGCCCCGCACAACCCTTCGAGGAGGGCGCAGACATATCCGGTACGATCTTTCCCTTCCACGCAGTGGATGAGATATGGTCCTTTGCGGGTGGACATCGTCTTCAGGGCCGCAACAAGGGCATCGTTGTACTCAACAGCCGTAGGGTCGGACTTCAGTGGGCAGAGAATGACATTCCCGTTGTCCCACATCGTCTTGCTGAAGGGTGGAAGGTTGTAGGAAAGAATCTTGGCTTCGGTGTCGGAAAGGTTCAGCACGGTGCCGATTCCGTTCTGCTCCATAAGGGCTGATGCGTAGGAGGCGCGGTTGGCCTGATTGTCAAACGGGGAGGCGGAGCGGTAGAGGCGGTCCTTGGCGAGACTGCCGATATTCACCACGCGCTCGTTGGCATAAATACAATCGGTGGCGTAATCCTCGCGGTTGTTGGTGTATTTCATTCCAAGGGCTTCCTGCACCGGCAGATAGGTTCCCTTGTTTTTGATGTCGATGGATATTTTCTCCCCCTCCTTGTCCATCAGTTCCTTGGGCATACCCATATTGTTCCTCGTCACGACAATGGTCTTGTAGGTGGGATAGGCCACCACAAGATACTCGCCGGTGCGGTTGTAGAAACCGTCGAAGTAGGGCATATCCATTGTCCAGTCCCCGATGGTGACGGTAAGTTCGTCGCCGAGGACGAACCCCTCTTCGTCCATCTGCGCCTTCGTGAAGTTGGTCTCGAGGGCATCGAACTCATTGTAGCCGTCGATGGAACCATCCGACTGCAACTTTTTGAACGAGTCGCACTTGACAATGACGCCCTTTATCGTGCTTTTGGTTTCCTTGCCGCTGTCGGAGCAGGCCGGAGCAAAGAGAATAGATGAGAATACCAAGAGGTTAAACAAATTCTTGCAGATGCTGCTACTTTTCATATTCCGTCGTTTTATATGTTGTAAGAGGGAACGTATTTGAATCCGTATTTGTCGTGCAGACGCTTCAGAGTGCCGTTCTTCCTGCATTCGTCCAGGATATCGTTGATGCGGCTGAGCAATTCCTCGTCGCCCTTGCGCATCAGCACGCCTATCATTCCGCCGGTGAATGGCTCGTCAATCAGCGGTGCCGCCAGCCGGGGGTCATTCTGCACATAATAGGGGGCCTCCACGATTTCGGTTATCATAACGTCAGCCTCGCCTTCGGCAATGAGCGCGGGGATTTCCTCGTTCCGCTGGTGGACCACAATGCGGGCGTTGGGCAGATGCTCGTTGGCAAACTTCTCGTTCAGCCCTCCGGGGTTGACCATAACCACCAC
>JABUTP010000013.1:13013-24332 GCA_021443625.1 Bacteroidales bacterium | reverse complement strand
GTCACGTAGCAGTAGTGTTCGCTCACGTCACTTACCACCCCCACCACGGCCCGGGCGGTTACAACACCCATGTCGGCCTCCACTCCGTCGGCTTTGCCCTTGTTGAGAATGAGGTAGTTGTGCTGCTTGTTGGGGGTGTTCTTGATGATGGTGGCGGGGATGTAGTCGTAAATCCCGTCAAAACTCGAGACAACGGTGTTCAGACTGTCGGAATATTGCTCCCAACGCGAAAGCTGCTGCCGCAGGGTGGCGTTTTCCTGCAACAGCACCTCGTTGGCCTTTTTCAGGCTGAAGAAATCGCGAAGGCCTTCGTTCTGTCGCCAGAAGAAGACCTGCACGCTTCTAACTCCTTCCATCACGATGAAACGCTGCATGACGCTGTTTTTGACAATCATCACTACCGAAGCGGCTTCGAGCAGGATGAAGGTTCCAATCGAGATGAGCAGTTTGTACGACTTGGAGCGATATTTCATCGACGACCGTGGTGTTATCTCATAAGGAACGGATATTTGTCAACATTCTTCAGTGCAGCGCAGGTGCCGCGGGCAACTGCCCTGAGCGGATCCTCGGAAACGTGGAACGGGATGTTGATTTTCTTGGAAAGACGCTGGTCGAGTCCGCGTATCAACGCTCCGCCGCCGGTAAGGGCGATACCCTTGTCAACGATATCCTGATACAACTCGGGGGGAGTGTTCTCAAGCACCTGGATGATGCCCTGTTCAATGCGGGCGAGCTGCTTGTCGAGACAGTGGGCGATTTCCTGGGATGTCACCGAAGCGGTCACGGGGTGGGCCGTCATGATGTTGGGACCCTTGACCTCAAACGGCTCGATATCCTGCTCCAGGTCGGTGATGGCGGCGCCGATTTTGATTTTAATCTCCTCGGCGGTGATTTCACCGATGCGGATGTTGTGCTGCTGCTTCATATACTGCTGAATTTCCGAGGTGAAGATGTCTCCGGCAACCTTGATGCTCTGGTAGGCCACGATGCCTCCGAGAGAGATGACGGCAATCTCGGTCGTGCCTCCTCCGATGTCAACAATCATATTTCCGGTGGGCTCCAACACGTCCATACCGATACCCAGGGCGGCTGCCATAGGTTCGTAAATCATATAGATGTCCCTGCCGCCGGCGTGCTCGGAGGAGTCCCTGATGGCACGCTTCTCAACCTCGGTACTTCCCTGGGGGATACCGACCACCATCTTGAGGCTCGGGGTGAAGAACGACCGTTTGTAGTTGATCATCTTGATGAGTTCGCGGATCATGATTTCCGCAGCGTCAAAGTCGGCTATCACACCATCCTTGAGGGGCCTGATGGTGCGGATGTGGGGGTTGGTGCGTTCGTGCATCTGCTTGGCCTTGGTGCCGACTGCCTGAAACTTGCCGGTATAGGCATCGACGGCCACGATGGAGGGTTCGTCGATAACCTTCTTGTCATTCATATAGATGACGGTGTTGGCGGTTCCCAGGTCTATAGCCAACTCCTGGGTGAGGAACTTGAATGCCATATCGGTTAAGTTTTTCTAATGTTTGAAATGTCTCTTTCCGGTTGTGACCATAGCGATGTTGTGGGCGTTGCAGTAATCCACGCTCTCGCCGTCGCGGATGGATCCGCCCGGATGTATTACGGCGGTGATGCCCGCTTCGCCCGCTATTTCAACGCAGTCGGGGAAGGGGAAGAAGGCATCCGAAGCCATTACTGCACCGCTGAGGTCGAAGCCGAAACTTTGGGCCTTGGCGATGGCCTGACGGAGGGCGTCAACGCGGGAGGTCTGTCCCACACCGCTGGCGAGGAGCATGCCGCCCTTGGCAAGGACGATGGAGTTGGACTTGGAGTGCTTCACGAGGCGGTTTGCAAAGAGCAGGTCGGCGATTTCTGCGTCGGTGGCCTTCTTGTCGGTGACCGGAGTGAGGTCTGCGGGAGTCTCGGCAACGGTGTCGCGCTCCTGTACCAGCACACCCGCCATCATCGAGCGGAACTTCACGGCCGACGGCTGGACACCTGCCCGAACGAGGATGATGCGGTTCTTTTTGCTCTTGAGTATCTCGAGAGCCTCGTCGCTGTAAGACGGAGCTATAATCACCTCAAAGAATATCTTGTTGATTTCCTCTGCAACTTCGGCGTCGATGGCGGCGTTGGTCACGATGATGCCGCCGAACGCCGAAACGGGGTCTCCGGCCAGGGCATCCTTCCACGCTTCGAGGACGGTGGGACGCTGGGCGCAACCGCAGGCATTGTTGTGCTTGATGATGGCCAGGGCGGTGGAGTCAAAGTCCGAAATTAGTTCGATGGCCGCCTCTATGTCGAGCATATTGTTGTAGGAAATCTCCTTGCCGTGGATCTGGGTGGGGAGGGAATCGGCTGAGCCGTAGTATGCGGCATTCTGGTGGGGATTCTCTCCGTAGCGCAGAGGAAGACTTTCGATGACGTTCTCTGTGAATGCCGGAATCTCTCCGTCGGAATTCAGATATTTGAAAATCTGGGTGTCGTAGTGGCTGCTGGTGAGCAGTGCGTGCTTGGCGAAACTGTAGCGCTCGGCCTCGGTTGTGCCGCCGTCGTTGGCGCGGAGGACGTTGAGGAGTTTACCATAGCACTCCTTGCTGGGAACGATGACCACGTCCTTGTAGTTCTTTGCAGCCGCGCGGATGAGGGAGATGCCTCCGATGTCAATCTTCTCGATGATGTCTTCGTGGGAAGCCCCTTTGGCAACGTACTCCTCGAAAGGATAGAGATCGACTATCACGAGGTCGATTTCGGGAATTTCGTAGCGGGCCATCTGCTCGCGGTCGCCTTCATTGTCGCGGCGGCCCAGAATGCCTCCGAACACCTTGGGATGGAGGGTCTTCACCCTTCCGCCCAGAATGGAGGGATATGAGGTAAGGTCTTCAACCTTGTCAACTTTGAAACCTTTTGAGGTGAGATAATCGTAGGTTCCTCCCGTCGAGAGGAGTTTTGCACCACGTTTGGAAAGTTCGGACGCAATTTCATCAATGCCGTCTTTATAGAATACGGAAATAAGGGCGCATCCTATTTTTTTTATGTTTTCTGCCATCTTGTTTTATGAGGTTATTGTGAATGGCAAAAATAATCAAAAAACTTGGTAAAAAGGGAGAACCGAAAAGTTAATTTCTAAGAATTTTTTCTTTTTGGTTTGCGTTCTTTTTTGCCCTTGTGCAAATCCTTGTCCTGCATGGATTTATAATACGGTTGTGTGAATTTTTCGGGGATGAAGATTTCGGGCCTTTTCTTGCCGAATATGTACATGTACAACTCGTCGAATTCGCCGTAATGCCACGCCTTCACGAGTTCCTCCAGATCGGCATCCTCCCCCTCGGGGTCGTAGCGGTCCTTGATGTTGCCCTTGAACATCTTCGCCACCCCCTGCCAGAAGTTGGCATTGACCTTTCCCAGATACTTCCTGATGATGTCATAGGGGGGCATCCCCACTTCGCGGTCTATGAGTTTTATCATCATCAGCCCCTGGCTGAGAGTCAGCCCCCGGAATATGGGTTCAAAATTTTTCAGAAGGTCATCTTTCATGTTGCCCAGATACCTGTCCTGCTCCTTCTCGCTGAGTCCGGCCGCCTCGAACAGACTGTCGGTTTCGTTGATGGTCTGGGCCACGAACAGGGCGTAGGGGTAGGCCTTGCTGAAATTGTGGACCCTCCGGTAATATTGCACCCAATCCCGCTTGTTGAGGTATTTCTTGGGATGGATGCGGGCTGCCTTGATTTCATCGACATAGAGCGTGTCCCCCTCGTCGGTAATGATGTACTTGAGCAGATTCTCCTGCTGGCCGCGGTAGTTAATCGGCTTGTAGCCACGGTCGCGGCTCTGACCTGCGGCCAGCGGGCCCAACGTCAGCAGAGCGAATGTCATCAGGAGTATTTTGCGCAAGGTGCTCATTTTGACAAACAGCTTCTTATTCCTTGAAAAGTGTGCGGCACAGGGCCGGAATGTCCTTCACCGCAACGACCTCTATCGACTGGCCCGGGGCAAACGACTCCTCGCGGTTGAACGACGATATGAAAATTTTCTTGAAACCGAGTTTCTCGGCCTCGGCAATCCTGCGCTGCACCTGGCTTACGGGGCGGATTTCGCCGCTCAGTCCCACTTCCGCGGAGAAGCAGTAGTCCAGGGGGACAGCCAAATCGAAAGTGCTCGAAAGGATGGCGACCACCACCGCAAGGTCGCAGGCCGGGTCCGAAATCCGGAGTCCTCCGGCGACATTGAGGAAAACGTCCTTGGCCGACAACTTGAATCCGGCCCGTTTTTCAAGGACGGCGAGGAGCATATTCATCTTTCGGGTGTCAAAACCCGTCGCTCCCCGTTGCGGCATCCCATAAGCAGCGGTGCTGACCAGAGACTGGAGTTCTATGAGAATGGGACGGGTGCCGTCCATCATAGCGGCGATGGCTATGCCGCTGAGATCGTCCTGATGCATCGGAATCAGGATTTCGGAAGGGTTCGACACTTCGCGGAGTCCGGATGAAACCATCTCGAACACAGCGAGTTCGGCGGTGCTGCCGAAGCGGTTCTTGATGCTGCGCAGAATACGGTACGATCCGCGGGTATCCCCCTCGAACTGCAGCACCACATCCACTATGTGTTCCAGCACCTTGGGGCCGGCAATGGTACCGTCTTTGGTGATGTGCCCTATCAGAATGACGGGCGTTCCCGTCTCCTTGGCAAAGCGGAGCAGGGCGGCGGCGCACTCGCGGACCTGCGAGACGCTCCCGGCCGAGGATTCCATCGTCTCGCTGTAGATAGTCTGGATGGAGTCCACTACCAGAAGCCCGGGTTTGGTCTCCCGTGCCTGTTTAAGGATGTTTTCAAGAAGGGTTTCGCTCAATATCAGGCATCCGCTGTCATCCCCCCCAAGGCGGTTGGCGCGGAGTTTTATCTGACGGGGGCTCTCTTCGCCCGAAACGTACAGAGTGTGCAGTTGCGGGCAGTTGAGGGGAATCTGGAGGGAGAGGGTGGATTTGCCGATGCCGGGTTCGCCCCCTATCAATATCAAGGAACCTTCCACTATGCCACCCCCGAGCAGCCGGTCAACCTCCTCCATCCCTATGGAGAAGCGGTTTTCTCCGCTGAGGTCAATCTGTGCGAGTTTCTGCGGACCCGCATCCTGAAGGGTGGATATGAATGCCCTTGAGCGGGAAGGCGAAGCCGATTTTCCCGCGTCCCTCTTGGGCTCCTCCACCATCGTATTCCACTCGCCGCAAGCCGGGCAGCGCCCCATCCATTTGGATGATTCGTTGCCGCAGGAACTGCAGTACCAAACCGTCTTGACCTTTGTTGCCATTATTTCTTTACCAATATGAATCTGTCTTTTCCGTTGATGTCCTGAATAAGCTGCGCTCCGGTGAACAGCGCCGAAGTCTCGGCCCCCAGCGCTTCGTTTATCTCAAGCCACAGACTGCCTCCGTCCTTCAGCAAAAACTCTGCCCATTCCGCAATGTTGCGGTAAAACAACAGCGGGTCTTCATCCGGCACGAAGAGCGCCAGATGGGGTTCGTGGTCCAGAACGTTGCCGTGCATATACTGCTTTTCGCTCTCCCTTACGTAGGGGGGATTGCTGATTATGAGGTCGAATCTGGGCAGGCCTGCCGGAGGCGGCTTCAATACGTCTGCCTGAAAAATTACGGGGCGGGCGCCCTGGAGCTTGACCCGCTGGCGGCACGCGATGCGGAGGGCGTCTTCGCTTACGTCGCACCCATACACGTGGGCCTCGGGGAACTCTGCGGCAAAGGCGTAGGCCAGACATCCGGAGCCGGTGCAGAGGTCGAGAATGTTGAAAGTGTCGTCGTCACTGCAGCCCATCATCCGGTCGCAGTCCTGCGCGGCAAGTTCATAGAGCTGCTCCGTTTCGCTGCGCGGAATCAGCACCCCCGGTGCAACCCTGATGCGCAGTCCCGCAAATTCGGTGAACCCCAGGACATATTGCAGAGGTTCTCCCGAGGCCAGCCGGTCGGCGGCGGCGTTCAGCAGTTCCTCCTTGTCGGAGGGAATCTCCATTGCGGGTTCGCTCAACCTTTTGTAGTCGGGGATGGAGAGGATGGAAATGACGCACCTCACCGCAACGGCGTTTGCCTCGGCTGCGGGATATACCTTTTCGAGCCGATGGCTGAGACTGTCTATGAAATTCTTTAAAGTCAAGATTTTACGTTTTTTATTGATGCTTCGTATCTCTCGAAACTTGAGGATGACAGGCAGTTGTCCGTAATCTGGGAGAGGAAGTCGGTGATATCCAACTTGGCGGCCCGTACCATCTTGGGCACGATGCTGGCCTGCGTCATTCCGGGAGTGGTGTTTATTTCGAGGAAATAAATGCCGTCCTGCGACACTATGTAGTCGATGCGGATGAGCCCCGTGCATCCCAGATGCTCATAAATTTTTCTGGACCAGCCGGAAATCTCTTCCGCCAGGGTATCCGGAATCGGGGCCGGGCAAATCTCGTTGCTCTTGCCCAGATATTTCGCCTCAAAATCGAAATATTCGTTTTCGCTTACAATCTCAGTGATGGGGAGCAGCCGGGTTTCGCCGTCGGCCATATATACGCCCTGGGTCAACTCCCGCCCGACAACGGCGCTCTCTATTAGGACGGAGTCGCTCTCCTTGAAAGCCACGGCGATGGCCTCGGGCAATCTGGAGGCCTCCTTGACCTTGGTGACGCCGAAACTGCTGCCGCCGTCGGACGGCTTCACAAAGAGGGGCAGTCCCAGCTGTTCCACTATCTCTGCGGCATCGTACCGGCACCCCTTCTGCAGGAAGACGTCCTTTGCCATCCTGACACCGGTGTCGGCGATGAACCGCTTGCACGAATACTTGTTGAATGCCACTGTGCAGACGAAGGAGGAGCAGGTGTTGAATGGAACCTGCACCATTTCAAAGTAGCCCTGCAGCAGTCCGTTCTCCCCGGGAATGCCGTGAATGGTGATGAATGCGGCGTCGAACTTCACCCCGCAGGCAGAGAAATCGCTGCGGTTGACCTCTCCGAGGGTCTTCATCTCGTCCCCGTCCCACTCCACCATCAGCCAGCTGTTGCTGTCGAAGAGGACTTCGTAAACGTTGTATTTGGCCCTGTCGAGGACCGATGCGACATACCTGCCGCTCTGTATCGATATCTGGCGTTCCGACGACGGTCCGCCATACACCACTGCTATGTTGAGTTTGTCCATATCTATTCGAAAAAGTTTTCTTCCTGTTGGGGGGTGGTGCCGCCCGGGGTGCCGGAAAGGTCGTCGTCGCTGCCGGTGCAGGAGAGGTTGACGTTCCATCCTGCGGGGGCGATGAAAGACTCTCCGTTGGCGATGCCTATGGTGCGGTCGGCAAGCACTTTCTGCATGAAGATTCCCCAGATGGGAAGGGCGGCGTTGGCCCCCTGTCCGCTGGCGGTGCTTTCAAAGTGGCACTGGCGGTCTTCCGCTCCGACCCATACGCCCGCGGTAAGCCGGGGGATGTACCCGATGAACCAGCCGTCGGAGTTTTCGTTGGTGGTGCCGGTCTTGCCCGCGGCCCCCTCAATGCCGTATTTCCATTTAAGCCGTCCGGCGGTACCCTCGTTCACCACGCCCTGCATCAGGTTCACCATAAGGTAGGCGGTCTCTTCTCCGATGGCCTCGCGTTTGTGCCCGGAGAATGTTGAAAGGGTGTTCCCCTGACTGTCCTCTATCCGTTCCACGAACATGCTGCCCGTGAAGATGCCGCGCGAAGGGAAGGTGTTGAATGCCGACACCATCTCGCAGACCGAAAGGTCGCACGACCCCACGCACAGCGACGGCACAGGATCGAGATAACTCGAGATGCCGAGCTTGTGGCACATATCCACCATCGCTTCGGGGCCGAACTGCTTCATAAGGTATGCGGAGATGTTGTTGGAACTGCGCGTGAGACCCCATTTGAGAGTGACGGTGGTGCCGATGTACTGCTCCTTGTCGGTGCTTCGGGGGGTCCAGACATCATCCCCTATCACAAAGCTGTAGGGAATGTTCACCACGCGGTCGCAGGGGGTGTAGCCCTCCTGCATCGCCAAAGTATAGAGGAACGGCTTGATGGTGGAACCCACCTGCCTGCGGCCCTGCCGCACATTGTCATATTTGAAGTAGCGGTAGTCGGGTCCGCCGACATAAGCCCTCACTTTGCCCGTCCCCGGCTCCACGGCCATCATGGCCGCCCTGAGGAACGATTTGTAGTAGCGGATGGAGTCGTTGGGGGTCATCACAGTGTCTATATACCCTTTGCCGGACCACGAGAACACCCGCATCTTGGTGGGTTCGTCAAAACTCTTCAGGATTTCCTTCTCGGAACAGCCCGCCTTCTTCATTCCGGCGTAACGGTCACTCCAGTGGCGGGCCTGGTTCATTATGACCGCAATGCGGTCGGAGGGAACGTCGTTGGCGAACGGGGCGTGGCTGCGGTATTTCAACTCCCTGTTGAAGGTAGGCTGGAGCGTTTGGGAGAGGTGCTCCCTTACAGCCTCCTCGGCATATTTCTGCATCCGCGAGTCGATGGTGGTGTAGATGCGCAACCCGTCCTTGTCAAGATTGTAGCGGGTGCCGTCGGGCTTGAGGTTCTTGTTGAGCCAGCCGTACAGGGCATCGTCTGCCCACGACGTCGAGTCAATCTGATAGTCGATATAGTTGTGGTAAGACGATTTATCCGGTTTGGTTGCATTCATCGTGCGGCGGAGCATATCCCTGAAATAGGGGCCGAGTCCGGCATTGTGGTCCTGCCTTTCGTAGTCGAGGACAATCTCCAGCGCCTGCAGCGAGTCGCACTCGTGCCGGGTGATGTAGCCGTATTTCTTCATGCGGCGCAGGATGAGGTTCCTGCGGCCGAGGGAGAGGTCGGGATTTATGGCGGGGTTGTACCGGGTGGCCTTGTTTATCATTCCGACCAGAGCCGCGCTCTCTTCCACCGTAAGGTCTGCCGGCTTCTTGTTGAAGAATGTCCGGGCGGCGGCGTTTATTCCGAAAGCGTTGCTGCCGAAGGGGACGGCGTTCATATACATCGTCAGAATCTCGTTCTTGGTGTAGTTGCGTTCGAGCTTGACGGCTATAATCCACTCCTTGAGCTTTATGGAGACCATATTCACATATTTCGCTCCGGGAATTTTGGATTTGGTGGTCTTTCTGGGGAACAGCGTCTTGGCCAGCTGCTGGGTGATGGTCGAGCCTCCGCCGGCCCCCGAATTGCGCAGGGCGAGAGTCTTTACGGCTACGCGGGCCAGACCGCGCATATCGATGCCGGAGTGTTTGTAGAAACGGGCGTCTTCGGTGGCGATGGTCGCCTCTATGAGCGACTGGGGGAGGTCTTCGTATGTGACGAAGATGCGGTTTTCTATATGATAGGTGCTGAGAATCTTCCCGTCGGCCGAAATCAGCGACGTGGCAAGGTTGGTCTTGGGATTCTCCAGCTCCTCAAAAGAGGGAATCTTGGCGAAGACGGCCACTATGAGGGTGCAGAAGAGTATCAATGCGAAAGGAGCGGCCAGAAGAAGCCACCACAAGCGCACTATTTTCTTTATGGTCTGTTCTTTCATTATCGAAAAATCTTTCACTATGTGAAAGGAAAATTAGTTCTGACTAAGGTTTGGCAAATGTAGAAATAAATCCTTTACTTTGCGATTCATTTTAAAAATAGGTATAATGGGAGAGAATCTTGTAATTGTGGAGTCTCCGGCAAAAGCCAAGACTATTGCAAAATATTTGGGAAAAGATTTCGATGTGCGGTCGTGCAAAGGGCATATCCGGGACTTGCCGTCCAAGGATGATGCCATAGACGTGGAGAACGGGTTCGAACTCCATTATGAAATACCTTCGGATAAGAAAAAGACCGTGGCAGAGTTGAAGGAGGCCCTGGAAGGAGTCAAGACCGTATGGCTGGCATCCGATGAGGACCGCGAGGGAGAGGCCATATCGTGGCATCTCTACGAGATACTCGGCCTGAAGGACAAGGATACCAAGCGCATCGCTTTCCACGAAATCACCAAGCCCGCAATCCTGGAGGCGCTCAACCACCCCCGTGAACTCGACTTCGACCTAATAAACGCGCAGCAGGCAAGGAGGGCCCTCGACCGGCTGGTGGGCTACGACCTCTCCCCGATATTGTGGCGCAAGCTGCAGAGCGGTCTCTCGGCAGGCAGGGTGCAGTCGGTGGCGGTGCGGCTCATTGCCGACAGGGAACGCGAAATCGCCGCTTTTGAAAACCAGCAGTATTTCAAGGTTGACGGAATGTTCCTTGCCAAGGAGGGACACGGCCAGCTGAAGGCCTCTCTCGACCGCAGGTTCGCCACCGAGAAGGAAGCCGAGGATTTCCTCGGCAGATGCATCGGCTGCAACTTTGCGGTGGAACACATAGAAACCAAGGAGGCGTCCAAGAGCCCCGCGGCCCCCTTCACCACATCGGTGCTGCAGCAGGAGGCCTCCCGCAAACTGGGTTATTCGGTAAGCCAGACCATGCAGATTGCCCAGAGTCTTTACGAAAAGGGTTTCATAACCTATATGCGTACCGACTCGGTAAACCTTTCGTCTTTGGCCGTCAATACCGCAAAGAACTACATCCTGGGCAACTATGGCGAGCAGTATTCCAAAGTGCGCCAGTACAAAACCCGCACCCGCGGCGCCCAGGAAGCCCACGAGGCCATTCGTCCCACCTTCATTGAGAACGTCACCATCGACGGCACGGCGCAGGAGAAGCGGCTGTACGAATTGATATGGAAGCGTACCGTGGCCAGCCAGATGGCCGATGCCTGGGTGGAGCGCACCGTCATCACCATAGGCGGAGACAAAATCGAGGAAAAATTCATCATCGAAGGGGAAAAGGTGCTCTTTGACGGATTTCTCAAAGTTTATATAGAGGGACACGACGACGAGCCGGAAGAGGAGGCCGCTTCAAATCTCCCCGCCCTGCTGTGCGGCGACGTGATGCAGAACATCACCATCACGGCCCTTCAGAAATACACGACCGGCCCCCAGCGTTACAGCGAAGCCTCTCTCGTAAAGAAACTCGAGGAACTCGGCATCGGCCGTCCATCCACCTACGCCCCCACCATCACCACCATAATCCACAGGGGATATGTCCAGAAAGGGGATGTCGCCGGACGCGAATACAACAGTCTCTGCCTGACCCTTGCCAAGGGCGCCATTTCGCGGAAGACATCGGTCGAGAAACTGGGCAGGGAGCGCAAGAAACTCATTCCCGAAAACATCGGTATGGTGGTCAACGACTTCCTTACGACATATTTCCCCAACATCGTCGATTTCAACTTCACTGCCGACGTTGAGGCGGAATTCGACGAAATCGCCCACGGCA
>JABUTP010000013.1:0-12999 GCA_021443625.1 Bacteroidales bacterium | reverse complement strand
GACGTCCTCGGGGACTTTTACGGCCCGTTCAAGGCGAGAGTCAACGAGGTTCTGGAGATGAGCGTCGCCGATTTCATGAAACACTCTTCCCGCGAGTTGGGTATCGATCCGAAGTCCGGCAAGAAGATGTTTGCACGCATGGCGCGGTACGGCGCCGTAGTGCAGGTGGGTGAAGATTCCGACCCCGAGAAGAAATATGCCTCTCTCAAATCCAGCCAGCTCATAGAGTCGATAACTCTGGAGGATGCCATCAAACTCTTTGACCTGCCCCGGGTTGTGGGAACATACGAGGGTAATGAAATCACTGCCAATATCGGCAAGTTCGGCCCCTATGTCCGCTGCGACAGCAAGTTCTACTCCATCCCCAAGACCCAGAGTCCCTACGAGATAACCGAAGAGGAGGCCATCGCCCTCATCAGGGAAAAGATGGACAAGGACAGGAAAGATCTCATTGCGGAGTTCCCGGAACACGAAATCCTCGTGCTCAACGGCCGCTACGGCCCCTACATCAAGCAGGGCAAGAAGAACTACAAGATTCCCAAGGGGGTGAATCCCTCAACTCTCGATGCTCCGGTTTGCCTCGAAATCATTAAGAACAGCACAAAATAACATGACAGAATCAGCCAACACACAGAAAATAGATGCCATCGACCAGAAAATTCTGTCGTTTCTGGTGAAAAACGCAAGGATGCCGTTTCTTGAGATTTCCAGGGAATGCGGCATTTCCGGTGCAGCCATCCACCAGCGCGTCAGGAAAATGGAGCAGATGGGGATAATCACCGGCAGCCGCCTGCAGGTGAAGCCTCAGGCGCTCGGGCTCAACGTTTGCGCATATCTGGGGATAACCCTTGCCAAGGCGGATGAATATCACGGGGTCATCGAGGCCCTGCGCCGTCTGCCCGAAGTGGTGGAGTGCCAGTTCATCACGGGCAAACATTCCCTTCTCATAAAGATTTATTGTTTCGACAACAACCACCTGATGAACGTCATAGTGGATACCATCCAGAACATACCGGGGATTGCGAGTACCGAGACTCTGGTGTGTCTGAGGGAAGAATTCGAGCGTCAGGTGTGGGTCAATACCGAAGATTACGACACTGAGGGGGAGAAAGCCAAGACCAAGGGCAAACCCCGCAGAAAACCCCGCTCAAAGTAGAAGGCTCCCGGCAATCTTGAGGTCTTCGGGAGTGGTTATCTTGATGTTGTAGGGCTGCCCATCAACAAGGGTGACCCTGTATCCGGCCGCTTCCACCACCGAGGCATCGTCGGTGAAATCCTGGCGGTAGGGGAGACGGTAACTCTCTTTGAGTATCTCCGTGTGAAACACCTGCGGCGTCTGGACGAGTCTGATTTTGCTTCTGTCAACGGGAAAACTCTGGGTGGCATAGAGTCCGGTTTCCCTGATTGAGTCGGCGGGGGCAACGGCGGGGATTGCGGCTCCGTATTCTTCCCCGTCCCGGTACATCCTTTCGAGAAATTCCGGAGTCACCAGAGGCCGTACTCCGTCGTGGACTGCAACGACAGCCCCGTCTTCGAGATATTTGAGTGCGTTCTGCACCGAATGGAACCTTGTCATTCCTCCGGATGGGAGGTCGTATCGGGTGATGAAACCGCTCTTGCGGCAATACTCTTTCCACCACTCCTTGTGTTCGCTGCCCACCACGACAATGATATGGACGGGCTGTTCCAGCGAAAGAAACCGCTCTATGGTGTGGCGCAAAATGGGCTTCCCCTCAATCTGAAGGTATTGCTTGGGAATCTGGGCACCCATGCGGGTGCCAGATCCTCCTGCAACGATTATTGCGTATCTTTTGCGCGACATTCCGGCTCTTTCTTATTTGGTCTTGAGCTTGCCCAGACGTGCGGTTACGGTAGTCGTCTCCTTGGTGGTGATGAACGAAATGCCGAGGAAAGGACGATGGTATTCGCTGTCGAAGTGGGGATAGATGACCACGTCGTATCCGGGGTTCTCTTTAAGGAGGTTATAAACTGCAAGACCCCTTGCGGTGGTGGTTACGTTGCCGCCGATGACATAGGGCATCTTGCCGGCTACACCGGCCTGGTCGGAGAAAAGGTGGGCCCAGTTGATGCCGAATATGGTTGTGGCTGTAGCGGTGGCGGTAATCTGTTCGGTGATTTCGAGGTCTTCAACGTCCAGTTTGAGAACGGAGTTGGATGTCTCGAGATTCTTTACGTAGGAGGAGCATCCTCCGAGGATGAAAGTTGCGGCAGCGAGAGCTGCGAGGAAAAATTTTTTCATTGCGTTTGTATGATTTGAAATTGTAAAACTGCGCAAAAGTAGCGTTTTTTGGGCGTAGAAGCAAATGCGGTTGAGGCGCTGCGGTTGCGGTACGAAATGATAAAAACTCGAAGTGTTATCAGGTTTGTAACTCGCTGAAAACTTGTAAAATCACTTTTCAAAAAAAATGTCGCAAATCGCTAAAAAAATCACAAAAAAGTTTTGTGTTTTCAATATTTTGCATACCTTTGCAGTCCCAAATTCGGCTTGAATTATATTTAAGTCGTTGGAAATAAACTGTTTATAAATTTTAAACAATAAAACAATGTTACAACCTAAGAAAACCAAATTCAGAAGGTGGCAGAAAGGCCGTATGAAAGGCACTGCCCAGAGAGGCAATCAGCTTGCGTTCGGTTCGTTTGGTATCAAAACCCTCGAGTGCTGCTGGCTCACCGGTCAGCAGATTGAGGCAGCCCGTCAAGCGGTAGTCCGCCATATGAAACGTGAAGGTCAGATTTGGATTCGCGTTTTCCCTGACAAGCCCTACACAAAGAAACCCGCCGAGGTTCGTATGGGTAAGGGTAAAGGTGATCCCGAAGGATTCGTTGCTCCCGTAACTCCCGGCCGTATTCTCATCGAGGCAGAAGGCGTGCCCATGGAAGTGGCTAAAGAGGCTCTCCGTCTCGGTGCCCAGAAACTCCCCATCTCCTGCAAGTTCGTTGTCAGGAGAGATTATGTTGAATCCAATTAATAAATAGGAGAAGGTAAAATGAAAGCACAAGAAATTCGCGAAATGGCTGTGAAGGATCTCGAAGAGCGTATCGAGGCCGAAAAGCAGAACCTTTCCGTAATGAAGATGAACCACGTTATCTCTCCGTTGGAGGATACTTCTAAAATCGCAAAATCGAGACGTGACATCGCCCGCATGATGACAGTCTTGGCTCAAAAACAGAAACAGAACTAAACCATGGAAAGAAATCTTCGTAAGGAAAGAACCGGTGTTGTGGTCAGCAACAAGATGGATAAGTCAATCGTAGTTGCAGTCAAGACCAAGGAGAAACACCCTATTTACGGCAAGTTCGTAAATAAAACCACAAAGTTCGTTGCCCAGGACGATAAGAACGAGTGTAGCGAAGGCGACACCGTCCGCATTATGGAAACACGTCCCCTCAGCAAGACCAAACGCTGGAGATTAGTAGAAATCGTTGAAAAAGTGAAGTAATTATGATACAGCAAGAAACCCGTTTATTAGTAGCAGACAACAGCGGCGCCAAAGAGGTTCTTTGCGTGCGCGTGCTTGGCGGAACCCGCCGTCGCTATGCAAGTGTGGGTGACAAGATTGTTGTTGCAGTAAAGAGCGCCATCCCCGGCGGCAACACCAAGAAAGGCACCGTATCTACCGCAGTGGTAGTTCGTACAAAGAAGGAAATCCGTCGTGCAGACGGTTCTTACATCCGTTTTGACGACAACGCCTGCGTATTGATCAACAAAGCAGGTGAGGTTATCGGAACCCGTATCTTCGGCCCCGTAGCCAGAGAGCTTCGTGAGAATTATATGAAAATCGTTTCACTTGCCCCCGAGGTAATCTAATCCACTTATCGAATCATGAAAAAGTTACATATCAAAAAAGGTGACACGGTTTACGTGAACTCGGGTAACGACAAAGGCAAGACCGGTAAGGTGCTCGAGGTCATCAAAGAGAAGGACCGCGCCATTGTTGAGGGTATCAACATGGTAAGCAAGCACACCAAACCCAACGCAAAGCACCCCGAGGGTGGTATTATCAAACAAGAAGCAGGCATACACATCTCGAATCTTCAGGTAGTCGATCCCGCCAAGGGTGGCCCTACCAGAATCGGACGCCGTCTTGACAAGAACGGCAAACTTGTACGCTACGCTAAAAAATCAGGTGAGGAGATCAAATAATGGCAAAAGAAGCAAAACAGGCAGCAGCACAGGCTCAGACCGTTCCTGCTGGATACGTACCTTCTCTTCAGAAGAAATACAAAGAGGAAATCGTTGCCAAGCTCAAAGAGCAGTTCGGCTATACCTCAGTAATGCAGGTTCCCCGTCTCGTCAAGATCACCATCAACGAAGGTGTCGGCCAGGCTACAGGTGACAAGAAACTCGTTGAGGTCGCACAGAGCGAACTTGCAACCATTACAGGACAGAAGGCAGTCGCCACAGTTTCCCGTAAGGATATCTCCAACTTCAAACTCCGTCGCGGCATGCCCATCGGGGCAAAGGTTACCCTGCGCGGTGTGAAGATGTACGAGTTCCTCGAGAGGCTCATCGCAATCTCCCTCCCCCGTATCCGTGACTTCAAGGGCATCAGCGACAACTTCGACGGCCGCGGCAACTATACCCTCGGCATCAAGGAGCAGATTATCTTCCCTGAAATCGACATCGACAAGATCACCAAGGTGATGGGTATGGAAATCACTTTCGTGACATCCGCAAAGAGTGACGAGGAAGCTCACGCACTCCTTCGCGAATTCGGTTTACCTTTTAAGAACAACAAGAAATAATTCAGAATATGGCAAAAGAATCAATGAAGGCCCGCGAGGTTAAGCGTGCGAAAATGGTTGCCAGGTATGCAGAAAAGCGTGCAGCACTGAAGAAGGCAGGCGACTGGGCAGCCCTTGACAAGCTCCCCAAGAACTCAAGCCCGTGCCGTATGCACAACCGTTGCTCGATTACCGGCCGTCCCAAGGGATATATGCGCCACTTCGGCATCAGCCGTATCCAGTTCCGCGAGATGGCTGCCCAGGGACTCATCCCCGGCGTAAAGAAGGCAAGCTGGTAGTATTTCAGGTAAACAGAATTATTAACAAACAATAGGATATCGGGCGTTGTGCCCCAAATAAGTACAGCGTCGTCCATTAAAAACAATTTACAAAAATGACTGATCCGATTGCAGATTTGCTTACGAGAATCCGTAACGCCTACAGCGCAGGCCACAAGACCGTGGAGATTCCCGCATCCAAGCTCAAATGCGAAATTGTACGCGTTCTCCACGAGAAAGGCTACATTCTCGCTTACAAAGTTGAAGAAGGCACTCCTTCCAACACCATCAAGATTGCCCTCAAGTATCATCCCCAGACCAAGAAGGCCGCCATCAAGAAGATTGTACGCGTCAGCCGTCCCGGTCTCCGCCGCTATGCAGGCGTAGAGGATATGCCCCGTGTTCTCAACGGAATGGGTATCGCCATCATCTCAACTTCCAAAGGTGTCATCACCGACAAGGAAGCCAAGGCGCTCAACGTTGGTGGAGAGGTTCTCTGCTTTGTATATTAAACCATTGTACAAATATTAAATACGTAAAATAATGTCAAGAATTGGAAAACAGCCTGTAAACCTTCCCGCCGGCGTTACCGTTGAGGTAACAAAGGACAATGTGGTAAAGGTTAAAGGCCCCCACGGCGAGATGTCCCAGAAAGTTGATCCGGACATCAAGGTAGAAGTCGAAGGGGGAGTTGTAAAAGTGACCCGTCCCACCGACCAGCCGCGCCACCGTTCCATGCACGGTCTCTATCGTGCCCTCATCCAGAACATGGTGACAGGTTGCTCGGAGATGTTCACCGTAAGGCAGGAACTTGTCGGTGTCGGTTACCGCGTAGAGGTAAATGGTCAGATCATGACCTTCAGCCTCGGTTATTCTCACGATATCCAGTTCCAGCTTCCCAAAGAGGTCAAAGCTGAAGCTGAAGCAGTTAAGAAGGGCGCCAACCCCGTCCTCCTGATGAAGAGCTGTGACAAGCAGCTTCTCGGTCAGGTGGCCGCCAAGGTTCGTTCGCTCCGCAAACCTGAACCTTACAAGGGCAAGGGTATCAAATTCGTTGGTGAGCAGCTTCGTCGCAAGGCTGGCAAGTCGGCTTCCGCTAAATAATTAGGAGGATAGAATAATGGCAACAATGACTAAAAAAGAAAGAAGACAGAGAGTCCACTATCGTATCCGCAAGGTCGTTAACGGAACTCCCGAAAGACCCAGAATGGTCGTTTTCAGAAGTAACAAGCAGATATATGTCCAGGTTATTGATGACACAAAGGGTGTAACCCTCGTGGCAGCATCTTCTCTTGAGAAGGCTCTCGCAGAACAGTGCAAGGGCAAGAGCGGCATTGAGGCAGCCAAGGTTGTCGGAGGTTGCATCGCTCAGCGTGCCATTGAGAAGGGTATCTCGGCAGTGTCGTTCGACCGTGGAGGTTACCTCTATCATGGAAGAGTTAAAAGTTTGGCAGACGCAGCTCGCGAGGGCGGTCTTAATTTCTAAGTTACGAATATGGCAGATATCAATGTAAAGCAAGTTAGGCCAGGTGATCTTGAACTCAAGGACAGACTGGTGGCTGTACAGCGTGTGACCAAGGTTACCAAGGGTGGCCGTCACTTCAGCTTCGCAGCAATCGTCGTAGTAGGCGACGAGAAAGGTGTTGTCGGTTACGGACTTGGAAAAGCCAATGAAGTTACCACAGCCATCTCCAAAGGAATCGAAGATGCAAAGAAGAATCTCGTTAAGATTCCCCTCAGCAAATCAACCATCCCCCACGAGCAGGAGAGCAAATTCGGCGGTGCCCGCGTCTTTATGAAACCCGCAGCTCCCGGTACCGGTGTAAAGGCCGGAGGTGCCATGCGTGCAGTGTTCGAGGCAGTGGGTGTCCACGATGTAATCGCCAAGTCGAAAGGGTCTTCCAACCCTCACAACCTGGTGAAGGCTACAGTTGCGGCTCTCTGCGAAATGAGGGACGCCTACACTGTTGCAGGCCTGCGTGGAATCCCTATGGAGCGTGTATTTAACGGATAAGGAGTCAACAACTATGGCAAAATTGAAAGTTACACAGGTCATCAGCACCCAAGGGGCAACTCCCCGTCAGAAAGCTAATATGATTTCTCTTGGTATCCACCGCATCCGCCACTCCGTGGAGGTTGAGGACAATCCCGTGACCAGGGGAATGATAGAAAAGGTTCGTCATCTTGTAACAGTTGAAGAAGTAAAATAAGGAGACCCAAGCACTATGAAATTAAATAATCTCAAACCTGCAGCAGGTTCAAAAGGCAGGACCAAACGTATCGGTCGTGGTGAAGGTTCAGGTCACGGTGGAACATCCACCCGTGGTATGAACGGAGCTGCTTCCCGCAGCGGTTATTCTCACAAGATCGGTTTCGAAGGAGGTCAGATGCCCATTCAGCGCCGTCTTCCCAAACACGGTTTCAAGAATCCCACCCGAGTTGAGTTCAGGGCTGTCAACGTGGCAAGTCTCCAGGCACTCAGCGAGGCTACCGGAAACAGCGTCATTACCATTGACGATATGGTAATCGCAGGACTCGTGGGAACCAAAGACCTTGTAAAGGTTCTTGGAAACGGCGACGTTACATCCAAACTCGAAGTTACCGCTCATGCCTTCTCAAAGAGCGCTATCGCCAAGATAGAGGCTAAGGAAGGCACAACCACAGTAATCTAATTATGAAGAGATTCATTCAAACTTTAAAGAATATATGGAAGATTGAGGACCTTCGCAAGCGAATCCTCTATACCCTCGCGCTCATAGCAGTCTATAGACTTGGCTGCTATATCGTGATTCCCGGCATAGACGCCTCGCAGTTGGCGAATCTCCAAAATCAATCATCCCAGGGCTTGCTCGGCCTTATGAACATGTTCTCGGGTGGTGCTTTCGGTAACGCATCAATCTTCGCATTGGGCGTTATGCCATATATCTCTGCGTCCATCGTCATCCAGCTTCTGGGTGTAATGTTCCCGTTCTTCCAGCGCCTCCAGCGCGAAGGCGAGAGCGGCCGCAGAAAGATGAATCAATACACAAGGTACCTTACCATCTTGATTATTGCGATCCAGGGCCCCGCTTACGTGGCCAACCTCCACTCGCAGCTTCCCGCCGAGGCTTTCGTTTCGGTAATGCAGCGCGGCTGGTACGGACTCTTCGCAACCTTAGTCCTGCTTGGCGGTACCATGTTCGTGATGTGGCTTGGTGAAAGAATTACAGACCGCGGCATTGGTAATGGTATTTCACTCATCATCATGATTGGTATCATAGCACGTCTCCCCATGGCGTTGCGTCTCGAACTTGTCGAAAAATTCACCCAGACCACAGGTGGTATCCTGATGTTCATCATCGAACTCGTGGTTCTGTTTTTCGTGTTCGTGGCAACCATCGCGCTGGTGCAGGCTGTCCGCAAGATACCTGTTCAGTATGCCAAGAGAGTAGTGGGCAACAAGCAGTATGGTGGAGTCCGCCAGTACATTCCCCTCAAGGTGAATGCAGCCGGCGTGATGCCCATCATCTTCGCCCAGGCGCTTATGCTCCTCCCCCTGCTCTTCACCCGTTTCGATGTTACGAAAGGTTTGGCAGCTGTCCTCAATAACCCCGTCGGCTTCTGGTACAACTTCACCTTTGCCGTAATGGTTGTCCTGTTCACGTATTTCTACACCGCTGTTACTGTGAACCCGACCAACATGGCAGAAGAGATGAAGAAGAACGGAGGTTTCATCCCGGGATACAAACCCGGCAAGAAGACAGCCGACTATATTGATGCAGTAATGTCACGCATCACGCTTCCTGGCTCAATTTTCCTGGCTATCGTAGCGATTCTCCCTGCTTTTGCACAGATTCTTGGAGTCAACAACCAGTTCGCCCACTTCTTCGGAGGCACCTCGCTTCTGATTCTCGTAGGCGTTATCCTGGATACCCTCCAGCACATTGAGAGCCATCTGCTTATGCGTCACTACGACGGTCTTATGAAGACAGGACGTCTCCAGGGCCGTTCCGGAATGTAAGTTTTCTAACAATCGGATAATGATAAAAGTCAAAACCTCAGAAGAAATCGAGCTCCTCAGGGAAAACGGCATCCTTGTGTCGAAGACCCTGGCAGAGGTGGGCAAACACATTGCCCCCGGCGTCACCACGCTTGAGCTTGACAAGGTTGCGGAAGAATTCATCCGCGACAACGGTGCAGAGCCGGGCTTCTTGGGTTACAACGGCTTCCCCTCAACATTGTGCATATCGGTCAACGACACGGTGGTCCACGGATTTCCGTCGGATTACGCCCTCAGGGAGGGAGACATCGTGTCGGTGGACTGCGGCACAACCTACAAGGGATACAACGGCGACTCGGCTTACACCTTTGCCGTGGGAGAAATCAGCGAGGCGGACAGGAAACTCCTCGAAGTCACCAAGGCCTCCCTCTACAAAGGCATTGAAGCAGCCGTTTCCGGCGGACGCATCGGCGACATCGGATATGCGGTGCAGAGTTACTGTGAAGCCAACGGCTATTCCGTAGTAAGAGAACTTGTAGGCCACGGACTCGGAAGGCATCTTCACGAAAGTCCCGAAGTTCCCAATTTCGGAAGAAGGGGACACGGCGTGAAGCTGCTCGAGAATATGGTCATCTGCATTGAGCCAATGATCAATCAGGGGAAGAAGGATGTCTATCTCGACGACAACGGTTGGGGAGTGATAACCTGCGACCACCGCAAATCGGCTCATTTCGAACTTACAGTTGCCATCAAAAAAGGCAAGGCGGATATTTTATCAACATTTGATTTTATCGAAAACAAGAATAATTAAAACCGTATCGAGAATAATTTATGCCTAAACAGTCATCAATAGAAAAAGAAGGAACAATCATCGAGGCCCTGTCAAACGCAATGTTCAGAGTTGAACTTGACAACGGTCACGTAATTATTGCCCACATTTCTGGCAAGATGCGCATGCACTACATAAGAATTTTGCCCGGTGATAAGGTAAGGGTTGAAATGTCTCCGTACGATTTGACTAAAGGAAGGATTTCCTTCAGATATAAATAATCAAAAAATCATAGCGATATGAAAGTCAGAACATCCATTAAAAAGCGTAGTGAGGATTGTAAGATCGTTAAGCGCAAAGGCCGCTTGTATGTTATTTGCAAAAAGAATCCGAAATTCAAAATGCGCCAGGGATAATCTTTTGATATTTGAATAAACAATAAAATTTAGAAATAGATTATGGCACGTATAGCCGGAGTAGATTTACCAAACAACAAACGCGGAGAAATAGGTCTTACCTATATCTACGGCATTGGTCGCAGCTCTTCCAAGAAAATCCTTTCGGACCTCGGTATCGATTTGGACATCAAGGTCAAGGATTGGAACGACGACCAGATTGCAGCAATCCGTTCCAAGATTGCCGAAGAGTTCAAGATCGAAGGTGAACTTCGTTCTTCAGTTCAGATGAACATCAAACGACTGATGGATATCGGATGCTACCGTGGTATCCGCCATCGTATCGGACTTCCTGTCCGCGGTCAGAGCACCAAGAACAATGCGCGTACGCGCAAAGGTCGCAAGAAGACCGTCGCCAACAAGAAGAAAGCAACCAAATAAAAGACTTGAGTTATGGCAAAAAAGACTACAACAAGCAAGAAAAGAGTTGTCAAGGTTGATGCTTACGGGCAGTTGCACGTCGCTTCTTCCTTCAACAATGTAATCGTTACCATCACCAACAGCAACGGTGAGGTCATCAGCTGGTCTTCTGCAGGTAAAATGGGCTTCAGGGGTTCCAAGAAGAACACTCCCTATGCAGCTCAGGTAGCCGCCGCAGATGCAGCCAAGGTTGCGTATGACTTGGGTCTCCGCAAGGTTAAAGCTTATGTCAAAGGTCCCGGTTCAGGCCGTGAGTCAGCAATCCGCACCGTTCACGGAGCCGGCATTGAAGTAACTGAGATTATCGACGTTACCCCTCTGCCCCACAACGGATGCCGTCCCAAAGGCCGTCGTAAAGTTTAATCGTATAACTAACTTAAACCGAATTGTAATATGGCAAGATATACAGGGCCTCAAACCAAAATCGCCCGTAAATTTGGTGAACCGATCTATGGACCTGACAAGTACCTGGAGAAGAAGAACTACCCTCCGGGACAGCATGGATTGGCAAAGAAACGCAAGAAAGTATCGGAATATGGTACACAGCTCGCAGAGAAGCAGAAGGTTAAATATACCTATGGTCTTCTCGAGCGTCAGTTCCGCAACCTTTACACAAAGGCTGCAAGGATGAAAGGCCGTACAGGTGAGAACCTCATCACCCTCCTTGAGTCACGCCTCGACAACATCGTGTATCGTCTTGGCATCGCTCCCTCCCGTCCTGCAGCACGCCAGCTGGTAAGCCATTGCCACATCACCCTCGACGGTGAAGTATGCAGTGTTCCTTCAGTTATCGTAAAGCCGGGTTCGGTGGTAGCCGTACGCGAGCGTTCCAAGAGTCTCGAAGTTATCCAGGACAGCCTCGCCGGCAACACCGGCAAGTATCCCTGGCTCGAGTGGGACGGTGCAAAGTGCGCAGGCAAGTACCTCAACGCTCCCGAGCGTACCGAAATCCCCGAGACCATCAACGAGCAGCTTATCGTCGAATTGTACTCAAAGTAGCAGTTTGACCTTGCTTTAATAAACACTAATACATTTTTATTTATGGCAATATTGGCATTCCAAAAACCTGACAAGGTGATAATGCTGGACGCAACCGACACCTACGGCCGCTTCGAATTCAGACCTCTCGAGCCTGGATACGCCACCACCGTCGGTAATGCTCTCCGCCGCATTTTGCTCTCTTCCCTCGAAGGTTTTGCTATCACATCCATCCGCATCGAAGGTGTTGCACACGAGTTTGACACCATCCCCGGCGTGGTTGAGAATGTGGTTGACATTATCCTTAACCTCAAGCAGATACGTCTCAAGAGAATGATCGAGACCGAGGAAGGCGAAACTGCTACCGTAACTGTTAGTGGTAAGCAAGAATTTACTGCTGAAGACATTTCCAAGAGTCTCCAAGGTTTTACCGTACTCAACCCCGGCCTCCACATCTGCACGATGGAGCCCAGCGTGAAGATAGTTATGACACTTACCATCGGCAAGGGTCGCGGTTATGTTCCCGCCGACGAGAACAAAGTCGATAACGCCCCCATCGGGACCATCGCCATCGACTCAATCTTCACCCCCATCAAAAACGTCAATTTTGCAAGGGAAGATTGCCGCGTTGAGCAGAAGACCGACTATGAGTGCCTCAATCTCGAGATAACCACAGATGGCTCCATCAGTCCCAAGGACGCCCTCAAAGAGGCAGCCAAGATACTGATATACCATTTCATGCTTTTCTCGGACGAAAAGATTACTCTTGAGACTCAAGAAAAAGTGGATAGCAAGGACCTTGACGAAGAGTCGCTGCGTACCCGCCACCTCCTCCTCACCAAGCTTTCAGACCTTGAACTTTCTGTTCGCGCCCTGAACTGCCTCAAGGGAGCCGAAGTGGATACCATCGCAGACCTCGTTTCGCACAAGAAGGAAGAACTTATGAAACTCCGCAACTTCGGTAAGAAATCCCTCACCGAAATCGTTGATCTCGTGGAGAAGAAGCTCAAGCTTTCTTTCGGCCTTGACGTCACCAAGTACAACATTGAACCCAAAACATTAATCATCAACTAAAATGAGACATAATAAGGCTATCAATCACCTGGGTCGCAAGAGCGGTCATCGCAAGGCCCTCCTTGCCAACATGGCTTGCTCTCTCATCAAATACAAGAGAATCGAAACCACAGTAGCAAAGGCAAAGGCGCTCAGGACTTATGTTGAACCTCTCGTTACCAAAAGCAAAGATGATACAACAGCTTCCCGCCGTGTAGTATTCAGCTACCTCAAGCAGAAAGAGGCTGTATCAGAACTTTTCGGTACAATAGCAGCGAAAGTGGCTGACCGCCCCGGTGGATATACCCGTATCCTCAAGAC
>JABUTP010000139.1 GCA_021443625.1 Bacteroidales bacterium | reverse complement strand
CCGGTGGATATACCCGTATCCTCAAGACCGGTTTCCGCGCCGGTGATGCCGCCGACATGGCAATCATCGAATTCGTTGACTTCAACGAGGCTGCTCTCGAAACCGCAAAGGAGACCAAGAAGGCCACAACCCGCCGCAGCCGCCGCAAAGCCGCTCCCAAGGCTGAGGCTGCCGCTGAAGCCGCTCCTGCAGCAGAAGAGGCTCCTGCCACCGAAGAATAGGCGATTCAACACATACTCAATCAAGAAAGGGCGGTCCTTCCGGGGCTGCCCTTTTTGATACAATAACGTCCCCTACTTACGCACAGAAAAAATTTTTGAAATAATAATAATAATATAACTTTGTGAAAATTAGACATTATGATAAGTAGACTTATTAATTTTTTCAAAAATAGCATAGCCTTGTTGCCGGTGCTTTGTTTCGTGTGGTCGTGCGGAATGCTGGACATGGACGACCAGGCAGATGATACAAATCAGGAAGACGAAGTGAGTCAGGCAGAAGCAGAGCCTATTCCGACATTCTTATCATATATAACCAATTACGACATTGTCGGAGGATGTTACTACTGCACGGAAAAGGTCGGTCAGGGAGACTTTATCAACATGGCGGCATACGGAGAGGCCTATATGGCCAATAAGGGAACAGATTTGCCCTTTTCGGAATTTGTTTTCACCATTGACGGTAAAGAGGTTGAAGGTAATGTGATAGAATTGGGGAAGGGAAGTGCATCTTTTGACGTTGAAACGGCTTTCTATGATTTCATAATGCACAACGTCTGGAATTATCGTTCGGGACACGGTAGAAATGGGGTAAGTTATGTGGATGCTTTCCCTGCAACCGAAAAGGTTTTATACTACTTGAGACAGAACGAGGCGGTACTTAACAAAATGGATGTTTTTGTTGATGGTGAGATTTGCCCCGTTTTTGATTTGGACAACAAATCGGACGTCAAGGCAACATACTATGTGATGCGGAATCATCCCGCAAACACCAAACACTTTGAATCATCCACTTTGAAGCCCGCCCTTTTCAGCGACGGTTCGCAGAAGGATATTCCCCATCTCTGCCCTTATACCCTGTATCCGATTGCCGGATTGGGATATGACAATTATTTCAAAGCAATGTCCGAAGCCGGTTATTCGGCGACAATCCTTGAAAAGATTACCTCTCCCTGGTTTACTCTGAAAGTGAATGTTATGGATTTCTTTGAAAAAGAGACTTTCGACGAAACCAACAGCGAACCTTGCTCCCAGAATGATATAAAAGTGGCCAAATATGACAAGTATGGAAGAGTTATCTCCGGAGCCGAGGCCTATGGAACCTACATATATCACATCGCGGAAGAGGTCGATGCACAAAAGGAGAAGATATCTTTCCATATAGAGTTGTCAGAAAACAATACCGGAAAGCCCCGTTCATTTGCTGTTGCAATCCCGGTTAAATGCAAAGAGGCCAAAGACGGGGAACCTCTCCCCAAAGTGACGCTAAAGATTTGCCAGACCGGAGAATAAGCTTGCAGGCCTGCGCAAACTTGACTAAATGAATTTCTTTCTCTAAATTAGCATCCTACTAAGGAATGCTTTATGAGAAGATATCAGATAGTAGCCATTTTGGTTTTCCTGGCCCAGACTCTTGGTGCGCAAGACTACTCCAAAACTGCTTTGGAACAGGCACAGGCCACCGATATATGGTGGAATGCGGCGAACAACGCATCAATGCTGTCATCGGTTTCTCTCCCGGATTATAAGGACCTTTCACTCAATGCTTCTCTGACAGACGGCCAGTTCAGGCGGGTAACGTCTGCGGCCAATCTCAAGGATGTCTCCCTTCAGGGCGATGCCCTTTTCTCGCTGTCCGGATTCAAGGTGGCGGCGTCTCTCTCCACGGAAGGGGCGTTGGCGGAAGATGTGCGCTATATGTCATCGGCATATCCGTGGCAGCACAATATGCCATATTTCATCGCGTCGTTGAACCGCCGCTCAAGTTCGTGGCGTAATTTCGACGCGGGTGCCGATGTCAAGGTGGCTTCTCCGCTGATGCTGAATGATGCGCTTTCGGTGGGCATAGATATCAATCTGCTTTACAACGCGGCCCGGAAGATGCAGAATCCCACAGGCAACAGCAGCAATGTGGCGATAAAGATTGCCCCCGGGGTTTCATATACGTTGGAGGACGGCAAGACTTTGGGCTTTTCCTTTTTCTACGAAAAGAACCCCGCCACTACAAACCTCACACCCAACCCCGGTACATCCATAGCCCTTATGCAAGGGCTGGGGTTCTTCTCAAGCACTTTGATAAGGGAATCCGACTATTATTTTGCATGCGACAGAAATTCTTTCGGGGCGGATTTTCAGGCGATTTTGCCTTCTGATGGGGGACAATATCTGATAGATGTCAATTTCAAGAAGGGGATAACAGGAGTTTATGAGAGAATTGACAAAATATGTCCCTTGACCAATCTTGAGTCAGTCGCTTTCGGAGCCACTCTCAAGGGTATATTCGGCGAAAGGAAAAACAGGGTGCTGACCCTGGGGGCCGACTATGAGAACATCTACGGCGTGGAGTACCGCACCAACTATGACGCAGAAGCCCAGAAATACTATATTGCGGGAGAACAGACCCGCACCCGCGGCAGTTTTGTCAATGCCCTGCTGAATTACGACCTTTATCTGGGCAAGAACACTCTCGGGGAGTACAAATGGAAAGCGGGAGTAGGAGCGGCGTTCAATTCGGAACTCAGCCGTTATTACAGCACCGAGGAAACCCAGTTCAAGACAAATGAAGTGGAGATGGGCGCATACCTCGGCCCCAATATCTCATTGGACAATAGTTCATCGCTTCTCGTGTGCCTGAATGCGGGGTACAAGTTTGCCGTGGGTACCGATTATTCCTTCAAGGGGGGAGATGCCAGATACTCCGCAATCTACAAGGAGGAAGC
>JABUTP010000138.1 GCA_021443625.1 Bacteroidales bacterium | reverse complement strand
CTGAACCGCTACAACGCGCTGTTTACCCGCGACAAGATGACAAACGACCTCATCGCCATTTATGACAATATCCTTTCGGAATGAAACTTTTAATTTGACATATATATTTTAATTACTAATTTCGCGCGTTAAAGCGTTGATAATTTTTGTTTTATAAGATGATGAAAAAACTTTTGACCACAGCAGTCCTTTTGTGTGCAGGAATCTCAATGTTCGCCCAGGTTGCAGACACCACCGCAACCGCCAAGGCTGACGCAGAGGCAGTTAAATCCAAGGTTGCGTATGTCGGCGAAACCGGCGGCAACTGGTTCGTTTCGCTCAGCGGCGGCGTTCAGGCCTATCACGGCGACCACAACAAGATGGCCAAGTTCGCGCAGCGTGCCACTCCTTACGGCGAAATCGCTGTCGGCAAGTGGGTTAAGCCGTGGATCGGCGTAAGGGTTGCTTGTGACGGTTTCAACGCAAAAGGCGCCACAGCAGGTGTGCATACCGACGGCACTTCCCTCAACGGCAAGCCGGAGGCTCCCCATTGGCTCAAAAATCAGGAATTCCCCTATGTCAACGGCCACGTTGACCTTATGATAGACATTCTCAACCTTTTCGCAAAATACAACCCTATCCGCAATTTCGGTCTGCAGGGTACTGCCGGCCCCGGTTACGCATACACCTGGGATGACCCCTCCAAGGGCGTGCTCAGTGTCAACAGCAGCATCTCGGCCCGTTATTCCTTGACCAAGGCGCTTGACGTCAATCTCGGTGTGCACGGAATGATAGTGGATGATTCGTTCGAAGGCGAGACCGGTGGCAACAACTGGATTGGCCGTCACTACGACGGAGTAGGCGCCGTTACCGTAGGTGTTGTATGGAATTTCACCAAAAAAGGTTGGAAAGAAGTAACTAAATAGCACATATTATGGGAAGCGGAGTAAAAAGAAGCCTTTACGTGCTCCTTTTGGATACGGTTATTTCGATAACCGCTTCGCTTATGTCGATACTCCTCGTCCGCTTCCTGATGAACCCCATACTCGGCTTCCAGACATTCCTGCTCATCTGGCTGGGATGTTCGGGAGCCGCGTCGCTTGCAAGTTTCCTCATCACCGGGTCTCACAAGGTGGTGGTGAAACATTCCAACATCCGCTCCCTGGGAAGGGTTGCCACGGCTTCCGTGCTCAAACTGGTGATGATGATTCCCGTGCTGTATCTCATCCATATCGAGTCCAGATACTCCCTCAGACTGTTGGGCGTGGTCGATTTCCTGATGACAGTCACCGCATTGGTGGTCAGCCGTGTGCTGATAGTTGTCATTGCAGACGATATGAACCGCGACACCGGCAGGGATGTGAAGCGCCTCAGAGTGATGATTTACGGCGCGTCGGACAAGAACGTCTCGCTTGTCACGAGGTTCGAAGACAGCCCCAACTATATGGTGATGGGCTTTCTCTCCATAGACGGCATTGACGGAGAGGTGTTGCAGAGCAAGCGTGTCTATAAATTCACAACTCCGGAGGACATCCGGCGGCTCCATACCGAACTGGGGATAGAGGGGGTTCTCCTGCACAAGTCGGTGCAGGACAACAATCTGCCCCAATGGGTTTTCGATGCGTTCATCGAGAACGGCATCCATATCCTCACCGTCCCCGCAGTGTCCGAGATAGATTACGGCGGACACGCCCAGCACGCCATCAAGGCGTTCTCCAAGAAAGACGACTTCATACCCGACGGTATGAGTTCGACCGAAAGGATATTCAAGCGGATGTGCGACTGTTTCATCGCGGCAATTCTGCTGATTATCTTCTCTCCGCTGTTCCTCGTCTGCTGGATTGCGGTGAAGATAGAGGACGGCGGCCCCGCGATTTTCAAGCAGGAGCGCCTCGGCAGGTTCGGCCGAACATTCTATATCTATAAGTTCCGCTCGATGAAGCTCGATGCCGAGCAGATGGGACCGGCACTCTATTCGGGCGAAGAGGACAAGCGCCTGACCAAAGTGGGCCGCTTCATCCGCGCCCACCATCTTGACGAACTGCCGCAACTCTGGAACGTCTTCATCGGCGATATGTCGTTTGTGGGCTATCGTCCCGAACGCCAGTTCTACATAGACCAGATTGTGGAGAAGGACCCGCGCTACTTCTATCTCTATCAGATCCGCCCCGGCGTAACCTCTTACGCCACCCTCCGCAACGGCTACACCGACACCATCGAGAAGATGCTCCGCAGGCTGGAACTTGACCTCTACTACCTGCGCAACCGCTCGATGTGGTTTGATATCAAGATTCTGCTCCAGACCTTCCTGAGCATCGTCTTCGGAAAGAAATTCTAATCCCCTTGTATGGAGGTCGGCACCGTTTTTATAGAAAATGCCGTGCTTCTGGCCGAAGCCGAGCGGATGCTCGCAGAAGGGCTGTCGGTGAAACTGACCCCCACCGGCCGCAGCATGCTGCCTTTCATCGTGGGAGGCAGGGATGAGGTCATTCTGACAAAACCTTCCGCTGACAACCCCTTACGCAAAGGCCAGATAGCGCTTGCACGCCTTGACGGCGGCAAATACGTCCTCCACAGAATCCTCTCCCTGCAGAAGAGGGAGGGGGGTGAGCCGGAGCCGGCGGAACATCCTGATGGAGAACTGGTTGGGGGAGCGATGGGAGAGTCGGTAGGGGGATTGGCAGGGCAGGAGATGATGGAACCGATGGGTGAGCCGGCTGGGTGGCAGACCGGAAACCCGGCGGTTGAACTGGTTGGGCGGCTGACTGGTGAACTGGAGGGTGACCTGATTGGGGGGCAGAGTTGTGTGCCGGAGGGTGATGTGTCAGAGGTACAGTTTGGGGAACCAATGGAGCACCTGGAAAGAGACCTGGGCGGGGGACAACCCCTGTACGATGTGGTGCTGATGGGTGACGGCAATCTCCGCCAGCGGGAGCGCTGCCCCGCAGAAAACATCGTCGG
>JABUTP010000137.1:1036-4003 GCA_021443625.1 Bacteroidales bacterium | reverse complement strand
TTCCTGACTCATCCTTTCGTAGAAATAAACTATCACGGGATATTTCTTCGTGGAGTCGATGTCGTCGGGAGTATAGAGGATACCTTCGGCGGGGTGGCCGTTGTAGGTAGTCCATTTCACGAGTTCGACGCTGCCCCAGCGGTAATCGGCCTGCTGAGGGTTGATGTCGGTGATTTTCTCTTCCGATGCGAACATATTGCGGTATATCCACAGGTTGTTACCGCTCTCGAAGTTGCCCCTTACCGAGACGAAAGTCGGCTTCTTGGTGGCGCGGGAGCCCAACATGCTGCTGTAAGTCCAGGGGCCCTGTTGCAGTGTCTGCAGCTGGGGCTTGCGGAGCGTCATGTTGATGGTGGCCAGGCCGTTCTCCTTGCTCTCTTCATTGAAAGTCTGGAACCAGAGAGGGTCGCCCGGCTGCAGGTATCCGCGGTAATCCCTGTCGATATGGGCTTTGCTGAAGATGTCCGCCGTGATGCGATATACGGTGCGGGTGGCCTTTCCCTTGCCCTGCGTCACACAGACGGGCGCTTTCTTGCCGGTAGGATCAAACTTCCACACGTCATATTTGCTCTGGATATAGTATGCCTTGGAATCGGCTTCCCACGATGCTCCGGAGATGGGTCCTGCCACACTCGGGGTGTCGTGGAGGTCATCGAAGAATATGTCGTCTATGGCAGAGGTGACATCAACGGAAGTGCCGCTCTCGATGTCGTATTGGAAGAAGCACTGCTTTGCAAAGTCGTACCACACATACCAGCGGCCGTCGGGCGAAGAACCCACGAGGCGGATGGGCACCTCTGTCATCAGTTTCTCCCTGCTGCCGTCCGAGATGCGGATGCGGTAGAGGTCATTCTTGTCTTCGGTGTTCCACTGCCGTTGCAGGCGGTAGGGCTTGTTGCTTGTGACAAGCACGTAATCGTGGGTGTTGGTGACGCGGGGGGTGACACCCTGGATTCCGTCCTCTTCCAACATAACCAGGTCGCCCTCACCGTCAAATGGGATGTGGCAGGCGTAGTTCAGGTCTTTGATTTTGCCGGCCATGAAACGCTGCTCGCTGTGGAGAAACTCCTCGTTCCAGGTCCATATATCGAGTTTTCCCCGCTCGTCGTCGCGCAGCGTGGTGTCCTTCTCGGGCAGTTTCGGGGCAAGTCCGAAATAGGCCCTGGTGCAGTTGGCGTCAAACGAAAGGGCGCGGTTCTTGGAGAGGGTGAACCCTTCGGGAATGCGGGAATCCTTGCTGGAGATGACCTCACGCAGTTCGTTCCAGTCATAAACGTATGCGGAATAGTCCTTCTCGGCGCTCTTGGCGGTGTCGAGGCCCGCCATAAATGTCATATATTTGTATTTGTTGCTGAAGGAGACCGAACTGATGTACGCTTTCTTGTTGGGAGTCGTCACGATGTCCTTTGATGCACCGTCGGCGGGTGTATAGACATACAGGCCGCGGGTGTAAACGGTATCCTTGTCGGCGGGCTTGCGGCTATATACGATGCGCGAGCCGTCGGGAACCCAGTAGAACGAATCCACCATCTTGATGGTATCGACCGCTCCGGAAAGGATGTCAAGCACCAACAGGTCTGTCTTCCACGACTCGTCGGGTTTTTCCTTCTTCTTGTCGGGAGCGGCTTTGGGGGCTCTGGCACCTTCTGCGCCCTCCTTCGGTGTCACTGCCTTGAGCGAATCGGGAATGGGCTTTGCAGCCTTGAGCGAATCGGGAACGGCGGCGGTGGTGTCGGCGGCAGGCACAACGTGGGGCTGTGACAGGCGGAAAGCGACGAACCGTTCCATCTTTTCGGGCAACTTGTAATCCTTTACATCCGGGTAGGATGTGGTCTGGCCGGTGGCAAGGTTGAGCAGCAGCAGGGTGTCTTTGGGCATCTTGTCCTCTTTGGTCTTCTTGCGCTTGAGTTCCTTGACCTGGGCGTAAGCCGGCGACACCTTTATCAGAGCGTATTTGCAGTCGGGGGTGATGGCGGCGTGGGCAGCCCTCTCAAAGGAGTAGGAAGTTCCGCTGAGGAGGTTGAGGTAGTACAGCGTGGCGTCCCCTTCCTGCGGCATAACCTGGTAGGTTACCCAATCTTTGCTGTATGGTACACCGATATAGCCGATTCTGTTCCAACCGTCATAAACCGAGTGGTCGATGGGCGGCTTCTGGGCCGAAAGATTGAACGCCAGGACAATGGCAAGCAACGAGATGATGGTCTTCTTCATTATGTCGTGTGTTTTTTATTTCTACAATGGTTCGTATTCGCTCTTTCTCTGTTCAATTTCGATGTCGCTCGAGAGCACTTCCACATTCCTTGAAACCGCCTTGAAATCGTTCCCTTCTACAACGCTTCCGATAACCCGGAGGTCGGCTTTGCGGGTGGGGGACACTCTTACGATGCACTGCTCTCCGTCTCCCTTGAAGGTGGTGCCCGACATTAGTATATGAGTGGTGTCGTAATGCAGCCCTTCCTTCATGTCATAGAGAAAAATCTCGCTTCCGTTGAGCATGCTGTTGATTACCTTGATGTTGTTTATGGGAGTTTTGGCCTTTATCAGAGTCGTGATGGGGGCCTGGATGTAGATGTTTTCGAAAATGATGTTCTCCTGAACGGGCGGACGTGCTCCCGGGTAATAGCTCCTGGAATATTTGTCCCTGTCGAAATGCAGTTGGAATGCAATCTGACGGGGTTTCTGGAGGAAAATGTCCTTGAAATGGATATTGCGGCACCCGCAGGTGTACTCCACGTCATTGTCCTGCAGCATAACCCATTTCACGCCGTCCGCCAGCGTCTCGATGCCTTCCTCGAAGGTGGGCTGCATGGTGGAAACCATCACTTTGCCGTCGTAGGGGGCGTGGACGCGGTAGAGGCGCCCTTCGCTTACCACGGCGTCACCCACCCTGACCTCCATGCCCGGAGTCCAGTCGGTCCAGGCGCCGGCAAGAATCCGGCAGAAAAAGCCGGTGGTGCCGTTCTCGGG
>JABUTP010000137.1:0-1022 GCA_021443625.1 Bacteroidales bacterium | reverse complement strand
TAGCAGTTCTCCACCACGCCGTCTTCAATCCAGCCGAGTTCGGGGACCGAAAGGAGATAGTCGTGGGCATTGAAAGCCAAGGGGTCGTCGTAGGTCTTGAAAATGCAGTCCCGGATGACGAATTTGTTGCCGCGGCAGAGATGCACGGCGTCTTTCATCCCCTCTATGCGGGCTCCCGTGACCGACAAATCTTCAAAAGAGCAGACCTGTATGGCGTAGGTGTGGGGCGTGCCGTCGAGGGTGGTGAAACGGTCTATGGCAAGGTGCTTCACATAGTAGAACGACAGGTGTCCCATCATCCCGATGACCTTGTCAACATCGTTGCCGCTGTCAAGCCCGTTGCAGATGAGGGTGAGCCCCTCAATACGGATGTTTTCGTCGTACGTTTTTGAAAACGCACCGCGGTTTATGAAAACGTATGTGGCGAATTCCCCCTTCCGGTTGGTCTGTTTGCGGATTTGCACCCCCGCTCCGAACTCCAGAGTGGTGTTGGAACCGATGAGCATAGTGCTGCAAATGTCATATATGCCGGGTTCGGTGATTTGGATTGTCCCCCCCAGGTCAAGGGCTTTCTGCAGCGCCCGGGCATTCTCTTCGGCAGAGGCGGTCGGCCTGAATCCGAAGTCGGCGGCATTGCGGGGGGTGTGGTCGGTGCGGGCTTCCGCTGAGGTGGCGGCGAGCAGAAGCGCGGCAAGAAGAGAAAGGTACCTTTTCATAAGCGGGCGGGGATTAGTGCCTTGCACTGCTGAACAGACCGCACTGGACCTTCAGTCCCAATTCAAACAAAGTGAGAGAGTCCGCCAGAGTGCCGTAGATGTTCCCGTTTCGGCCTCCGGTCGTGCTGCCTGCCGCGAAAAGGCGCAGGGCTTCGCTTCCCTTGATGGGGAGATATTCGGCTCCGAAGCCGATCTGCAGAAGTTCGGTATCGGGCAGGACGCAACACTCGCCGGATTCCGGATTCTGGTTATAATCATAGGTGAGCTTGGTGAACAGGTTCAATTGCGGGTTCGGCTTCCAGCCCA
>JABUTP010000136.1 GCA_021443625.1 Bacteroidales bacterium | reverse complement strand
CCGGGGTCCGGCTCTGTGCCGGGCTCTTCAGGGTTCGTTCCGGGGTCGGGCTCAGTACCGGGTTCTTCGGGGTTTGTCCCGGGGTCCGGCTCTGTGCCGGGCTCTTCGGGGTTCGTACCGGGGTCGGGCTCAGTGCCAGGTTCTTCGGGGTTCGTCCCGGGATCCGGCTCGGTACCAGGTTCTTCGGGGTTCGTCCCGGGGTCCGGCTCAGTGCCTGGCTCTTCAGGGTTCGTTCCGGGGTCCGGCTCGGTACCGGGCTCTTCGGGGTTTGTCCCGGGGTTTTCCTGGTCTGTCCCCGGATCTTCTGGGTTCGTAGCGGGATCAGACGGCTGGTCGGGAGAAGGTTCTATCACATCCTCAGTGCCGGGCGAAGGTTGCGGGTCGGGAAGTTCTCCCCCGCAGCCGGCAGCCATAAACGCGGCCACCACCAGAGCCGGCAGCAAATGTTTCAGTGGGCCAAATTTCATATTATCAAACGTGTAGTAGTATTCCGCTTGGAACCACTCCCTCCAACCCCTCTGCCCGAAACTCCCCATTGGCAGTCGGAAACTGTCCGACAGTTTCCCGTTTACCTCGACAACAACGTCTCTCCGTGGTCTTCAACGATGGCACGCAGCCAACGTTCCCTCTGGGCGGGATGCCCTGGTGAAGCGGGCACTGCACTCCCTTCGGGATTCCGGAGTTTGAATGTCCCGTCTTCGTTCATCGCCTTGACGTTTCCGTCCATAAAGGTCACCAGAAGCTGGTTTTCAAGTCCCTTCCAGCGCTCCATCAGACCGGTTGCCAAGCCGTTTACGGTATTGTTCATCAGTTTCACCGCCTTCTTCACATTCCCTTTGGCCAGCAGCGTTTCAAGTTCTGCATCGGTTTTGGCCACCGCTTCGAAGCACGTCTGCTCATAATCCTTTATATGCTTCTGGATAACCGGCGCCACCCTGTCGTAGAACAGGTATGCGAAATGAGTCACTTTGTTGAACTGCCAGAAAGCGGCGGTGGGAGAATATTCCGTCATACTGCCATTGCCCACCCTGAAGCACTCGGGAATGGCGGTTATGTTGGTGTAAATCGGGGTGAGGGCAGAAGTTGCGGCGTCATCCACTCCAAACCAGAGGATTCCCCCCATTTCGTCGGGATAGTTGCCCCTCGCCTGTCCAAGAAGCCAGAAACCGGTCTGCTGGGTGGCAATAGCCCTCTCGTGAACATATTCTTTACCGTCCAACTCAAAGGACATCGGACGCCAGCGGTAGGGAGTGCGGCAGCAGCCGGCCCCCACATCCTCGGTCATATCCATAGGGGTCCCCTCAAAATGGTCCCTCATAACGTCGGCAAGCGCGCTTACGGTTACTTTGCGGGCGGGTTTCACAAAGAGGGGCATCTTGTGGGAAAGGTTGTGCCCCATTGCGAAATCGAGCCAGTCGGCGGCTGCGGCCTCGTGGCTTCCCGTCTCGTCTTCCCAGCAGAAACGGCCGTCGCAGAGGATGTTGAACGCAGCCCACGCACGCGCCTCGCAGGCACGGGCCCCGCTGAAATCTATGGGGCAATAGGTGTCGCAGAAACTGAATTCGCTGTCGGTCCCGTCAAACCACCCCTTTTCGCGGGCAAAAGTTATGACGTCGGGGCTGTAGAGACAATTTTGCGGATCATCGAGCGGGAAGCGGTCTATCCTCGCCTGGTTGGCGTGGGCGCAGATGTAGCCGTCCGGCACGCGGCGGGCCACCCACACGGCTCCTTTGCCTTCCCCCTTGCTCACCATCTCCATTATCCACACCTCTTCGGTATCGGCTATCGAGAAAGACTCCCCTGCAGAAGGGTAGCCGTAATTCTGCACCAGTTCATCCATAACTTTTATGGCCTCGCGGGCGGTACGCGCCCTCTGCAGGGTGATATAGATGAGCGAGCCGTAATCCACAATCCCCTTTCCGTCCTCAAGTTCGTGTCGTCCGCCAAAGGTCGTTTCGGTGATGATGAGCTGGTGCTGGTTCATATTGCCCACCGTCTGGTAGGTATGGGCCGCCTGGGGAATGTAACCCATAAGATGCCCCTCGTCCCAGTTGCGCACCTCAAGCATAGCCCCGCTCTTCCAGTCCGCCGCCGGCTTGTAGTAGAGTTCCCCGTAAAGCTGGTGGCTGTCTGCCGAATAGGTCACCATACAGGAGCCGTCGGCGCTTGCACCCTTGGTAACCAAGACGTTGGAACATGCTTCTGCATCGTTGGGAGCCAACAAAACACACGAAAGGACTGCCGTAACGGCCCACCTTGCGGAACTATATTTCTTCATATTCAATTTGTTTGTAACTTTGTTTGCAACATTTGACACAAATTTAATCAATTTTGAGATGAACCCAACTAAAATATTCCTGGCTCTCGCGCTCTGTTTCCTTGCAGCCGGTTCCGCTTTTGCACAAAACGAAAATGGCGAAAAGCCCAAGACTCCGGAGGAGATGGCCAGCGCCGAAACCGACCGTCTTGTGGAACTTTACAAACTGGACGACCACCAGGCCTTTCGGGTTGACACCCTGCTGCAACGGGTATATCCCCTCTATCAGCAGGAGTTGGAAAAGATGCGCAGCGTCGGGGCAAGCAGCGTTTCCTCCTACCAGACGGTCATAGACAAATGGCTGGAAATAATCGACAACCAGTACGAGATAATCTTCACTCCCGAGCAGTGGCAGAAATATCTGAAGTCGGGAGCCGGAAGGGAAAGGAACAAACGGGCCGCCCGCCTTTCGGCAGCAAAGGAGGGGGCATCGGTGGATTTGTCTTCAAAGAAAGAGAAGAAGAAAGCCAGAAAATAAGAAGCTGTTTGAACAGCTTCTAAGTTCTATCCCACCACCTCGATGATTTCCTCAATCCGGCGCAGATGGTATTTGGCGGGAATGTCCGGCTGGGCTGTCCCCCGCCAGTCGGCAAGGGCAAAATCCATCCCGGCGTTTTTGGCACACAGCGCATCATAAACCGAATCGCCTATGTAGAGACAACTTTCCGGGCGCACCCCCAGTTTCTCCGCAAA
>JABUTP010000135.1 GCA_021443625.1 Bacteroidales bacterium | reverse complement strand
CGTCTCTCCTCGGAACTCTATCCCGACGGCATTGAGGCTGTGAGGCTCACCAACAAGACGGCCGACGGCTATTTCTATTCAATGCTGGAAGACTCAGAGTGCGACATCGCCATCAACATCGACGAAGATGCCTTCGTCACCGATTGGGACGGGGTAATGAAGCTGGCAAGGAAGGTAGAGGCGGAGGGATATGCCAATGCCGGAACCCCCGATTGCGGTCCGGGCTGCCCCAGGTACCACAACCCCATCATTACGAACCCCTTTTTCAACATTCTCAATCTGAAACTTATCCGGAGCAAATATCCGGGGGCGCGGGAGGTGTCCGGGTTCAACTATCTTTCGGTAAAAAAGCAGATGGACGATGCTTTCCCCAAAGAGCTGGCCGGCAGGGTAAGGGGGGACTTCGGCAAATACGACTTCGAACCGTATTACCCTTTCTTTTTCTGGCTCGCCTACAATTTCAAGACTCTTTATCTTGACGCGGAGCGCCACAGTGCCAACGGGGACACGTTGTCAACCATCCTGCTCAACCACGAAGGCACTCCCATCTGCCTTCACGCGTGGATGTCGCGGAAGTTCAAGGTCGAGAAGGGCCATACAAGACGCATCTACGCCCTTGCCGATGAGGCCTACGCCCTCCAGGGCAAGGTGCGGCAGAAAATCACTCTGAAAGACAAAATCCGCTTTGCCGCCGAACTGGCGGTGAGATACCCCGTCAAGGCAGTCTCCCGCATCACAAGATGGCCCTCCAAACTCCGCAGAAAGATTGACCGGAAAAGACTCGGTCAGGTTTCCGGCTGACTCCCCCTGACTTGAATCATGGCGATTCTGGAGGTTGAGGGTTTTACTCTGAACCGGTTGTCGATGCGGATGCCGGCCACTCCCACAATCTGTTCTTTTCCGTCAGGACCGACCGCGTATAGCACTTTCGCCTGCCGCTTCTGCTCGTTGTCGAACTTCAGATCCACAAAGAAGTCGCTGAGTTTCTTGCTGCCCTTCATTCCCAACGGAGTGAAGGCGTCCCCGGCCTTCCACGGCCGGCATTCAATCTCTCCGCAGACCGAGTCGGCATCGATATAGAGTTGTCCCGGGGCGGGGTGGCGTGGGTCAAAGCCGGCGTGGTTTTCAAAAACAGTGACAACCACCTCGCAGTCACCATCCCGCTGTGTTTCGAGTGGATATAGCCGCAGCTGGCTGCCGGTGGTGAGCAGTTTGTGGCCAGGCGCCATAAAAACCTTGCCCCCCTGAGCGTCAAGGGCCTTTTCGATATTTTTTATTTGGCTGGAGGTGAAGCCGTACGGCTCCAGAGCGCGGAACAGCCAGTATGCGGGTTGCGGCAAGCTCTTGAGCAGGTCAATGTCAATGCAGAATACCCCGTTTTCAAGAGGGGAGCATATAATATTCTTTTTTTCTTCCCAGAGCCGGTCCAGAACTTCGGCCGCCTGGTTGAACCGTTCCATATCTTCGGCCAGAGTGCGGACTGCCGTGGGGTTGATGGCTTCCATCTGCGGCAGTATGTTGTGCCGTATGCGGTTTCGGGCAAATGAAACATCGTTGTTGCTGAGGTCCTGCCGGAACGGGATGTCGTGCAGGGCGGCGTATTCTTCAATCTCGCTCCGGTCAAAGCGGAGCATCGGGCGCAGCACCTTTCCGCTTGCGGGGCGCATTCCCCGGATTCCTTCCAGACCCGTCCCCCTCACGAGATTGAGCAGCAGGGTTTCGGCGGAGTCCCTCAGATTGTGGGCGACCAGAACGAAGCCGGCCCCTCTCTCTTCGAGCAGGGCATTGAACCAGTCGTAGCGCAATTCTCGCGCCCCCATCTCAATTGAAATCCCTTTTTTGCGGCAATACTCCAAGGTATCTACCTTGTGGGAGAGAAATTTCATTCCATATCGGTCGGCGCTGCTTCTTGCCAGCTCCTCGTCGAGGTCGCAATCCCCGGGGCGCAGTGAGAAATTGACGTGCACCACCGTAAACGACAATCCGTCAACGCGGCAGCCGTTGCAGAGGGCGGTCATCACCATCGAATCGACTCCTCCGCTTGCCGCCACCAGCAACTCTCCCCGCCAACCGCCAAGGAGCGACTGCAGGGTCGAGTCAAACTTGTATTGCAGGTCGCGGCGCCCCATCTTCGGTCAATCGCTGGTAATGGCCGGCTAATTGGTGCCGAAAGTGTAGGTGAAACTGATGGCCGAAACCTCCATGAACTGGAGGGCCGGGAACAGCAGCGGCTTGCCGTCGGCATCGGTGCGGACGTTCCCTTCGGCGTCTTTGAGCTGTTTGAACCTTACGCGGTCATCGTAGATGGCGCGGGTGTTGAGGGTGAATGCGATGAACTTGGTGAGTTGTGCCTTGATGGCCAGATCCCACGACAGCGCAATGTTCTGCGGGTTCTTCAGGTAGTTGGAGAATGCCGTGAACGTGGTGTTTATTTCCAATCCCTCAACTTTTGCCTTGGCATCGGCGCGAAGGTTGGCACCGAGTTCCCAACGGGCAAACTTGTCTATGGCGTTACCGTTGCGGACACGCAGTTCGGGGTCGGACACCATCACCACCTTGCCGGTGAGGGGAGTGAAACTGAGGGTGAAATCCTTGGGCTTGAATGTACCGCCGATACCGAGCGTCATTGAGGCGGGGGCGAAGAAGCGCGATACCACTTCGCTGTTCTTGTCCCCTATGGTTGAGGAGTAACCCGGAGTGAACTGCGATACGAAGGCATATACGACAGAGCCGTTGAGGTTTCCCTTCAGTTTGTAGTTAAGGGCATTGTCTATGTTGAGGTAGTCGTTGCTCTTTTTGAAGCCCACTCCGAATGTCTGGGTGAAGCCGTAACCGGCGCGGATGCGGTTGGTTAAGGAAATCTTGTCCTTGGCATAGTTGGCGTTGGCGTCCATCGTGGAGTTGAGCGTGGCCACACTGTTGCCTCCGGCAGACCAGTCGGTAAGCGACGTCTGCGAGAAACCGAAAGTGGTTATGGCCCAGGTCTTCCAGTATTTTGGCTTGGGGGCAGC
>JABUTP010000134.1:8272-9635 GCA_021443625.1 Bacteroidales bacterium | reverse complement strand
GTTCTGGAACTCCGAAACGTGCCATTTGGCGCCGTTTCCGGATTTCCGGCGGCGAAGTTATCAAAATTTAGGGTCAATTCCCAAAATAAAGTTGGCATACCCTGAAGAAGTTATATGCCGAGTCGTGCCAATAGTTCCAGCGGTGGGTTCCGTCCCTGATTATGAGCTCGCAGGGGATTTTCCTGTCGCGCATCATATTGTAGAACTCGATGTCCTGCCTCAGCAGGAAATCGTCGTTGCCGCAATCCACAACCCAGTGGACCTGTGATATCGCCTCCCTCTGCCCGCGGTTTGCCTTGCGGACGTAATCTATGCAGTCGTTGGCAATGTTGGCTTTCTTGAGACGCATCATATTCACGCTGCGGTCAGCGGGGTCGATGATGGAGTTGTGCCCCTTCTCGCTGACCCACGCGCTCATCGGGTAGGCCACATTGAAGAGTTCGGGATGATGCAGGGCATAACCCGCAGTGCCGCCGCCGCCCATAGAGTTGCCGGTGACTGCCCGCCAGCACTTCTGGCTGCGAATCCGGTATTTCGCCTCAACCCACGGCATCAGTTCGTTGAAAAAGAAATCCTCGTAGGGGCGGCCTTCCATATTGTAGTAGCCGTTCTGCACTTCGTTGACCTTGGGGCCGCCTGCATCGGGGCAGACAAGAATCATCTCCTGAACCTCTCCGGCATCGTTTAGTTCGCTGAGGACAGATTCTGAACCGGCCCACTCAATCCACTCGATGTGGGTTTCGTTGTAGCCGTGCAGCATATAGGCCACCGGGTAGGTCGCGTCGGGGTTTTCGTACCAGCTGCGGGGAACGGATATGCTGACCACCACCGTGTCTTCCAGTATCCGACTGTAATAATGCTCGATGATGGTGGTATAACGGTTTATCTCCGGACGGTCATAACGCCCCGCCTGGGCAAACCCGGTGATATGGAATGCTGCCAGCAGAACAACTGCCGCCGAAAGTCTTTTCACAAGATTTTTCATTCTGCAAATATGCCTTCAAGCTCAATCAGGGTGTGTTTCAGGCCTTCCTTCCAGAATGCCCAGCTGTGGGTGCCGTCGCGGATTATGAGTTCGGCGGGTATCTGGCGGTCCTGCATCGCATAGTACAACTCGATGTTCTGACGGAACAGGAAGTCGTCGTCGCCGCACTCGATGGTCCAATGGAGAGTCTTCAAGGCCTCGACAGTTTGGGCGTCAGCCTTCTTTACGAACTTGGCCGGAGCGGTGGCGCAGACCGAGTTGATGAGTTTTTTCATCGTGGGGCTGGTCTTCCTGATGGATGTGGAGTTATGCCCCTTGTTGTCGAGCCACGCGCTCATCGGATGGGCGGCGCAGAACATCTCGGGATGGTGCTGGGCC
>JABUTP010000134.1:4319-7359 GCA_021443625.1 Bacteroidales bacterium | reverse complement strand
ATGCGGTTGTCGGTGGTGCGCAGATAGGTGGAGATGATGGTGATGGACTGCACATATCCGGCGGCTCCCCCCTGCAGCTCGATATAGTCGCCGACTTTGAAGGGCTTGAATGCCAATATCATGAGCCCGCCGGCAAAATTCTGGAGCGCTCCGCTGAGAGCCATTCCCAAAGCCAGTCCGCCGGAGGCTATGAGGGCGGCTATGGAGGTCGTGTTTATGCCGAGTATGCCAATGATGATGAATGTCAGCACCAATATCATGGCCACATTGGCGGCACTTGAGAGGAACGATGCCAGCGAGGGTTCCATCTCCTTCTTTTCCATCACCTTGTGCAGCAGTCTGCGCACTTTGCGTATCAGCCAGATTCCGATGGCGTAGATGACGGCTGCACAGACAATCTTCAGACCGAGACTGACTGCTCCGCTCACTATCATATTGCCGACCTCGCCGGCGCTCTTGCCCTGAACCTTGCGGGCAATGTCACTCAGAATCAGGATGGAATCCTGCGCGGGGGATTTGAGGGGGTCTATGGGAATCATATCGGTGGACACTCTTATTTGATTCGGTACAGTTGTTCGTCGTAAAGGAGATATTTCTTGGCCTTCCGGAGCCATTTCTGCTCTTCGGTGCGAAGGTGGGTGCGCAGGGTTTCGTAATCGGTTTCCCCCTTCAGGTAACTCTCAATCCGCTCGTCTGCTGCCAACGCCCCCATTTTGGAGTTGAACCGGAATTCGGGACAGGCCGAACGGACGAACGAGATGAGTTTCAGAGTGTGCAGCAGCGAGTTGTAGTTGTGCTCGGCGGGGTTTGGCAGAAGCTGGAAACCGTAACATTTCTCCCCTTCATACAATCCGTACTGCGGGATGAACTCACATTGGCGGAGCCACACCGAGCGGTTATACAGCGGCGAATCGACATCGTTCCAAGTGAGGGCGTCCCCCCAGGCAAAGTCTCCGCTGGTCACCAGATTCTTCATAAAAGGGGCTCCGAACATCTCGTAGGGACGCAGGGTCCCCTCTCCGCAACTCACGTTCGTTCCTTTCCAAAGATATCCTCCACTCATGAAAACGGACGAGAACAGCGTGCCGAAACCGCATTCCTGGGGAATGCTCCACGGCATAAGTTCCCTTCCCGCGTCATTGGCATTCGCCGAAATGATATGCAGGGGAAAATGGGCACCGATTTCGGTGTAAAACATATTGGCAATCTCTCCGATGGTAAGGCCGTGTTTGTGGGGAATGCCGTCGTGGTGAACTCCCTCAACCTGCCTGCCGGAGGGATTGAAGCGGTCTATTATATAAATTGAGATGGGGTCTTCGCTCCGGTTGAGATCCAGGAAGAAATCACGCAACTCCTTCAGAAAGGGGTCGAACCGGTTGCCCGTGTCCTGGTGCTCAATTACCAGCGCTCTGCATTCTGGGGGAATGTTGCCGAGTTTCAGCCCCGTTACCTTCGTCACGTTGCGGTAACGGGCAAGTGTGTCTGCAAGATATTCGCCATAGTTCGGGTGCCACGCCGTGCAGTCGTCCAACACTGCAATGGGGCGGCGCCGGAGCACGAAGTCTTCCTGCTCGAGCAGGGGTGTGGTACGGAACGAGAACATACTTTAGAGAAGATTTGCGGCAGCGGCAATAATCTCGTGGGCAAGGATATCGGCTTTCTCCTGGGTGGGAGCCTCGGCATATACCCTGATGATGGGCTCGGTGTTCGATTTGCGGAGGATAACCCACTTGCGTTCCTCTTCAAAGTCGATGCGGATGCCGTCTATCAAGGTCAGGCGGTAATCTTTATAGAGTTTGCGGATGCCGTCCAGAATGATGGGTGCCTTGGCCATGTCGGGAATCTCAATCCGCTGCTTCGACATGAAGTAGTCGGGATAAGTTGCCCGAATCTGCGAAACTTTCATCTTCTTCTCGGCCAGAAGGCTCAGGAACAGGGCCGTTCCCACAACGGCGTCACGACCATAGTGGAGAGCGGGGAATATGATACCGCCGTTGCCCTCTCCGCCGATGACGGCGCCGATGGCGTGCATCGTGGTGGTGACGTTGACCTCGCCCACTGCGGCGGCTTCATAGTGGCAGCCGTGGGCCTCGGTGATGTCACGCAGGGCGCGGGAAGATGATATGTTAGATACCGTGGAACCCTTCTCTTTTCCCAGAACATAATCGGCCACTGCGACGAGTGTGTATTCTTCGCCGAAATAGGAGCCGTCCTCGCTGATGAAAGCCAGCCTGTCCACATCGGGGTCAACCGAAATGCCCAGGTCGGCATTTTCGCGTTTGACAGTGGCGCACAAATCCTTGAGATGGAGCGGCAGAGGCTCGGGGTTATGTACGAAATCTCCCGTAGGGTCGCCGTTTATGATGATGCACTCCACTCCAAGCTGGTTGAGCAAGGCCGGCATAATGAGGCTGCCGACCGAATTTATAGGATCGAGAACCACCCTGAAATGGGCGTTGCGGATGGCCTCCTTGTTGACTATGGGGATATTCAATACCGCATCTATGTGGTGTTGTGTGTAGTCCCTGTGGGTTACCGAGCCGAGATGGTCAACTTCCGAGAACGATATGTCCTCTCGGGTGGCGAGATCCACAACCTCGTTTCCCTCTTCGTTGGAGAGGAATTCCCCGCGGGAGTTTAGCAGCTTGAGCGCATTCCACTGGCGGGGGTTGTGGGATGAGGTAATGATGATGCCGCCGTCGGCCTTTTCTTCCAGAACGGCCATTTCCGTGGTGGGGGTGGAGGCAAGACCGATGTCAATGACCTTGCAGCCGCACGCCATCAGGGTTCCGCAGACTATATGTTCAACCATCCTACCGGAAAGGCGGGAATCCCGTCCGACAACAACTTTCCTTTTGCCGCGGGCATAGGCCGCAGTGAACTTGGCGATATCCACCGGGGTAAGATTCTCCCCGCAGGCACCACCTATCGTGCCCCGGATACCAGAAATCGATTTTATAAGTGTCATAATAGGGACAAAGTTACGATTTAGCGAGAGAAAAGACAAACAAAGTTTGGCTTTTCCGAGCGATGAGTAACT
>JABUTP010000134.1:0-2052 GCA_021443625.1 Bacteroidales bacterium | reverse complement strand
TGACTGACAGCCCCGGGGGAAATCACAGTTATGAGTGCACACCATCGGAAAATATCGCCAACTTTTCGAAGGCGGGGTTCCGTCTGTTCCAACTCGACCTCTGGTTCAACGATATTATTTCCGAGGATGGGAGACTTGACATAAGCGAGGCGCAGAGGCAGGTGGACGGTGTGCTGAAGCACTGCCCGGACGCGGCTGTGATGTTCCGCCTCCATATCAATCCTCCTTTGTGGTGGCTCAACAAAAACCCTTCGGAATGGGTGAGGTATGCCGATGCGGAGGTGCAACCAACCCCTTACAAGGCGGCCCATATAAGACCATTGTGGATGGATCTCGAGGCGGTGCCGCATATCAGTTTCGCTTCCGAAAGGTGGCGGGAGTGTATGTCGCAATATCTGGCTGAATTCTGCCAAAAGTTTGCCGATACGCCCCAGGGCCGACACATAATGGGAATCCAACTGGCGTCGGGCACATACGGGGAGTACCACAACTGGGCCTTCACCAAGCACGAACCCGACACCTCCGAGCCTATGCTCCGCTTTTTCCGCAGTTACCTGCGCGACAAATACGGTAGCGACAAGGCCCTGCGCAAGGCGTGGAACGACCCCGATGTCTCGATTGAAACCGTGCCGATGCCGATGATGGAGCGGCTGGAGACCACGGAGGGCATCTTCCGCAATCCGGAGTGCGAGAGACGCTATTCCGATTACTATGAGGCCCTTAACAAGGCAGTGACACGTTCAATCCTGCATTCCGCCTCGGTGGTCAAGGCCAACTGGCCGAGGCCGGTGCTGACCGGATGCTTCTACGGATACTATTTTTCTCTCTTCGGCCGTCAGGCCACCGGCGGCCATATATTTGAGGAGGATATTCTGAATTCTGCCGATATAGATTTCGTCTGCGCCCCGCAGGCCTACAACAAAAACAGCCGCAAGGCGGGCGGACCAGGACTCTCCCGCGGTCTCATAGAGTCCGTCAATCTGCACGGCAAGTTATGGCTGGATGAGATGGACCAGCCCTCGCATTATGGCTACATAGAACTCGGCGGGCTGGAAAAGTTCCCCAAGCCGCAGAGCATCCAGATATTGCGTAAGTTTGTGCTGGAACCTTTTGTCAGGGGCGGGGGAATGTGGTATTATGATTTCGGCCCGCGGATGACCTCCGGCTGGTGGGATGACCCGGACTATATGTCCGAGATAGCAGCCATCCGCCGACTTGAGGAAAAGTATTTCCACCGCCAGTCCGAATCGCCCGCTGACGTTCTGCTGGTGTTCGACACCAAGGTATTCCTGCATACGGCACCGCGTCCCAACGACGATCCCATCACCGACCAGATTTCGGTGAATATCTCCGCCGTCAACGCCTTCAAGTCCGGCGCATCCGTGGCCACCTGCTATCTCTCTGACCTTCAAAAGATGCCCCTGGACTGCTATAAGGCTGTGGTATTCGTGAACTGCTACCTGATGGAGCCGGCCCTGCGCAAATGGATTCGCGCCAACGTCGCCACCGGCGGCAGAAGTCTTTTCTGGCTGACCGCTCCCGCCTACAACGACGGCACCAGACTTTCCGCAGCCAATGTATGCGATGCTTCCGGCATCCGCCTTGAGGCGTTCAAGTCGGCGGAGATTCCCGATATATGTTATGCGGCGAACCTTGGCGGATTTGCGCAGACAGGTGAGTCGATGGCCGGTGTGGATGCCCGCACGGCAGAGCAGACCTTCTTTCGCGTTTCCGACCCCTCGGCCGAGGCGCTTGGATTTTTCAATGACGGCACCACGGCCTGCGCATTCAAGGCCGGACGCGATGCAAACGACTATTTCTTCGCCCTTCCTCCCGTGGAGCCATCCGTATGGCAGGCGCTGTTCCGCCGCGCCGGCTGTCATATCTATGACCGCGAAGGGGATTCTGTCATAGCCGGTTCCGGCCTCTTGCTGATACACACGGCAGAGGGCGGCAGGCGTGAGATTTGCCTCCGCAACGGCCGCATAGTCGCCGTAGAACTTGCCCCCGTGCAGACCATTGTGATTGACGCCGAAAGCGGTGAGATACTGA
>JABUTP010000133.1 GCA_021443625.1 Bacteroidales bacterium | reverse complement strand
GAGAAGCGTACGTATCTGGACCGGTTGACGGGGGAGCGGTTTGAAGGGACGATACTCGGGGTGACCGAAAACGGACTTCTCCGCATCGGCACCGCCGGCGGGGACGAAAAGCATTTCGGATTCAAGGAAATCGGCTACCTTCAATAACCGGCAACCATCCGGTATCGGTTAAAGGGAAGCCAGTCTGGCGATGGTCTCGGAGGGATTCGCCGCTCCGAACACCGAACTGCCAGCCACAAAGACATCAACTCCCGCATCGGCCAGACGGGCCGCATTGTCCAGGCCCACCCCGCCGTCAATTTCAATGAGGCAGTCGGCGTTCGCACGCTGAATCATCTGCTTGAGTTTCTTCACCTTCTCCTCGGCCTGAGGGATGAACGACTGCCCTCCGAAGCCGGGGTTGACCGACATAATGAGAACAAAATCGAGATCCGGCAGGATATCCTCAAGGAGAGACACGCTGGTATGGGGATTGATGGCCACTCCGGCCTTTACGCCGCACGATTTTATCTTCTGCACGGTACGGTGCAGATGGGTGCAGGCCTCCAGATGGACACTGAGATACTGCACGCCCAACTCCGCGAACCTTTCGATGTAGGCATCGGGATTCACTATCATAAGATGGGCGTCGAGCGGTTTTTTGCTGTAACGGGCAATCTCCTTTATGACGGGAAAACCGAAGGAGATGTTGGGGACGAACACTCCGTCCATAACGTCCAGATGGAGCCATCCGCACTGCGATTCGTTAAGCATCTCTATATCCCTTTTCAGATTGCCGAAGTCGGCCGAAAGAATGGAGGGGGCGATAATATTTTTTGTCATATCTTATGAAAATGTTTCTAATAGTTGTCCCAATAGCTGGACTGCTTTGAGTATTTGAGCACGTCGGCCAGGGCACTGGCATTGGCGGCTATCCTGAAACTCCAGCTCTGCCACTTGCCCGTAGGCACCCACGAAACACTGATATTGAAACAGTGGAGGTCATAGGTGGCACTCAGCTGGGAGGTCGTCAGTTTGAACGAACTCAAATCTACACCAGTGTTCATAGAGATGTTCAGCGCCTTGGTAAGCCGCACCTGTCCGCTGATGGTGGTGGTGCGGGTATATCTGTTGTTTTTCTGCACCTGGTTGTTGGCCTTGGTGTATGAGCCGGAATATGAGAAGTTGGCGCTGAAGCTCAGACTCCACGGAATCTCGGGATTGAGGTAGTACAACCATCCGCCCGGAATGTATTCTCCCGTGATGGGATGGTAATAGACGCGGTAGTAATCGGCACTGCTCGACTTGTCCGCATCGGACTTACCGTCGTTCCCTTCGATGTGGCCCTTGCCGCTAAGCGAGTAGGAGAGCGATGCCGATGCATTTGTCAGGTTGGCCAGATGCCCCGGGTGATCCTTGAAATAGAATGTATTGCAGCGTCGAGCCTCGGAGTTCACCGAGTAAGGATCCAAACTCATGTTTCCGCTTACCGACACCTTGCCGAAAACCGTGGTGCTGGCCGAAATCGATATGTTGGAAAGCCCCAGGGAGTCGGCCAGGAAGTTGTATGAGCCGCCGATGGAGAGCTGGTCTATGAGTTTCACCTTTTTCATGCCGGTGCCGGTGGTATCCTGCAGATCCCGCACCTTGGCTTCGAGGTTGTTGCCGAACGAGAAACTCAGAGAGCCCGATTTACCCTTGGAAGGCGGCGCATAAAGCTGCCCCGTATAGGCATACCGGTTGTATTCCTGCGTCTTCTCCTCCCCGTTCTGCATATATGTCAGGGTGCGCCATCCGTTGGCCGGGGTACCCAGCTCGGGGCGGTAGGAGAGGCTGAACGACGGGGTAATCATATGTCGTATGGCCTGCAGTTTCCCCCTTGGATTGAACTGAATCATTCCGTAGATACGGGTGCTCATCGACATCGAGGCGGAGTAGTTCTGGGAGAGGCCGAAAGTGCTGAAGTGGTTTGAAATCTGGCTTATCACCTTGCCGGCCTCCTCGTCGTATATCTGGGTCTGGTCCCTGAAATACATATTTGCGCCATAGGACACGCTCGGCGAGAAGTTGAAATACTTGAGCAGGGTGAACGAGGGCAGACCGATGCTGAAATTGTGGGTCATACCGTTGTTGAACTTCTGGGCGAACCCCTCCTGCATGAACTCGCTCGCCTTGAAGTTTATCTTGTTCTGGAACGTGGTGTTGTAACTCAACGATATCTGCTCATAGACCTTCTCCTTGCCCACCCTGCTCTTCCGCTTGAAAGGATAGAAGCGGTTGACGGAGAATGTCATGTTGGGAAGGGTGAAAACATACGAACTGTCGCGGGTGTTCTGACTGTGGAGCATATTCAACGAGAGGCTTCCGAAAGAGAAAGTCTTGGAATATGAGATGGAGGACGAAGTCTGGCTCTGGACCGCCTCCGAGATACTCTGCGAATTGTAACGGCTGTTGGACGGGCTGGAGAAATTGACCGATGCCTTGAACGACGTCCCGGGACGGGCCTTGGGGTCCTGGCTGTGGCTCCATCTCACACCGAAGTTGCGGGATTCGTTGTAATCGGGTCCGCCTTTCTCGCCCGTGATATCGACCGAATAGGTCATGTTCAGGTTGCCGTTGTAGGCATAGCGCTTCTTGTATCGCGACGTAAGTTCGGTCGCCCACGAACCGTAGGTATAGATGTCGCCGGTAAGGGAGACGTCGAAATGGTCGCTTATCACGAAGTAATAACCCAAATCACGCATGAACAGACCGCGGGCACGCTCCTCTCCGTATGACGGCACCAGGATACCGCTGGCTCTGTCGGGCATGTTGGGAACGAAGCCGAACGGGAGCGCAAGCGGCAGGGGAACATCCTCCACCACGAGGTAGGCCGGGCCGAAAACCGTTTTCTGCGTAGGCTGGGTGATGATTTTGGCCGCCGTCATCCGCAGATAGTAATGAGGATCTTCGGCATCGCAGACAGTATATTTGCCGCCGGAAATGTTCACGGACTGGTCTTCCAGCATCTTCAGTTTCTCACCCCGCAACTCCCCATCCTGCTGGTTGGTGACCATATTCTT
>JABUTP010000132.1 GCA_021443625.1 Bacteroidales bacterium | reverse complement strand
GCAATGCCGCTGGCCAGGAATCTTGCGCAGAACTCCTCCGCAGGGCAGCCGAACACATTGACCGCGCAGTCCGTCATCGCGCCTGCAGTCTGCATGGCGTCGTCAAGATATATCTTATTGTAAGCGTTCATCGTCATTCCTCCAATCCTGTCTGATGATATCCATAATGTAGATTGCATCCCTGATGTCGGTCTCCTCAAGCAGTTTCAGGTAATCCTCCCGCGCCTTGCGGTCACGAGTACTTCTTTTGATAAAGTATTCCTCCCCGTCCGCAGATGTCGCCTCATGAAAAGAGAGTCTCGAAAACGCCTTCTCACTCCTGATGCAGGTCTGTATCCCGAGTTGGCCGAGTTTCATTGCCTTCGCCAGAGAAGACACGGGAATGGCATTGTTGAGGAATGCTTTGGCAAAGGAGAAATATGAGTCATCTGCCCTGTACCCGACAATCACGTCCTTTGACGCGTATTCGGGGGTGAATCTTGAAACAATGAAGTCTTTGGCATCTCTGGCCAACGGTGTGGTTATGTCAAAAATCCGGTTCTCCAGCAATATCGCAAGCCAATTGAGGATATTGTACTTATTGAGAGAGAGGTCAAGAACTTCCAGCCCCTCCATGTCGAACAGGTATTTATTTGCAAAGCCATCGTTCCGTGTCGGGCAGGCCCACTCCTTTGCAAGTTCGATTTCTCTGGTGCAATAGAAACCGGGGCCGTAATCGTTCCTTGGATTTCCCGCTCCGAATATGGGTTTGCGGATAATGTTCGGAGAACCGTGGTACAACTCAATCATATAGCAAAACTGACATTATAATGTGACTTTTGCAAAGGTATATATAATTCTGCATTCCGCAAATTTTCTACAGAGGGGACTCCGGCAGCCGGATTATACCCGTTCGAGTACAATTTGGGCCGCGAAATGAAAAATTATACTCGTAGTGGTATAATATAATAAGATTTGTTTATCTTTGTACTCGTTAAAGTATAAAATCATATTTTTTATGAGCAATTTGTCGGCCATAGTCAAGGCATTGCGGAAGCAATATTCGCTTACTCAGGAGGACCTTGCAATGAAGTCCGGGGTAGGAATTCATTTTGTGAGGGATTTGGAGCAAGGCAAGGAGACACTGCGAATGGACAAGGTTAACCAGCTGCTTGATTTCTTTAACTATGAAATGGTTGCAACGCAAAAATAGATAAGATATGAGAGGGGCGAACGTATATTTCAAAGAGAATCTGGCGGGCATACTCACCGAGGGTGATGATGGTTATGAGTTCCGTTATCTGCCGCAATATCTTGAATCAGACGATGCAAAGGCTGTCAGTCTTACCCTTCCGCTACAATCGGAGCCGTTCAGAAGTGCCGTGCTGTTTCCTTTCTTCGATGGATTGATTCCCGAAGGGTGGCTGCTTGACGTTGCCGTGCGCAATACGGACATCAGCATTCTTGACCGGATGTCGCTACTGTTGCTGTGTTGCAGCGACTGCATCGGTGCCGTCAGTGTCAAACAGATAAGGGAGGACGAAGACTATGTGTAAATGTCTCTATTGTTACCGGCCTCTGGCAGAGGGCGAAAAGGATATACACGCAGCCTGTGCCCGCAAGTTTTTCGGAACACCTGTCGTGCCCACTCTGGACTATACGATTGGGCAACTGGACGAACTTGCCCTTCAAGTGATTGAAGATCAGACATCGCTGACCGGGGTACAGCCGAAACTGTCGCTTCATCTCAATGACCACGAAGGTGGCAAGAGACTTACTATAGTTGGTCTGTGGGGGGCGTATATCTGCAAGCCGCAAACGGAATTGTACCCCCAGCTGCCCGAGATTGAGGATCTGACAATGCATCTTGCCGAGATAGCCAGGATAGAGGTGGTTCCGCACTGTCTGATGCGGATGGCGGACGGCTCCCTTTGCTATCTCACGCGCCGCATTGACCGCACCCCGAACGGAGATAAAATACCCATGGAGGATATGTGCCAACTCACTGAACGCCAAACCGAGTACAAATACAAAAGCAGCTACGAACGCATTGGGAAGGCCATATTGTTGTATTCATCCATGCCCAAAATGGATGTCACCAACTTTCTTGAGGTGATTCTCTTTTCTTGGATTACGGGAAACAATGACATGCATCTGAAAAACTTCTCGCTATTTGAACCCGAATCGGGAAAAGTGCGCCTCTCCCCTGCCTACGACCTATTGAATGCCTCCATAATCAATCCGAAGGATACAGAAGAACTGGCTTTGACGCTGAACGGGAAGAAAAGCAGAATCAACAAAGGGGATTTTTTTAAGGCCGCTGAAGGATTGGGCTTGAACCCGATTATAGTGGAACGGTTCTGCAACAAATACAAACTTCTCGGGCCGCAACTGTTTCAGGCAATCCAAGGTTCATTTCTCTCTGAAGAGATGAAAGAGAGATATTGCAACCTTCTGGAAGACAGACTGCAGAAGGTATAATCCAAACGAAAGGCCTCCCCTTCAGGGCTGCTGAAGGGGAGGTCTTGTAATTCCGGGCAGTTCTCTACTCCCACTCGATGGTTGAAGGGGGTTTGGAGGAGATGTCATAGACCACGCGGTTCACGCCGCGGACGTGGTTTATGATGTCATTGGATACTTTTTCGAGGAAATCGTAGGGGAAGTGGAACCAGTCGGCGGTCATTGCATCGGTGGAGACCACAGCCCTCAGGGCCACGGGATTCTGATAGGTTCTCTCGTCGCCCATCACGCCCACGCTCTTGATGGGGAGCAGCACCACTCCGGCCTGCCAGATGGCATCGTAAAGGTTCTCTGCCATAACCCTGGGGTCGGAAGCCGAAGGGAATCCGAGATGGGAACAGTCGTAGTTGCGAAGCCCTTTGATGAAAATGTCGTCGGCCTCACGCAATATGTCGAGTTTTTCTTCGGTAACTTCTCCGAGAATGCGCACCGCCAGTGACGGGCCGGGGAAGGGATGGCGTCCCACGAGTTCCTCCTTGATGCCGAGGGCACGCCCCACGCGCCGGACTTCATCCTTGAAAAGCATTCTGAGCGGCTCGACCACCTTGAGGTTCATCTTTTCGGG
>JABUTP010000131.1 GCA_021443625.1 Bacteroidales bacterium | reverse complement strand
GAGATAGTCGGTGCCGGTCTTAACTGAAATTGTGTCATATCTGCCAAATACCGACTCCAGAAGTGTGACAATCTCGCTCTTTATGTCATATCTCTGTCCGGTGACCATCGCCATTGAAATCGGGTTCGGAATGTCTTCCGAAAATGAAAGCTGGTTGACGTTGAGTCCGATGCCCACTATGGACGAGGACAACAGCGTGCCGGAGATTGAATTCTCGATGAGTATGCCGCAGATTTTTCTGTCTTCGACGTAAATGTCGTTGGGCCATTTTATCTTGGCTTCCAGCCCTTTAATGTGCAGGAAATCGCATATTCCGAGGGATACCGACTGCGAGATGAGCCACGCTCTCTCGGCTGCAAATCCCCGAGGCTTGAGCATGGTCGAGAACGTCAGGTTCTCTCCGGGGGCGCTTTCCCAGCGGTTTCCCCGCTGTCCTTTTCCGGCTGTCTGCTCTATGGCGACTATGGTTTCTCGGTCCTGAAACCGCTCTTTGTACAGGGACATCGTGTTATTTGTTGACAACAGTGTGTCATACCATATTATTTTCATACCTTTGGCTGATTATTTGCAACAAGACCGCCGGATTGTTCCGACAAGCAAACGCGAAGATAAAACTTAAAGGGATTATGACAAATTCAGAGATACAGAAAACGCAGATTGAGGCCATCGCCGAGGCGATGCTGGAGAAGAAGGCCAATAATGTGGTTGCCATGGACCTTACCTCCATAGGCACCGCCATTACCGATCATTTTGTGATTTGCAATGCCGACAGCACCACCCAGGTGTCGGCTATATGTGACAATGTGACAGACAGGGTTTATGAGAAATGCGGTATCGACCCCATCCGGTCGCAGGGAAAGGAGAACGCATTCTGGATAATTCTGGATTACGGGGACATCGTGGTCCATATATTCAAGAGCGAGTACCGTGACTTCTACCGTCTCGAAGACCTTTGGTCCGACGCCGCCAAAATGGTTTTCACAGATTCGGAATAATCTGCAGACGGAACGTTTCCGTTTTTCAAAACGACAATTACGACAAATGAAGAATACAAAAAATAATGCAAATGAGCCCGGGGCAGGGTTCAATCCCAACGGTGGAAACTCAAGGAAGGGGCGCAAGTTCCGCTTTTCCAGGGTTTCCTGGATTTATCTCCTCCTGCTGTTGGGTCTGGGCTTTTTGTGGCTGACATCCGACAAGAGTCCCGACCCGGTAAAGAAAGAGTGGTTTGAAATCAAGGAAGACGTCCTCTCCACGGGGCGTGCCGAGAAGGTTGTGTTCATAAGGAACAGCAACAAGGGCGAAGTGTATCTCCGCCCCGAGTATTTCGAGGCATACAAAAACAATTTCCCTCCCGGTGCCGAATTCAAGAACAAACCGTGTTTCTACTTCCTCGTTTCGGCAAGTTTTGAGGCCGAAACCGAGTTCGGGGCCATTCTTGACCAGCTTGACCAGGACCACACTTTCACTCTGGTCATGGAGGAGCGCAGCAACCGGTGGGCCCACGCTTTTGATTGGATATGGCTCCTGATGATGGTTTTCTTCCTGGCCTCTATTTTCATTATGCCGATGTTGCGCGGAGGCCGTGGCGGAGGAATGACCGGCGGGATATTCAACGTGGGCAAGTCCCAGGCCAAGCTTGTGGATAAGGACAAGATGCAGGATGTCACGTTCAAGGATGTGGCGGGCCTCGAAGAGGCGAAGGTTGAGGTGATGGAGATTGTGGATTTCCTCAAAAGCCCCGCCAAATACACCGCTCTCGGCGGAAAGATTCCCAAAGGTGCCCTGCTGGTAGGCCCTCCGGGTACCGGCAAGACACTGCTGGCCAAGGCTGTGGCGGGGGAGGCCAACGTGCCGTTCTTCTCCATTTCGGGTTCCGACTTCGTGGAGATGTTTGTGGGTGTCGGAGCATCGCGTGTGCGCGACCTGTTCAGGCAGGCCAAGGAGAAGGCTCCCTGCATCGTATTCATAGATGAGATAGACGCCGTGGGCCGAGCCCGCAGCAAGAACGTGGGATACACTTCCAACGATGAGCGGGAGAACACCCTGAACCAGCTCCTTACCGAGATGGACGGCTTCGGCTCCAACTCCGGAGTGATAGTCCTGGCGGCAACCAACCGTGCCGATGTGCTGGACAGCGCCCTGATGAGGGCCGGCAGGTTCGACCGTCAGATTCACGTCGATCTGCCAGAACTCAAGGAGCGGCTTGCGATATTCAAGGTGCATCTGAAGAATCTGAAGCTTGCAAAAGGTTTCGACATCGATTTCCTGGCTCGCCAGACGCCCGGCTTCTCCGGTGCGGATATCGCAAACGTTTGTAACGAAGCTGCCCTGATTGCCGCACGTCACGACAAGGACGCCGTTGACAAGCAGGACTTCCTCGATGCCATCGACCGCATAGTGGGGGGACTCGAGCGCAAGAGCAAGATTATCACCCCCGAAGAGAAAGCCACGATAGCCCATCACGAGGCGGGTCACGCCACCGTCAGCTGGTTGCTGCCTAATGCCAACCCTCTGCTCAAAGTGACCATAATCCCCCGCGGACAGGCATTGGGCGCTGCGTGGTATCTCCCCGAAGAGCGCCAGCTCACCACCCGCGAGCAGATCAAGGACGAGATGGCCGCCACCATCGGAGGCCGTGTCGCCGAGGAACTCATCAACGGAGACATATCCACCGGGGCCCTCAACGACCTGGAGAAACTGACACGTCAGGCATATTCAATGGTGACCTATTTCGGAATGAGCGAAAAGGTCGGCAACATCTCATATTACGATTCTACGGGAAGGTCGGAGTACTACCTCTCCAAACCATACAGCGAAACGACTGCCGAAACCATCGACGCCGAGGTCCGGAAACTCATCGACGCCGCTCACGATACGGCCAAGCGGGTGCTGGAGGAGAATATGGAAGGGTTCAAGGCCCTGGCCCAGCTTCTCCTGGAGCGCGAGGTCATCTTCTCCGAAGATCTGGAAAAGATTTTCGGTCCGCGAAAGGGTGGGGTTGATCCCAACAAGGGACTTGCAGATGATGCGGCTCCCACAGAAGCTGAAGCGGCTGATGCTCCCGTTGAGTTGGAGCTGCCCGAAG
>JABUTP010000130.1 GCA_021443625.1 Bacteroidales bacterium | reverse complement strand
TAGCTGGGGCTATATGACTGAACAAATAATGCAAAGATGCCAAAAACAAACATAAAGAACTTTTGTAATTAATTTTAAACAGCTTCTTAATATTTACCATGCTGTTTATATAATCCTTGTGAAAGAACTATCTCTGAATTTGGAATTGGGCCGAAAGTGTCGGAAGCAGTGTCAAACTTGGCATCTTTCAGATACGGAGCACGACTCTTCTCTTCAGAATAATATTTGTTGAGAGTCTCTTCTGCTATGCCCCAACGGATAAGGTCCCAGAAACGGAGCCCTTCTGTGGCAAGCTCGAGACGACGCTCCCAACGCAAAGCTTTCCTTGCAAATTCTTCAGACGACCATTCGGCATCGGTATATGCACGCACTGAATAGTTGGCCGGAACGAGGCTCTCTGCCGTGAAGTATGTAGTGGAGTTTGCGGCACGATTGCGAATCTGATTTACAAGGTCTTGGGCATCTTTCCATTTGCCGGTCTCGATAAGGGCTTCTGCCTTCATCAAGATTATGTCGTCAAGACGATACTCTGCTTGGGTAAGGGTGCAGCTGATATATGGAAGAATCCAGACGATACCGGGATCTGTAGTTGGAAGAAGCTGCTTGGCAGTGGCAAATGGACCGAAATCCGCAGGGTCACGGCACCAATCGAGGCGATATATGTTATCGTCAACAATGTTCTTGTCTTGTTTCAACTTGAAGGCAACCCCAGGCATTGACACTGTGTGATATACGCGAGGGTCAACCGTACCGAGAGACAATGGACCGAAGTCTTTGTAATCGCCATAGCTCTGCTTGTTGTAATCCTCAAACATAGGAATACCATCTTTTGTACGGAAAGCGTTGATGAGGTTTACAGATGGCTTGTAGAAGTCGCAACCGCTCACTTTCACAGGCCAGTTGAGACCATTTGAGAAGTTTGCACGACCGAAGGTTGTACCATCGTCTTGTGAATACTGGATTCCCCAGATTGTCTCCTTGCTATTGTTTCCTTCGAGATAGAAATTTGTACCAAAATCGGCATTGAGCTTGAATCCACCTTCGAGAACTCTGTTTGTCCACTCAAGCACCTGACTCATCTTGGTCTGATCTACACCTTGATATGCCCAGGTGGTCTGATCGAGTTTTGTAGAGCTGAGGAGCGCAATTTTTGCAGCGGCAGCAGCTGCGGCATATTTTGTGGGGCGGCCTTTGTCTGCCTGAGTCTCAGGAAGTACCGAGTATGCGTCTACACAATCTTGGTATATCATGTTCCACATCTCGGCAGGAGTGCGGGCATAGTTAGACGCTTTCTTTATATCATCCGGATTCATATTTTCATCGACCCATACAATGTCGTTGAAAAGGATGAGAAGCCTCCAGTAGAATTGTGCCCGAAGAAATTTCATTTCAGCCATACGCTGTTTCTTGAGCGGATACTCTTTTTCATCGATGCCATCGAGAAGTTGAAGAGCCGTATTGCAGCGCCCTACTGAGTAATAACCATATTTCCAGAGATTTCCATAGAAACTATTTGTTGAAGTAACCCCTTCGTGCATCTCAATGAAGAGAATATTCTGTTGGTCTGAAAGGCTACCGCCTGCCTTATAGCAGTTGTCCGACCCAACTTCCATAAAGCACCAGAGGTTCCAGGGACGATTCCAATAGTCATTTACCAATTCGGCATAGGCCGCGGTTACAAGGCCATCGATTGAGGATGCTGTCTGCACATTTCCTTCCGATAGGACAGCACTCGGCGGACAATCAAGGAATTTGGTGCAGCTTGTAAACAATATTGCTGTGACAGATATAAACGTCAAAAATATCTTTTTCATAAACAATTCTTTTTTAAGTGGTTAGAAAGAAATCTGAAGACCTCCGAGGAAAGTCTTTGCCAAAGGATATGACAAGCTTGTCATTTCAGGGTCCCATCCGGTGTAGTCTTTGCTCTTGAACCAGCAAAGGTTTTGTCCGGTGACATAGATTCTTATCCTGTTCAAGCCAATGCACCTGGATGCCTTTTCGGGCAAGGTGTATCCGAGAGTAAGGTTTCTGAGTTTGCCATAGCTGTGATTTTCATAGAAATAAGTACTTGTGGCTGTCTCGTTATTGTTGTTTGCTGTTGTCAAGGCCGGAATCGAAGAATTTGGATTAAGGACAGGATCCCAAGCCTTGAGGATATCGGCACCTTTATTTGAACCCATATCGGTTACAAACAAGGTTCGCTGACTCTTGTCCGGAGTAAATGCATAATATCCAATCTTTCCATCCCAGAACATTGAGAAATCCCAATTCTTAAACCCGAGATTTACGTTCAAACCGAATGAGAAAGCAGGCTCCGGACTGCCGAGAAATACGCGGTCGTCAAGGGTTATCTCGCCATCTCCGTTCTGATCCACCCATTTGATGCGGCCAAGCCCTTTCCCTTTATTGAGGGCGCCCACATTGATGCCGTCATTGAGTTCGGACTCCGTTTTGTAAAGGCCATTCTCAACAAAGCCGTAGTAAGACTGAAGGTTCCTTCCTATCACTGTATGAGTGGTACCATTGCCGGGGTATGAAGCAAGAACAGATTCAGGCAGATATGTCACCACGTTGCGATATGTAGAGATATTGGCGTTAATATCGTAAGTAAGGCCAAATGAAGACTTTCCGCGTGTTCCTATTGTAAATTCGATACCTTTGTTGGTCATAGATGCACCATTTTCATAGCGGTCGGCACCTTCACCCTGAGTTGAAATCACGCTCGGCTTGATGAGGATATCATATGTGTTTTTACTGAACCAGTCAAATGTTCCATAGAGTTTGTAATTCCAGAGGTTATAGTCGAAACCAAGGTCCCACTGGGTTGACGTTTCCCATTTCAGCCCGGGATTGCCTGTTTGTGTACGGCGATAACCGGAAGCGATTGTGCCTGTGCGGTTACCTGCAATATCATACGAAGTACCATAATTCCAGATACCCCAAACTATATAAGGAGAAGTGCTTGTACCTGTATCGAATAGAGAATAAGCAGCACCATTCGCAATTGCCTGGTTACCATTTGTACCCCAAGATGCACGCAACTTCAAATCTGTAAGCCACTTAGCCCCTTTCATAAAGTTTTCGTTT
>JABUTP010000012.1 GCA_021443625.1 Bacteroidales bacterium | reverse complement strand
CTTCTTGTCATAGATGACCTGACGGGCGTTTATGGCACCGCTTACCGGGCGCCAGGTGGTGAAGGTGCATCCCATAAGGTAGGTATCCGCCTCGTAGTCACCGGCAATGGGGGCGGACCACTTGCGGTCGTTGGCCTTGTTGGTGTAGATGACGTGCATCTTGCCGTTGTTGATTACGGCCTCCATATAGGAAGTGGTGGAGTAGTGGGAACTCTGGGGGTTCCATACCTCCGGCGCCGTGTAATAAAGTTCGTTGCCGCTTTCCATCATCTCCATACCCACGCTGTTGATGCGGTAGAGTCCGGCATCGGTGCAGACCAGATAGGTGTTCTTGGAGGTGGAGCCGCTGTGGCTGCCGTGGAACCAGAGCGGATTTCCGGGGATGGTCTGTCCGGTGGTGGAAGAGTAATATTTCTGGTAAAGATGGTCGGTACCGGTGATGAGCTGGAGCGCGGAGGTAATGACTTCCATATTGGAAGTACCGTCCCCGTTGTCGGTAAGCATATACACACCGCCCTGTTTGCCGGCCTGTGCCATACTGAGATAGCTGCCGATAGGGTTGTAATAAGCTCTGAGACCATTGACGGGATCTTCCGCCATTAGCCTGATCTGGTAGGTCTGTCCGGGTTTTAGGTTCACTATGAAATCGAGTTTCTTGGCATAGCCGATGGTGTCTCCTTCGGGATAAACCTTCATATTGCCGACCTGTTCCGGCTGGTATGAGTTGTAGTAAGACCGGTATGCTATCCAGCGGTATCTAAGGCGCTCGGGATACTGGTACTCCACGGGAATGTCAAATACAATGGTGTCTCCCACGTTGAATGTACGGTAAAAGGCACTCTTGTATTCGGTGGCAATCTCGTCGCTCAGAAATTTGATGTTGCCTACCTCGTCTTCGGAGAGATAGTCATAGTTTCCTTTGTCTGTGATGCAGGACGCCGCCAAGATCAGAGCCAGGGCAGAGATACCGGTACAGATTGCGGATTTAATATGTCGTGTCATAATTCTTACGTTTTGCATTAGTTGTTAAAGTCAACAAGGACACCGTTCTCGTCGGTCATCGGTTTGCCCGGGTGGGCGGCGTTGTAGTCATTGAGAGCGTTGGTGAAGATAACCTTGTAGTTCATAAGCTGGCTCCACGACATCTTGTCGGTGCTGAACTCGGTTCCCGAAGGAACATTGGCCAGCATAAAGCGGTATTTGGTGTCGCTGTAGGAGCCGAAATATTCTGCAAGTGAATCCCAGTTGGTGGGACGGGTAATCTTGTCGTTCCACTTGAAAATAACGTGGTTGCTCTCGACAACCCCCGGCTCAAAATCGGAGGAGGGGACTACTTCAAGATATAGAACGGCATCGACGCTCTTTATCTCTTCGGATCGGCGCAGGGTTACCGTGAAGGTCGCGCGGGATTCGCCCGCCGGTATCGTTACCTGTGCGGGAAAGGCGTATGTCGCCGAGTTGGCTGTGCTCCTGGCCTGACCCACTGCGAGATTGGCCGTGCGGGCGGTATTGGACACTTCTCCCATAATGACTGCGTCAACGGAAATTTCCTTTTCCATTATGTCCGCACCGAGGGTGGTGAAGGAGAATGTGAGGGAGTCGGTTCCCAGGGACCAGATAGGGTCTGCCTCGAGCCGGACTCGGGCCGTGTCCTGATATAGGAAGCTCTCGTTTTCGCAGGCGCATAGTGTTGCTGCCGCGAATGCTATGGCTGGTATTATTATATGATTAAGTTTCATAATATCTCGTTTTTTTAATTGGTGTAACCTCCGAACTCCTTGTCTGTGGCGGGTATCGGCAACACGTATAAGGCGCGGGTGGCGGGACGCGGAGCGCCTTTGATGGTGGGTAGGTTGCGGCGTTTGCAGTAGAAGAAGTATTGTCCTCCTTCTGCCATAAACTCTTTGCGGTACTCCTTGCCAATCTCTTCGATGAGGTCTGCAGATGAGATGTCCTTGTCGAGTGGAACCAGAGAGAGGTTGCGAGCGGCGCGAACTTCTTCGAGAAGCACCAGAGCGGAGTCGCGGTCGGTCTCGGCCAGACATTCGGCGGAGATGTAGTAGGCTTCCGACATCCTAAGCAGAGGATAAAGGCCGTTGTAGGGGCCACCGTCGCGATACCAGTATTTGCTCAGGTATTTGCTTTCGCCGTCCTGCTCGAAGTTCTTGCTGAAACGGTAGTCGTTACCCATACCGAAGTCGCGCTCATAAATCTCGGCGGCTTTGTCGTCGGAGGGACTCAGGGCATTGGCGCCACTCTCTTTCTTGAAATACATATCACTGATTTCGTCCCAGTCGTTAAACGGAATCTGGAAGATATGTTCGCAGGAGTAGGCATAGTCAATGGCGTTCTTCTGCGACTGCTCCATAGTGGTGTAGTGTACCCAGGCGGCGGGTTTGGGGGTGTCTTCCCCTTCAAAGTAACCGATGAGTTCTCCTGCATACTGCTGAGCATTAGCCTTGTCGCCCATCCAGAGATATGCACGGGCGAGGGTAAGGGTTGTCGCATAGTAGTTGAAACGGCGGCCTCGGGTGTTGCGGTCCGCGTAGTCGTATTTGTCGGTCTCTCCGAATGCGGCACGTGCGGCAAGGAGGTCATTCACGATGAGAGTCATAGTCTCACCAACACTTGCCTGCTGGGGAATGTCGGTGCCGTATCTGGTGGCATAGGGGACACCCTTGGCGCTGTTGTCCATTGAAGGGGCGCAGGCAAAGAGACGCATCAGTTCAAGATGGAGGAATGCCCTGAGGCCCAACGCTTCGCCCTTGTAAAGATTGTAGTTGTCGCCGGTGAAAATGTCCTTGCTTTCGTCTATGTTCTGAATAATGACGTTAAGGTTTGCGATGCAGGAGTACATCTCGTTCCAGATGACGTTGATGACGGCCTCCACCGAAGCGTTGGTATAGTCGTAATCGACAACGTATTTCCAGAGCGTGCTGTTGCTGTTGATGCTGTAGTTCTGCGAGAGAACTTCGGCAAAACCTATTCCGAGGTTGGTCTTGTATAGAGCTGTCGAGGCCATCTTGGTATAGACTCCTATGAGCTGGTCGTTGAACCCGCTCTCGCGGCTGAAATGGTCATCGATTTCAATTTGGGTTTTCGGGCTCACATCCAGATAAGATTCGCACGATGAGAATCCGACTGTCATCAGCGCAAAGGCCAACGTAGCATATATTATTGAATTCTGTTTCATTGATTCTTATTTTTGGGGTTAGAACGTTACTTGGGCACTGAGCGAGAATGTACGGGCGAATGGATAGTCTGTACCGCGCTCAATCTTTACGGATGAGATGTAGAAGAGGTTGCTCGTGTAGGCAGTGACTTTGAGCCTCTCGAGGAACGAGTTCTTGACGAACCTGCAGTTGCGGAAGTCATAATATGCACTCAGTGAAGAAAGCGTCAGCAGGTTATAGTCCTCCACAAAACGGGAAGTGGGGTAGGTGGTGCTACGGTCCGTGATGGACTTGAATTGCGCGATGTCCCCGGCTTTCTGCCAGCGGCCGGTGAGGACTCGGCGATCTACGTTGTATTCGATGGGGGCATTCTCAACCTTCTGAATCAGGGTTGTGTTGTACATCTGTCCTCCCCAGCGGTAGTTGGCGGTAACGCTGAATCCCCAGCCGTTGATTTCGCTGTTGAAGCCGAAGTTGCCGTTGTATTTGGGCATATTGTCTCCGCAGACAACCTGGTCGTTGATGTCATATTCGTAGGTGACGCTGCCGTCGCGCTTTACGAATATCTCTTTACCGTTCTGAGGGTCTATGCCCAGCGACTTCACAGCCCAGATGGCGTTCATCGAACATCCTTCGTAATATTTTACCGAAGGGGTTACAGAACCGCTCTCCATCATCTCTTTGTCCTGGGCTTCGTTCCAGGCCTTGAGGCTGTTGGAGATTTTCTTCAGGGTGTTGGTGTTGCTGGCCACCGATGCGAATACATTGAAATAGTCGCGGCCACCTTTGGCCTGATAGATGCGGTAGTTGATGAATGCCTCAAAACCCTTGTTCTGGGTTTCTCCGAGGTTTGCCACATAGGTGTTGAAGCCGGTTGAACCCGGAACAGTGACGTTGGTCACCATCCCCTTGGTCATCGACTCGTAATAGTCGAATCTCGAAGTGATACGGTTGTTAAGCACATTGAAGTCAATACCGATGTTCATATCGTTCTTCTCCTGCCAGGTCAGGGCTGAGTTGGCCAGCCCCTTGAGGTATGAACCGATGTATCCGTTGTAACTCTCGCTGGTGTAGTAGCCGAAGGTTGTAAGGGCGTCGTAACTGCTGAAGCCCTGGCTTCCGGTGTAACCATAGGAGGCGCGCAGCTTGAGGCGGTCGATCCACTTGGCGTCCTCCAGGAACGATTCGCTGTGGATGTTCCATCCGGCTCCGAGAGACCAGAATGCGTTCCAACGGTTGTCGCGTCCCGCCTCGGATGATCCGGAGTAACGGAGGTTGGCATCGAAGAGATACCGGTTGTCGTAGCTGTAGTTGACCGAACCGATGCCGCCTATTGTGCGGCTGATGCCCTCTACCGAGGTAGGGGAGCCGTCCTTTTCGTAACCCACGGCAAAGGAGATGTCATCCATGAAGTCGTTGGGGAAGCCCTGTGCCCTGACCGTGGTGGTGTTGTAGCTGTTGTCGGTCATCGAGAACTGGGCGTTGAAGAAGATGAGATGCTTGTTCAGTTCAATCGAATAGTTGGCGCCGAGGTCGCCCGTAATGTCGGTGTGGGCGCCGTTGCCCTTGATGTAGGAACCTTTGAGGAACGGGTCGCTTACATCCACGAAATCGGTGTGGTTCGCGGGCTTGAACACGTCTGAAGTGGTGAGCCTGCGTACGATGCCGAAGCGGGCGGTGAATCTCAGATGCTCGAGGGCCTGCCACTCCGCATAGAAGTTGTTGGTCAGGTCGGTGTAGGTCGAGTTGTCCTTGGTGTTGAGCATCGTGTTGTATATGGGGTTGCTGAATTGCGCTGCCTGGCCGGCACCGGTATAGTAGGTGTAGGATTTGATGAGGTTGCCGTCTTCGTCATACAGCCTGCTGTATGGATTCATCATACAATACTGGTTGAAACTGCCCCAGGGGGAGTTGTCGGCAGTGTTGTAGTCGATGGTGAGTTTGTTGCGGAAACTGAAGTTCTTGACGCGGTAGGAAAGGGTGACGCCGCCCGAGAAAGTGTTGCGGGAGGAGCCTTTCATTACACCTTCAATGTTGTTGTAGGCCAGGTTCACGCCGTAGAGCATATCCTTGTCGCCGCCTTCGACGTAGAGTGAGTGTTTTTGGCCTACGCCGACCCTGATGGGCCTTACTTTCCAGTCGGTGTTGACTCCGGCGAGAACCTCCTTGAGTTTGTTCTGATAGGTGACGTCAAGGTTGATCTGGTTCATGTGGTTGCCGTTGGGGTCGAGATAGATGCCCGCCAGCTTCTCAACGTCGAGTTTCTCCGTGGCGTTGCAGAGGTCGTAACTCGACAAATCGGGAGTTTCAACGTCTATCGCACCGGTATAGGTGACGCGGAGCTTGCCCGCCTCGGGACGCTTGGTCTCGATGACGATGACTCCGTTGGCGGCCTTCGCACCATAGATGGCTTTGGCGGTGGCATCCTTGAGGGTGGTCACACTCTCAACCTGGTCCATATTGAGGTCGAGAATCTTGGTGAGGTCGGTCTCGAATCCGTCGAGGATGAACAGAGGCTGGTTGGCGCTCGATGAGTATTCACCCTGAACGCTCTGGATGGTGGATGCACCGCGCATCTGGAAGTCGGGGAGAGCATTGGGGTTGGAGCCCGACATCAGGTTCTCAACCTGAATGAAGGTAGGGTCGATGGTGGTGAGGCTCTGCAGCACGTTGTAGTTACCCACTTTTTTGAGTTCGTCCCCCTGAACGGTGGTGACAACTCCTGTGTAGGTGTTGGCCTTGCGGGTAAACATACCATTGATGACAACTCCTTCGAGCATTTCGGCATCTTCCTCAAGCACAATCTTGTATTGGCTTGCGTCGGTAAGGGTGACGGTTTTCGACTTGTAACTGATAAGCGAGACTTCAATCTCCTTTATCTTCTTGTCGAAAGTTAGAGAGAAATGTCCGTTGACATCGACCACCACCCCCTGGGTGGCGGCGTTTTTGTCAAGCCTGACAATTTGAACGGTAGCTCCGACAAGCGGTTCACCTGCGGTATCCGTGACGATTCCATAGATGGTACGCTGTCCGCTCTGGGCTCGTGCGGTGAAGCAGCTTAATGCAAGCGATATTACCCATACCGCCCGCAAAAGCGACCGCGATCTGACTTTTACGGTTTTGTCCATAGTTTATTTATGATTAGTGAAGTAGCAAAGTTCCACCAAATTTGGAGAATTATTGTCGTATTTGCAATATGGATTGACAAACATTCTCAAAATTCGACAAATACCACTATATTTGCGCCCGGTTTTTTTAAGAAAATGGTAAAAGCTTCTCTTAGCAGGACACACCTTCTATTGGGGGATGATGCAATGGCCCGGATGGCATCTACGAGGGTTATCCTCATAGGATGCGGCGGAGTGGGAAGCTGGTGTGCCGAAGGGCTGGTCCGTTCCGGAATAAGCCACATTACAATAGTGGATTCTGACAGAGTCTGCCCCACAAACATCAACCGGCAGCTTATGGCCACCTCCCGGACTGTGGGTCGCCCCAAGGTGGAGGTCCTTCGCGAACGTCTGCTTGAAATCAATCCCGATGCCGAAATCACAGCTCTTGCCAAGACCTTTTCCGAGGAGAGCAGCGGTGAGTTCCACCTTGAAACCTACGATTACATCATAGACGCCATAGACAGTCTTAAAGACAAGATTGCCCTCATTCTGAAGGCGACCTCAACCCCCGCGATATTTTTCTCGTCGATGGGGGCTGCCGTCAAGGTCGATCCCACAAAAATCAGGGTGGCCGAGTTTTGGGATGTGCGGGGATGCCCGATGGGGTTCGCCCTGCGCAAGAAAATCCGCCGCGGCGGGGTGCTGCCTTCCAAGAAATTCCTTTGCGTATATGACGATGAGGTTCTGGACAATTTGGGGGAGATGTCGTGTCGTGACGTGGCTTTTGAGGGGGAATTGCCCTCAAAGAAAGTCATCAACGGCACCACCGCCCACATCACTGCCATCTTCGGCTTTACCCTTTCAGGATTGGTGATTAAGGATATCTATCAAAAGTCAATAGACAAATAAAACTATGGATTTTTCATTTTTGTTGCACTGCGGTCCGTTTATCGGTGATGTGAGGTTGGTGGCCGATTCCCTTTCGCTGTGGTTCATGGCCATAATATGCCTCGTGTTCGGGTGTGGCCTGGCTTACGGCATCGGCTATATGAAACATTACGGCGAATACCGTCCCCACGTCAGGTTGCATTGGGTGCATTATGCCGTATGCTTCCTGTCGATGCTGGCTCTCTGCGTAGTGCGCAACACTCTGGCCTTTCTGGTATGCTGGGAGATTATGGCCCTCAGCAGTTTTATGCTGATAATCTTTGAAAGCTGGAGAAAGGAGGTGGTGGAGGCGGGCATCAACTTTTTTATCCAATCCCACATCTCGGTGGCACTCTTGAGCGTCGGATTCATTGCCATCGCCCACCAGACCGGCTCGTACGATTTTGAAAACATCGCAAAATACAACGGCAGCGCCTGGCCCATAGTGCTCATCCTTGCCGGATTTGCAGTGAAGGCGGGCTTCGTGCCGTTCCACACCTGGCTGCCCAAGGCCCATCCCGCAGCTCCCGCCCACATCTCGGGGGTAATGTCCGGAGTCATCATAAAGATAGGCATCTATGGGATATTGAGGACAATTTCCCTGACAACCATTGACCTTGAAGCCGCAGGGTACGTCATTCTTGCCGTGTCTGCTGTCAGCGCCCTCTACGGAGTGATGCTGGCCATCATGCAGCACAATCTCAAGCGGCTTCTGGCTTATCACAGCATAGAGAACATCGGTATAATTGGTATGGGGATTGGGATAGGCTGCATCGGAGCCGGCACCGCCAATCCTTACATTGCAACCGCCGGATTTGCGGGGGCTCTGCTTCACACCTTGAACCACGCCCTTTTCAAGTCGTCCCTCTTCTTCACTGCTGGCAACGTCTATCAGGCAACCCACACTCTCAATGTCGAGAAGTTGGGAGGTCTGGCCAAGAGGCTTCCGGTAACGGCACTCTTTTTCCTGCTGTCGTCGGTGGCCATCTGCGGCCTTCCCCCCATGAATGGTTTCATTTCGGAGATGTCGGTCTATCTCGGCATGTTCAGATGGCTCGGTACTGCCGATGCCGCCGGTGCAGTGGGCGCCGCGTTTGCCATAATAGCCCTCGTGCTGGTGGGCGGACTCGCCATCCTATGCTTCACCAAAGCCTTTGGAATAGTGTTCCTCGGTACTCCCCGCACCGACATCCCGCCAGCAAAGGAGTTCGGCTGGAGCCGCCACTGGCCCCTTGCCCTCTCTGCAGCAGTGATGCTCTCCATAGGGTTGTTTCCCCAATTGTACGTTAATCTTGCTGCCGGTGCCATTGACTGTTTTCCCGGTACGGCGTCCGATACGATGGATGTGGCCCGCTGGACCGTCGGTGTGAGCAGGGCGGCAATTGCCGCCGTGGGGCTGATTGCACTCCTGTTTGCAGTGAGGGCATTGGCCAACAGGGGGAAAAAGGTAAGGGAAGGGGAGACCTGGGGGTGCGGCTATACTGCACCGACCTCCCGCATCCAATACACCGCCACTTCATATACCCGCACCTACGCGGAACTCTTCTCGGGCATTCTGGGAGGCGGGAACCGCGGGGATGAGATTCAGGGGGTGTTCCCCGATGAGGCCTCTTTCGAATCGGATAGCTACGATGCCCTGGAACGGAATTTTATAGAAAAGCCGCTCAACGGGTACAGGCGGTTCATGGACAAGTTCTCGTTTCTGCAGAACGGTCATCTGCAATATTACATCCTTTACGGAATAGTTTGCATAGTTCTGGCCGTCGTTTTGACATTGATATTTGCATAGGGTATGATCAGTTTTGTTCTCATTATAATTTCCGCCCTCTTTTTCAACGGTCTGATAATCCGGACCAAGAGCGTCTGCTCGGGAAGGAGGGGACCCGGCATTTTTCAACCCATAAAGGACGTGTGGCGTCTCTTCCGCAAAGGCACCGTCTATAGCACCACCACCGGGTGGGTGTTCAGGGCCGCCCCCATTGTCTATTTAGCTTCGGTGCTGATGGCCTGCTCGGTTGTTCCTTTCGGTGAACGCGGAGGGATATTCTCTTTTGAAGGGGATTTCGTCTTCTTTGCCTATATTCTCGCGCTCGGCAAGTTTTTCTGCATCATCGGCGCCCTTGACACCGGATCGAGTTTCGAAGGGATGGGTGCGGCGCGCGAATCGCTCTATTCTATGCTGGCCGAACCCGCTTTCTTTATGACCGTCGGCTCACTGGCGCTTCTGACGGGACATTCGTCGTTCGCGGATATCTTTTCGGCAATCCACCTCAGCGGTGCCTTGAGTTACGCCATCGCTTTCGTCGCTGCGGCGGTTTTTCTGGTGCTGGAACTTATAGAAAACAGCCGCCTGCCGGTGGATGACCCCAAAACCCACCTCGAACTCACGATGATTCACGAGGTTATGATTCTGGACAACAGCGGATTCGACCTGGGACTCATCCTCTCCACGGGATATGTCAAGTTTGCAATGTACTCCGCTATTATAGCCAACCTGTTCATAGGCAGCATCCCCACCGTGTGGGCGGTGCCCCTGTTCTTTGGGGTGCAGGCGGTTTCGGCGGTGGCGATAGGGCTCATTGAGTCCTTTACGGCGCGGTTCCGAATGAACCATAATCCGCAGTTCATATTCGCCCTCACTTCGGTGGCCCTCCTTGTAATATTCGGTGTCCTTCTGGCCGCCGGCAATTTCAGTTAGCGATGACAGATATAGTTCTCATAGTTTTTCTGATGACGCTTCTCTATATGGCGATAGCCAACCGAATGAGAAGTTATGTCAAGATTCTTGCAGTCCAGGGTGTCCTGCTCTTTGTGGTGGCAGTGCTGCAATTGAAGGAGATGAATGCGTTCAACCTGGTGTGGATTCTGCTCGAAACCCTCGCGTTCAAATCGGTGGCGGTGCCGGCAGTCCTGCTGCACACCATCAACCGCAACCACATCACCCGCGAGGCGGAGCCGTTCCTGCCGCATTTTGTCTCTCTGATCATAACGGCATTGATTGTGGTGGGAAGTTTTCTGCTGGCGGAAATGATAAACGATTCATTCCTGGACAAGACGTTCTTCGTGGCTGCCGTTTCGGCGATATTCTTCGGCCTATATTTTATCGCCTCCCGCCGCAAGCTGCTCTCGCACGTGATGGGCTATATGGTCATTGAAAACGGGGTGACGGTGCTTGCCCTCGCTGTCGGCAACGAAATGCCCCTTCTGATAAACCTCGGGGTGATGCTCGATATTTTTGCCAGTGTCCTGATTCTCGGCATATTCATCAACAAGATTGGAGACGTGTTCCGGGATGCTGACGTGGAGGATTTGACCGAACTGAAAGATTAAGACTATGGTGATCACAATATACATTTTAGCGGCAATAGTCTGCGCCGCCCTTCCGTTTGTCATTAGGCGCAAAGGGGTGGCCGCCGTCTCCACATTCTGCTTTGTGGCCTTCCAATTGTTCTTCTCGGGTTGGGCATTATTCAACAAAGGGGTGACGGTCGCCGGTTTCTTCACCGCCGACGCCCTCGGACTCCTGATGCTCTCCTGCCTTGCAATAGTGGTTCTTCCCACCACCATCCACAGCGGCCTCTATCTCCGGGAAGACCGGGCGGACGCTTCGTCGTGCTCGATTTATGCGGCGTCATACGTGTTGCTGATTGCTGCGCTTTCGCTTGGGTATCTCAGCAACCATATCGCCCTGACCTGGGTTTTCACCGAGGTTACGACCCTCAGCGCCGCAATGCTAATCTACCACCACCGCAACCGTCAGGCACTGGAGGGGACCTGGAAATACGTGTTCGTGTGCGCCATAAGCGTGACCTTTGTCTTCATAGGTATTCTGCTCATAAGCCTTTCGCTCCTTCACGCCGGCTCGTCCGACCTCAGTTATGAATCGCTTGCCCTGCACGCCGCCGCGCTCGACGGGTTCTGGCTGAAACTCGGGTTCATATTCATAGTGGTGGGCTACACCGCCAAGATGGGGCTTTTCCCTATGTTCACCGCCGGGATAGATGCCAAGGACAATGCTCCGGCACCCATCGCGGCACTGCTGGCCTCGGTGCTGGTCAATCTGGGATTCGTGGGGATTTACAGGACATATTCGGTGGTTTCGGCCACTCCGTTGTGCTCCTGGAGCCGCGTGCTGCTCACAGTGCTGGCCTTCATAACCCTGTTTGTGGCAACCGCCTATATGCTGAGGGTGCGCAACATAAAGCGTATGCTGGCTTATTCGGGCATTGAGCATATGGCCATCGTCACGCTGGGCATCGCTGCCGGAAGGGTGGGGTGTTACGCCGCCATCCTGCACATAGTGATGCACACCTTTGTAAAGTCGGGTCTGTTCCTCCATTTCAACCAACTTTACAGGGTGTTCAAATCGAAGATGGCCGATGCTATGGGAGGGTATTTCAATTACTACCCTTTCGGGGCGATGGTGCTGCTTCTGGGAGTTGTCAGCATTGTGGCGGTTCCGCCGTCGGGACTCTTCGTGAGCGAATTCATGATCTTCAAGGCAATGTTCGGGGCGGGGCATTTCGCCCTGCTGGCATTGGCTCTCATTCTCCTGACTGTTCTGATATGGGCTTTTGTGCGGAATTTCCTTAAAATCATATTCATCCCCCTGCCGCAGGACAATTTGCCTTCTGCAGTACGCATTTCACCCTGGGAGTCGGTTACGCAACTGTTGCTGTTTGCCGTTGCCATCTATATCGGTTATGCCGCCCCGCCGGCAGTAATGGAGTTGATAGGGGAGGCCGCCGCATTTGTAAGATAAGAAGCTGTTATGAATCATATCTGTATTAAAAACTGCGAGCCGGTGGCTGTTGCAAAGATACCCACACTCGGCTACGACGCTTTCAGAGAGGAGATGCTCACCCTGATGGCGGAAGAGAGCAACCATATTGCGGCTTATTTCGCCATGCCAACGGAGGATGGGCGGCTTCGGATAGTGGGCTGCATCGCTGAGGACAGCACCTCTGACATTGCCGTTTCGTCTGCAACGGTGGAGGCGGGGGCGGTTCTGCCCGCCCTGTCGGCCGAAATCACGGCATTCGAACGGTTTGAAAGGGAGATTGCGGAGAATTCCGGAATAACATTCGAAGGTCATCCGTGGCCCAAACCGCTCCGGACCGCTCCGGACAACTATCCTTTCTTTGACATAAAAGGGGAGGAGCTGCATCAGGTGGGGGTTGGCCCCATACACGCCGGTGTCATTGAGCCCGGTCATTTCCGCTTCATCTGCAACGGCGAAAAAATACTCCATCTTGAGATAATGCTCGGCTATCAGCATCGGGGGGTGGAAAAACAGTTTATCGGTAAAACCAGACTCAACCAGCGCGCCCTGCTGGCAGAATCTATTGCGGGGGATACCGCTGTGAGCCACAGTGTGGCGTTTGCAGACGCCTGGGAGGCCCTTTGCGGCGTCAAGGTTTCCGAGAGGTGCCGTCTCGAACGGATGCTCGCTTCCGAACTGGAACGGATAGCCATCCACACGGGGGACCTCAGCGCCATTTGCGGCGACGTGGCCTACCAGCTCGGCTCGGCGGTTTACGGACGCCTCCGCACCCCCATCATCAACTTCATGCAGTGCTGGTGCGGCAACCGTTTGGGCAAAGGGTGCGTCAGGCCCTTTTCCCAACCATATCCCTTCACCTCCGAACTTGCGGCACAACTCGAGACTGTCCTTGCCCGATACCGCAGGGATTTTGAGGAACTAAGCAACCATCTGAAACGTTTTCCGCCCGTGCTGTCCAGATTGGAGAGAACCGGGGTTGTCACACGCGGACAGGCGGTGGAAATCGGAGCCGTGGGGATGGCGGCAAAGGCATCGGGACTCTGCAGGGACATCCGTTATTCGCATCCCTATCTGGACTACGCCGGCCTTAACCACACTCCGGTTGTGAAACGTCACGGGGACGTCTATTCCCGCACGCAGGTGAGGAT
>JABUTP010000129.1:3177-6228 GCA_021443625.1 Bacteroidales bacterium | reverse complement strand
TGCCCCATAAGGGTGCGGCCGGTAATCATCAGGTCGGGACGGGCGGCGTAAAGGGCTTCGTCCACCAGGAAATACTCCTGCTCCCATCCGAGATAAGAATAAACTTTGCTCACTTTCGGATCAAACAGACGGCATACAGGCACCGCTGCGTCGCTGACCGCCTTGAGAGCGCGCTTCAGAGGGGTCTTGTAGTCCAATGCTTCACCGGTATATGAAACAAACACGGTAGGGATACACAGAGTGTCATCTTGAATGAATACGGGCGAGGTGGGATCCCAGGCAGTGTAACCGCGGGCCTCAAAAGTTGCGCGGATACCGCCGTTAGGAAAGGAAGATGCGTCTGGCTCCTGCTGTGCGAGGGATTTGCCGTCGAATTTTTCGATGACTCCCCCCTTGCCGTCATAGTCAATGAGAGAGTCGTGTTTCTCTGCAGTACCTTCGGTAAGGGGCTGGAACCAGTGGGTCACGTGTGTCACATTGTGCTCCATAGCCCACTCTTTCATTCCCTTGGCAACGCCGTCGGCCGTCTTGCGGTCGAGAGCGACGCCATTGTCGATACAATTCAGGATTGCCTCCAGAGTATCGGCGTCAAGGTACTTCTGCATTTTGCGGCGGTCAAAAACAAGTTCTCCAAAATAGGCGGATGTTTCTTTCTCCGGTGCTTCAACTGCGACAGCCTTCTTTTCGAAGGAACTGCGGACTAATTCTAACCTTTCCATGTTCTGTATAAATAAGTTTTTAATGAATAAATTTCAAAATGAAAAGGGGCTGGTTCCCTTGAACCAGCCCCTTTTATGTAGTGCTTTGTCCTTTCTTTTATTAGTTAACCCGACTGGTAGAGGTACACGCAGAAAGGACCAGAGCCGACTGGTTCTGATTCTGCTGCTGCTGATTGTTTCGGATAATACTCATAATTTACGGGGGTGTTTCAAAACGTTTCCGTGTGCAAATATAGATACAAAAATCCAATTTGCAAGTTTTTTTTATTTTTTTTAACAAAAAGACCAATATTCCACCCTGATGCTTTACACTAATTCACCAATTCAACGCTAACAATTGGCAGTTTGTAAAATAATTATGGGCAACCGTCACAAAAACGGCTGCCCACAATCTTTTGATTGTCGCGGTATTCCGCTCTACGCCTTACCAGCGTTCGTTATAGACGGCGTCACGGATTTTAGCGAAGCCGCTGAACTCATACACCTTCGTGAGGGTGCGCGCGTTCTGGTCGAACTTGTAAAGGCGGAAGATACCTCCGTTGTTGTCTGTGGCTCCTTTCTTATATGAACCCACCATCAACAGATGCTGCAGGGCGTCAAACTCATCAGAAGTATCGGGACGATACGAAGTCGGCACGAGGAAAGAAGATATGCCGAGATAGGTTATCTCCTCGCCGTCAAGCGTCACCATATCGCTTATATAGGTATTGTCACCCATATTGTACGATGCTATCTTGTTCTCACCGTTGTTGTAGAACATATAGGCATACTGATCGTGGTAAGTGAAGCAGGTGGCGTTCTTGATACCTTCTCCAGTCAGTTCCTTATAAAGGGTCTGTACGGGGTGGTTCCAGGCATTGTTGTCGATTCCGTAGAGAGTGCGGTTGTGCGAAGCATCCTCAAGGATGGTATAGACTACACCGTAGTTTCCGAACGCGCATCCTTTCATGCTCACAATATCCTTTCCGGTGGTCCAGTCAAACAATGTGGCCTTGTCGTTGCTGAGCACCGAGAGATGGTCCGGATAGTTGTAATCGTAGGGGCAGTAGAGGAACCGCTTGTTGGTTATGTCGTAGAACAGGGCCTGATACTGGTTCTGGTACCTGCGGGGGATTCCTACAAACGGAGCCACCTTGAAATTGGGTTCACCGTCCATCACGAGGGTATTGGCCTTATTCTCGAATGCGGAGCCATAAACGTTTCCGAGACGGTAGAGGTCGCCTTCACTGGTGACGGCATAGCGGGCCATCATTGAGGGAAAACCGGTCTTTGCGACTTCGGTGAAGACTACCGGCACCTTGGGATCATTGATGAAATAACTGCCGTTGATGCAATAGGTGGGATCGGTGGTAAGGTTGTCGCGGTTGAGTTCGTAGGTACCGTCATCGGTGTTGATCCAGAGGACGTCACCGGCAGCCGCAAGAGCGTTAGCCGAGAACATTATATGGCGGGCATTTTTCAATTCGACCTTTCCCCCGAGCAGGTTGTACGCGGGGATAATCCTGTCCTTGGAGAACCACGAAACCATATCGAGGCGGACCTTGTTCTCATCTCCCTCATCGCAGAGAAGCAGCCAGCCCTGATAGGTTGCGGATGTCATGGTCAAAGGGATGGTGAAGTTGGTCTTCACACCCGTGCGCTTGTCGGTCACGGTGTACCAGATGGTATAGTTGCCGGCCCTTTCGGTGCAGAGGTAGTTGACATCCTTCTTGTGTTCCGGATTCATGTCGAGAGTACGCTGTCCGGTGCTCAGAAGACCGGAATTTGTGATAAGCTGGCAACCGAGTTCAAAATTAGGGTTTGACTCATCAATGACACCTTCGATGGAAGATTTGATTGTCGGAGTGATGACGATGGGTTCGGCGGAAGCCAGCACGGTAATCATCTCGGGAAGATTCTCGACGGTAATCTCGGGAATCTCGCTGTATTCATAGTTGCCCAAATCCTTGTAGCAGGAAGCCACCCCAAGAGAGAGCACCATCAATACTGTCGGTATTATATATCTTTTCATACTGTTGCTGTTTTAATAGGTCTAATTCTCATAAGCGGAATAATCCACAAGATACTTGGCTCCAAGCTGCATATACTCACCATTGTCGTCAACCACGGGGGTGCCGGCGTCGGCAAGGGCCTGCAACTCATAGCGGAGCATCTTTGCGGCATAACCCATACGTCCGTAAGGGGGAACGCCCATCACCCAGTCGTAATGGGTCCAGCCCATAATGGCGTTCACACGTTTTTCCTTGCTTGCGGACCATTCGCCGAGGGCTGTCTTGCCGTTCCACTCCCAGGTGTTGGTGGAGGAGTAGATGTCGCTATAGATGATCTTGTA
>JABUTP010000129.1:0-3104 GCA_021443625.1 Bacteroidales bacterium | reverse complement strand
GTGAAATGCTCGTTGTCGGCGAGTTTCAGGACAATGCGGAAATACTCCCCGCCCCCGAGGTCATCGGTCTTCTTGACTATGACCGGCACATTGACTTTGGCCTTGCCGGCGGGAATCACACAGTCCGAGTCCGAGAAGTCAAAATGGACGCCTCTTTGGGTATTGCCCGCACCTTCATCCACTTTAAGAACGAAAGGACGGTCAAAGGCGGTGGTGTCACCCATTATGCAGACCGGAACGTTGACTTTGTATTCGGTATCCTCAGCCTTGAGTTGGGTGAAGGAGAAAGTCACCGAATCGGTGTATTGTGTAGGCGTGCCGTCTATTGTGGTATAGGCAACCTTCTGGATATATATGCCGCTCTTTACGCCGTCGAAGGTCAGGAACTGCTCCTTGGTACAGGAGCCGAGCGCTACTGCCAGACAGCCGAGAACGAAAATGTTTGATAATATCTTTTTCATAATGTTCTGTATTTATCGGTTTTCCTGTTCGGATGCAGGCAACGGCCAAACGGTGGTGGCGGCACTGAGTGTGACTGCCGAGTTGGCTTCGCCGTTGAGAGCCTTGGGAATGTTGGGATAGAGACGCTTGAAGAGGAAGAAGATCTGACCTTCACCCCAGAACTCGCGGATGTATTCGAGACGGAGTTCGGTCTGAATCTCGTCGGCTGTGGCGGTTTCGGGGAGAGTAGCTGCAGCACGTGCCGCAAGAACCGTGTTGAGGCATTCCACTGCTGCAACGGGTTCAGTATCCTTGAGAGCCTCGGCGGCGATGTAATAAGCCTCGGACAGGCGCATGAGGGGCTGCATATAGTAGTGAATCTTGGGATTGGATTCACTGACGGTAATCTTTTTGAATTTCACGAATTCGGATTCATCCTCGGTGGTCATCCACTGCGAAAGGAGACGATAGTCACCGATGCTGGTGAAAATACCGGTAAGGTAGGTTGTACGGGGGCGAAGCACCGTGGCCTTGCTCAGGTTGGCCATATCGTAATACTTCTCGTGCAGGGTATAGAGGTTGGGATTGTACATTCCGAAAAGAACCTCAGACGAGAACGACCTGTCGGGGTCGGTGGTGTTGCCGATAAGTTTGTCGGAATCGACAAACGGGAAGATGGTGTGGATATCCTCTCTGCCTATGATTTTGCGGGCCTCTGCAAGGGCATTCTCATTATCACCTGCCCACTGATATACGCGGGCTTTGAGGAGAACCGTTGCGAAATAGTTCATACGGAACTGGCGATAGCGGAGACTGTTGCTGCCGTTGGCATCAGCCGCAGAGGCCAGAACACCCTCCTTGAGAACTGGATCCGACGCAGACAGGAGTCCTTCTGCCACATTAAGATCGGCAATGAGTTTTGCCACAACCTCGTTGGCGGGAAGGATGGGATAAATCTGGGCATCAGCCGAATTGTTGAACGCGATGGAAGGATCCTCGGGGGTCTTGGAATAAACCGGTCCGAAAAGGCGGAGAAGATCGAAATGATGGAATGCGCGCAAGGCGAGCATCTCACCCTTTATGACGTTGGCCTCTTCGGTGGTAAGAACTCCCTTCTGAGCATCAAGGTATTTGAGTATGACGTTAATGTTGAGAATGTTGCTGTACATCCCGGACCATACGTTGCCGATGGCATTGGCCACACTCTGGTCGGTGTATTTGAAATGCGAGAAGTTGTACTCGATGCGGGCGCTGTTGCCGCCGGTGTTGTAACGGCTGCTCATAAGGTCCACGGCTCCGGCCGTGAGCTGATAGCCGTAGAGCGAAGTGGCCATCATATTGTTGTAGGCACCGTTGACAGCATCGAAGAAACCACTGCTTGTGGCGAACTGCTGATCGGCGGTAAACTTGTCTTTTGGGGTGTAGTCCAGCCAATCAGAACAAGATGATATTGAAAGCGTTGCGAGAAGTGCTGCGCTGATATATATTAAATTTCTCATTTTCATATTCTGAGGCTTTTAGAAGGTGAACGAAAGTGCAAATGTCATGCTCTTTGCATAGGGATAACTTGTTCCGCGCTCCTCCTTGATGGTGGAGAGACGGAAGATGTTGTTCATATAAGCATTTACGCGAATTCCCTCAACGCCCATCTTGTTGGCGAGGTCGGGATCGAACTCGTAACCGATCTGGAAAGATTCCAGAGAGAGGGTGTTCTCTGTCTGGACAAAACGGGAAGACATAGGAGTGCTGGACGAACTTGCGATGTTCTTGAACTGAGCATAGTCGCCTACGTTCTGCCAACGGTCATAGAGGGCCCTCTTGTCCTGATTGTACATCAGATTGGAACTTGAAATGTTCTCAACCTTGGAGAAAACCGCATTATTGAACTTGTCTGCGCCGAGACAGTACCTGAAGGTGGTGCCGAAGGTGAAGCCCTTGTAACTGAAATTTGTTCCGAGGATACCTTCCGCATCGGGACGGGTGTTGCCCACGATGACTTCATCGTCGTAGGTGAAGTCGTAGGTGTATGTCCCGTCTTTCTTTATGAAGAGCTCACGGCCTGTCGCAGGGTCTATACCGGCTGAACGGACAGCCCAGATGTCATCGGGGTCAGCCCCGTCGTAATAACGTCTGAGGGTACGGCTCTGGCTGTATTTGTTGAAACTCTCGAGCGAGTTGCCGAGGTTCTGGAGTTCGGAACTCTCGAGACGGAGGGAAGCCCTTACCGACCAGGTGAAACGGCGGGAGAAATCACGGAAAATATAGAACTGGGTGCTTCCGATGAAACCCTTGGAAATCTGTTTTCCGCTGTTGGTATAGAAAGAAGTCACACCGGAAGAACTCGGAAGACCTATCGCGAGGAGCAGCGGGTTGGTATCCTTCTGATAGACATCCATTGTGAGATTCCAGCGGTTGTTGAACATTGTCAGATCCAGACCGAGGTTCTTGTCAAGAGTTGTCTGCCACATAAGGTCGCTGTTGCCGAGTTGCTCGAGAGTGGTACTCATTCCGAAATAGTTGTAAGATGAGAAACTGTAGCGGAATGTGGTCAGGGACATTGCCGACTCGAAGTTGGTGTTTCCGGGATTACCTATGGAACCGCGGATTTTCATGAAATTCACAAACGGAACATTCTCCATGAATTTCTCCTTGTGGATGTTCCA
>JABUTP010000128.1 GCA_021443625.1 Bacteroidales bacterium | reverse complement strand
CTCCGGTAGCTCAGTTGGAACAGAGTGTCACGCTACGAACGTGGGGGTCGCAGGTTCGAATCCTGCCCGGAGTACCAAAGGCGGGTTGCTCCCGTCTCCTATAAATAATGTGAGGATGCCTGAGTGCTCTTTTATGAAAACCGTTTTAAGTCCCCCAATCTGTGCATACCACCTCCGGATGAGTACATGTTTCCACTTGTGTCCATATAATAATTTCCGGAAATGTGTGATAGATTCTGGCATTCTCCATCCCAGGAAGTAACGTACATATTGTCTTTGGCGTCTTCCTCTGTACCTGAGGATGTCCCGTCTGAGGATAATATCCCGGCAATGACAAGCACGGCCAAACAGATGAGCAGAACTATGAATGCCAACAGCAGTGAGGCCCAGAGTGTCACCCAAAGGGTGGCGGAATAGAGCAGTTCCCACACCGCACAACGTGCGGAATACCTGCGAGACCGGAATAAAATGAATATTAAGCAGTATATTCCAACTATTCCCAAATTAATGACGGTGCTCAAGATTAGATTGTTATGGATGACAGCAGTAGTGCCACCACCCAGAACATATGACACCGTTGGATAGAATATCAAAAGCACGGGAATAAAGGCATACCACACTGTCCTGCAATACAAAGCATTTCCCCAGGGAGTGATTTTTCTTGTGGCCTTGACATCAAACCACAAATAAAGAGATTGGCGACGGAATACCAGCATAAACAGAATGAACAACCCAAAGAAGAAGAGCAGTCTGACACAGAATGCGAAAACGGTTGACGGAAGACTTGTGAGGCTGAACGGATTATCTTGCGCTTTCACCTCCTTGACCAATGTCGCAATACGCTGATTTATTTCGGCATCCTCCTCGGGGTCGTATCCGGGAGTGTCATAATAATACAATTCGCGGACAATCCCTTTCTTGTTGGCATAAATATCTTCCGCATAGGTCCAGTTACCCATCTTGTCACACCTGCCAGGATTGTAATAATAATCCCGCTTGTCGGGTTTACGTACATAGTCTATACCGTAGTTGTACCAGTTTTTCACAAGTTTTGTTTCCCCGGACTTGTAGGTGCGATATGTCTCATAATAGTCACGGTTATCAGCCCCCTGCTTGATGGCAGCGAAGAAGTTGGTAGACACTCGTGCCTTTTCCTTACCTTCTCGAGTATAATATCTCGTTGCCGTGTGGTTCGTTTCCAGAAATATGTATACGGCTTTCCACGGAACGACAGTATAGCGATAGAGGCTGTCACCTATGAATTTCTCCATGCGTGCATTTTTGTTCAGCCCAGTTGGCGCAGCATGACTTGTTACACAAAAACAAGCCAATAACGAGAGAACGTACAGGTATGACTTCATATTTTTTAACATAGAATTCTTTTATATCCGAACTCAAAAGTCAAAGTTATACAATATTTTGAAACACCTTGATACCAATTAATCTGGTACATTTGCGAACTTCTGCATTTGCAGATGAGCTTTTTCTCTGTATCTTAGTCCTTTGAAACAACTTTATATCAATATGAAGCGTATTCATTATTCGCTAATCCTTATGACCGTTTTCCTGTTGTTTTCGGCAGGAGCGGCACGGGCGGATGCCCAGGACATCGAGTATGTGGTACGGGCAACGACTCTAGAGATTTTTGAGGAGGCCTCGATAGCCAGCAAAGTTATCGGGCAGTTCAAATGTGGAGACAATCCGCACGTGACCGTAAACAATCTGGACATTCCCATGTATCAGGTCCGGCTCAACAACGGCAAACTCGGATATATCTGCAGTGCGGGGACGCGTGTTGCCGGTGACTTGCCGCCCCAATATACGGACGGAACCCCGCAGGAATATGATGAAGATGTAAGCGCATCCAAGGAGTTTATGAAAACCGACCCGGCCACGATGAACTCAAAGGACGGATATTATACGGGTGAGTTTGTTGATATGCCCGATGATTATGGCCAGGCGGCACCAATGGGTGTGAAAGAGCGTCTGCAGGAGAGAGCCAACGACACAAGGTGGATAATCCGCCTGCTCAAATGGACAGCAATCATTTTGCTTGTCGTGCTGTTTTTCTCGATTTATGTCCATTGGGACAACGTCCTCTTCTGGGGCTTGATTGTATTGGGCATTGTGGAAACCTTGTACGTGCTGATGCCCGGAGCATTGGGCAGGAAGATATTCTCTCAAGAGATATTCTTCGTCATTCAGTTGTTCCTGTTGTTGTGCGGCCGGCTGATGGGTATGACTCCTAAGCGGAAAACGGCTATGATTGTCAATCTTGTATTTCTAGTGGCAAGTCTTATCATCGCCATATGCAAGGTCGGCATTTACAATGCCTTCGCCTCCGCTGTGGGCGGCATCCTGAACCTGCTTGTCGGTGCTTTGGTTGGCCTTGCAATCTATGGCATGGTCAAAGACGCAGATCAACCGTCGTCCCCGTCAAAGTCGAAAGACGAATGGGATGGCGAAGCTATGGTTAACGGACATAGGGTTTATTTGCGCGATATCGGTGGTGTAGAGATGCGTGGCGATGATGGGAAAACATACAGGAGAGTCGGCGGCGGAAATATAGAAGAAGTGACTTACAACGTATTTCCTGTCGATTATGATGGATAATGACAGAATAATGAGAATGCCAGACGGCAGTGAAAAGATATCCGCGTTGCTTGTTTATGGAGATAACGAGTTGAACGCTGGGCACGACCGTGAGGCATACCACGCATACAGCGAGGTTATGTCCCGTATATCGTGGGGAACTGCGGTTCCGGAAGAACGCGAAATGCTGGGACGGGCCTACAAGGGTCTTTGTGCCCTATGCCTCAGTATGGATGAGTGTACGTGGGAGATGGCCGGCCAGATAACGGGGGACTATGCCGCCTACCTTCGGGGAGAGTAATGATCAAAAGGCTCTCGGGCTGCAAAACAACGGCATGTCAATGAGCAAATTTACTCAATGGAATGAACAAATAATATTGGAAATAGACTATATTGTTATAGGACTATAAACCGGCTCCCTTACTTTCCGATATCTGCGAGTTTCCCCCTGAGGGTTTTGATGCACCAGCCGCAGGGCAATGATTTTCCTTCTTATTGGATTTGCCGCACTTCAGGTATGCTGGTGGG
>JABUTP010000127.1 GCA_021443625.1 Bacteroidales bacterium | reverse complement strand
TTGATGGTACCCGTAATCACGTCGGTTGTAGGACGTTGGGTGGCAATAACCAGATGGATGCCCACGGCACGAGCCTTCTGCGCAAGACGTGCGATGGGTTCCTCGATTTCCCTTCCGGCGGTGCATATCAAATCAGCGAACTCGTCGAGAATCACCACTATGTAGGGAAGGAACTTGTGGCCGTTGACCGGATTGAGCCTGCGGGCCAGGAACTTCTGGTTGTATTCCGTAATCTTCCTCACTCCCGCTTCGCGCAGCAGAGTGTATCTCGACTCCATCTCCACGCAAAGGGACTTGAGGGTGTGAATCACCTTGGTCGTGTCGGTGATGATAGCCTCCTCGGCATCGGGAAGGGTGGCGAGGTAGTGTTTCTCGAGTTTACGGTAGAAATCGAGTTCGACCTGCTTGGGATCCACCATCACGAACTTCATTTCGGCAGGGTGCTTGGTGTATAGCAGGGACGTCACTATCGCGTTGAGGCCTACAGACTTACCCATGCCGGTAGCGCCCGCCACCAGAAGGTGGGGCATCTTGGCAAGGTCAAAGAAGAACGGCTCGTTGGTCACGGTGATACCCATTGCCACGGGCAACTCCATCTTGGCGCTCTTTTCGAGGAACTGGGGAGAATTGAGCACCATCTTGAGAGGTACCACACTCGCCTTCTCGTTGGCCACCTCGATGCCGATGCTGTCGGGCAGGGTGATGACACGAACGCCCTTGGCCCCCATCGACATTGCGATATCTTCCTCCAGCACCTTGACCTTGGCGATGCGGATACCTTCGGCCAGATGAATCCGGTAAAGGGTTACGGTAGGCCCTTTCTTGGCTGAAATCTTCTCGACCTTAATCTTGTAGCTTGCCAGTGTCCGGACAATACGCTCCTTGTTGCGTTCCATCTCGTCCATGGAGATTTCAAACCACATATCCGAATAGTCGGCAAGCAACTGCACCGGAGGGAACTTGTAGTTCGAAAGGTCGAGGCGGGGATTGTAAAGATGCTCCAGACCGTCCGATTCGAGATTGGCGGTAGGGTCCATACCACCCTCCTCCACTATCATGGGGACACCATCGCCTCCGACTGCCGGTGCGGGATCCGGTTCTATGTCGATATCTATGGCGTCGTTGTCTTCTGTTTCACCATCGTCCGGCAAATCCTCTTCGGTTTCAAACAATACCGGCTCCTCCATTTCAAGGAGTTCCTCCGCCCCNGCTCCTCCATTTCAAGGAGTTCCTCCGACTCGTCTTCCCCAAGAGCATCCTCATCAATCTCAATTTCGTCCGACTCCCCGGACTTCTTTTCCTTTATGGGCCTGTGGGAGAGGCGGAACAGCATCACGTCAATGAAGGCTACGACCTTTCTGGAGAGGAGCATCAGCCATACCAACAGCACAAAGGAGAGCAACGCTCCTGTCCCCAATTTGCCCAGCATCCCTGTCAGCCACTCGTTGGCATAATAACCGTAAGAGCCGCCCGCCCCCGTTGCAAAGAGAATCTGCTCGGGAAGAAAGGTGGATAGGAATGCCGAAACGGCCGATATTATGATGCACCCCGTAATGCAGAGGAAGAAATTCCTGACGGGGCGGGTTTTTCTGAGACGGAACAGATAGAGGGCAATCGAAGCCAGAAAAACGGGCACGCAGAATGCGCCGAGTCCGAACCATTTGGAAACCATCGCATCGGCGAACACGAATCCGCTCTTTCCGCAAATGTTATGCGACACGGTGTGGCGGGTCCAGAACTCAGGGTCCGTCTTGATGCTGTAGTCGGCGCTCCAGGTAAAGGCGTATGAAACCAGTGCCGCGGCAAGCAGCCCTGCAGCCACGGCAAAAGCCAGCCCCGCCAGAATCCTGATTGACACCCTGACTTTGGTGCTTAGCAGGGGCTTCCTTGCAGATTTCTTCTTTTTGGACGATTTTTTCTTTCCTTTTGCAGCTGCCATTATCCGTTCTGCTGGTTGGGTTTATGCTTTTTCTTACGGTTTTTCTTGCCGAACTGCTGGGGCTGTTTGGCAGCCTCATAGGCTCTCGGCTTGCTGAACTCTCCCTGAACGGGGCCGAGTTCCATATCCATGGGAACTTCGAGCCGCCCCTGGCTCAACATCTGCATATCCTTGAGGATTGTAATGTCCGCCACGCTGTCTTTGTTCCAGATGAGATATTGCTGGCGCATATAGCGGGCGAGATTGCGGATCATCGTGTTCTTTACAGTTTCATCCTCGATGCCAGCCACCAGGTCTATCATATTTTCTATGTTGCGGCCGTAGCAGGTCGCCTTGATCTGGGTTTTGTTGATGGGTATCGGGTTGGGGCCATCTACTGCTGCGGGCTTTTCGGGGGCAGGATAGGGAGAATCCACATCCAGGTCGTAACCGGCTATCATATAAACATGGTCCCAAAGTTTGCGCTTGTAGTCGGGGAACTCCTTGAGCGATGGATTGAGCAGTGCCATAACATTTACCACTGCCGTTATCTGCTTGTTCCTCTGCTCTTTGTCTTCAATGCCCTTAACGGCTTCTATCATCTTCTGCACGTGTCTGCCATACTCCGGCAGGACAAGTTGCTCCCTGTTAGTATTGTAATCCATAAAATATTCCATTCAAACCTCAAATATAGTCAAATATTGCAAGCAACTGTTGAATCCAACCTAAAAAGTTGCGGTTATGAGAAAGACAATGCCCCGTTACCGCTGCACCAATATGCGTGGACTCTGCATTATGCCGAAGGGAATGCAATAGTAGTTGTCGCGCCACAGCAGGGCTTTGCCACCCTTGCGCGCCTCGTACCAGAGGGCATCCCCCTTCTCCTCCTGCGGCCAGTCATCGGCGCCGGTAAAGGTGGCGGGTCCCACTCCGCAGAACTCCGCGCCGGCGTTGTGGTAAGGCCCCATAAGGTTGCGCAGACTGCCCACCAATGTCACTTTCAAGTCATTTCCGCCATCGCAAAGGGCATCCGTGATGTCGCATTGCCAGGGGGAGCTATAGACGGGCGGCATCTCCACCCCGTTGACAGAAACGTTGATAACGATTGCCTCGGTGCCGCGGAAATCGAGCAGCACGCGCCCGTTGCCGCCGGCAGCCGGCACAACGAATCTGCGGCTCAGCTCAACCGCCCCCGCATAGAAAGGATACCCCTCCAGGGTAATGTTCCGTCCGACACTGTCCGGCTCGGAAGAGAGCGAGAAACTGCCGTGGGCAAACGATGCGGGCAGGGGTTTCTGAGGCAGAATGGGCCTTCGGTTGCGCCACGAGGCGGTGGGCTGCTCTGCCGCCAATGCCGACTTGACGCCGAAATCTCCGTAAATGTAGATGGTTTCTATCTCGGAACCATAGCGTTCAATGGCGTCGGAACTGGTGCGGCGGGCGCTGACATTGTCGAGCTGGAGCAATATGCGGTTGGTACCCTGCTGCAGGTATCGGGCGATGTCCGCCGTGCGGAAGGTGTGGTCTATGTAGTGTCCGGCATTGACAAAGCTCAACTCGTGGCCGTTGATGGAGATGGAGTTGTAGATATGGGGCTGCTCAACCGCCACGCCGCACACCTTGGGCAGCAACTCGGCATCGAACGAATATTCGAGCCAAAGGGGGCCGTCGTAAGGCTCGCTGCACCAGCGGGTGTAAAGCGCCAGAACCGGCTCGGCTTCGTGCCACTCCGTGCCGTCGGTGCTCCACCTTGCAAAATCGAGAGGAATGGCGTTGGGATCGAGCCGGCGCATTGCCCACCGCCCCTCCAGTCTGCCGACCTCAACCTTCTCCCCCTGTGTGGAATAGGTACCAGATGCGCCGTTGGCAAGAGCCTCATTTCCGATGGTCATAACCCAGGTCTGGGCGGGGTCGAAATCGAGCCGGAGAGTTCCGTCGCTTTCGCGCTCAAGGCGCTGTCCGCTGCCATCTACCGGATTCCAGAGGGCGAGTGTCGCCGATTTGTCGGCGATTGAGAGGTTGGCCTTAACTCCCTGATGCCGCGAAATGTTGCTGAGCTGTATGGTATAACCGCCGTCAACCGAACGGACGGCAAGCCAGATATTTTCAGCCCCGTCACCGGTGATTTGCACCATAGGGACTATCGCCTCCCGCACTTTTACTGCCAATTCTTCCAGAGTGACTATCTGCGTTATGGATTCGAGGCGGGCCAGCGCCTCAGCGTCTTCCTCACCATCCACGAGTCGGGGCATCATACCGCAGGAGAAGAGGGCGCCGCCTCCGGCCACAAACTGTTCGAGCATTTCTATGGTTCCGCGCCTTATGGTAATGAACGAGGGGATCACCACCGCCCTGTAGCTCATCTCCCCTATCTTGAAAATATTCCCCTCCACACTCCCCTCTTCCTCAATTATCTGCTCGTTGCCCAAATCGGGATTCATCTGCCCCTTGAACAGAGTTCGCA
>JABUTP010000126.1:6957-9195 GCA_021443625.1 Bacteroidales bacterium | reverse complement strand
CGGCGTGGCTGGTTATTTTGAAAAAGGCAATCCGCGCTATGTTGCCGGCTTGTCCGGAACCGAGCTTGCACATCTTGTTGTTGAGACTGCTACCGGACTGGCTCCTGATGCAAATGACGGGTCTTTCTTTCTCTCCCCCGAATATTGGGCCGGTTGGGTTCTGGCATACTATCAATGGAAATCAGGAAAGTCTTTTCGTTTTATACGGGACAACGGCCTTGACATAGAGAAAGTTATGGCAATGTATCATCCGTTGCACGAAGCAGATCTTGACAAATTCGCCGCAGTGGCGGACGAGATTATTGAAAAATCTGTAAGTCCTATGAAAAAAGCACGGGAACGCCTTGGTCTTACCCAAAAAGATCTCTCACAATTGTCCGGTGTAACCCTCCGAATGATTCGGGCTTACGAGCAGAAATCGCAAGATGTGGCTAATGCCAATTTCTGCACCATATCAAGACTGGCTTCCGTCCTGCACATTGATTCTGACGAAATCTGATAAAACCGGGATGCTCCCTTGAAAGAAGTCTGGTCAGTTTTTCCTGTTCAGTGAGTCTATCTGCAAATTCCATATCTCGCCACTTAAATTATTATGCAGCACAAACATAATGTTTTCGAAGCATAATTGCAGGCGCTTTGTCCTCTGCCCAAAACTAAATCAATCCGAACCCCTTCTGTAACGCCTTGTTGATTTTAGTGATGCTTAATTTGTTTATATCGACCTTCCGGGCCTTGGCGAGGGTGCCGAAGGCCCATTCAAGGAAGCCGCCGTCGTCATTGTCCACGTCCTTGGGCCTGTTCTGAAAGTCGTACAGATGCTCGTTTTCCCAACCGAATGCAATCTGTATGATACCGTGCAGTTGTTGGAACGTCATTGAGGCCGGAACAGACAGTGTCCTCTTGACCTTCGGGTTATTAACCCCAATTAATTCAATATCAAAGACCATATTCTCCATTTGTGTTTTATGTCCTATCCAATCTGCCTGTTTTTCGGTTTTTCTGTCAACTTATTATCTCATAAAGCGCCACCGGGTAACTTTACGGTCTGGTCTTTATGAGCCATAGACCGAAGACGGCGTCCGTAAGCACAAAGCCGTTCTCTGTTTCTTGAATAATATCCTTTGAAAGCATCAATTTGCTTATTGCAGTGACATTGGCGGAAGAACCGAGTTTGTATTTGCTTATTACATCGGCTTTGGTCAATCCGTTAGTAACACCATCGGCGACAGCATAAAGGAAATTCATCTGATATGCCGTAAACGAAGATGTCATTTGCTCGAATACCGGTGCATTTTGAAGTATCAGCTCATTCAGTGCTTCTGTGAAGTTGTCTTCGGCAGCCTCTGTTTCCGTTTCCTGAAAGAGATACCAGGACAACTGCTGAACGTACGAGGAGTTAAATGCCACTGCATCGCAGATTCTTGCACAGAGTTCACTTGAAATCCTTTTGTTCTCCTTGGCAAACCGTTCTTGGATATAGCCTGTCCAGTAATCTACAGGGATACAGTCAAGATAAATGACATCGCCAAACTTGTAAAAAGGTTTTGTGCTGTCTGCAAAGAGATTCTCCATCATGTGCTTCCTGCTGCCGAACAGACAATAAGTCACATTGTCCTGGTGCTGCCAGGCAGTTCTGAGAGTTTTCTGAAAGGTGAGACTGTCAGAGAATTCTCCTATCTGCTGGAACTCGTCAATACAAATAACAAGGTTGACCTTCTGCTTTTCAGCAATTTTCTGTGGTAATTCCAATGCGGCAGCAATATCAAGGCTTTGTCCTTGAATCCCCAACTTAAAATCGATGGGGTTGGAAGGGTCGCTGGTCAAGCCTACTTCAAAAGTGATTCTGTTAAGGAAAGACTTGGCGTTTTCAATCAGTTCATCCACTTTGCGGTAAGTCTGTGATAAGACGGCAGATGATAATTTCTCGCAGAATTGGTTTTCGTCCTTGCAGTTGAAAACATCCGCGAAGACAATCTTGAGTTTGTCTGATTTCGCTTCATCGGCAGCTTTCAACACAAGTGAGGTTTTGCCCCATCTCCTTGGAGATACGATGAATGTATTGACACCGTACTTGAAGTTTGAGACCAACTTTGCAGTTTCCTTTTTTCTGTCAGTGAAGCTTTCTCCTTTTGCGGGTTTGCCGAAAGTGAATAATCTGTTTGCCATATTGCTCATCTTGTTCTGCAAAGATAGCAAGATTTACTAAATGTTCATTTACTAAATACCCTTTTAGTAAAT
>JABUTP010000126.1:3434-6480 GCA_021443625.1 Bacteroidales bacterium | reverse complement strand
ATTCTCAATCCCTCCTCCATACCCTGTTCCAGAAGGAACTTTTTTCCTCGAGGGTTTCGCGGCTGAGGAAGATGGTGCGCCAGTAGCTTTCCCACGACCTCTTTTCGTGGATGATGGTGTATATCACGCCCCAGTCGGGCAGGCCGCCGAGATTGCGGTCATCTATGAACATATCGGCCTTGAGCTTGCGGCAGGTGCAGGAGGGGTTCTCCACAGCCGGCTCCTCTGGGTAGTTGCTGTTGACGGCGTAGAATTCCAGACCCCGGCTGCGGCAGAATTCCACCGCCTCTTCCAGCAGTGCCCCTTCGCGGACGCTCCACAGAATCAGCCGGTGCTGTTCGGCCTGCAGCTGTTTCAGGGTGGCGATGGCAAATGGTATCTCTTTCCCTATTGCAGGGTATCTGTGCTCGACAATTGTTCCGTCAAAATCTACGGCAATAATCATAAGTTCTAAATCAATTCGACATAATCGGGAGAAATCTCAACTCCGACCGAAATGAGTTTGGGAATCTCCACTATGATGCGCTTTTTGCGGGACCCTCTCACCTTGAGCAGCGATGCCTCCTGACCGTCCAGAGCTCCGCCCACGATGCGGACTCTGCGCCCTATCATCTGCGGGGTAATCTCCTCCGGTGCATAAAAAACGGGCGTGTCGGTGCTTGCTACGGCGTTGATGAAGCGTTCCATCTCCGCGTCCCGCACCACCATCGGCTGCCGGAAACTGCCTCCCTTGAGGAAGCGGTACTGCAGAGTGTCGGTCTTTGCCACAACGATGTCCAGATCTTCCTTCACACAATGGACGAACAGCAGGTCCCGCACCACCGGAACGCGCAGCCGCACCTGACGGCCGTGTTTTGTGCCAATCTGCCACACCATAGGGGTGAAGACCTCAAAATCAAGATTCCGGAGCATTACGTGTGCCGGGAGATTGGCGTTGGCACGCTTGAGGTCCCGCATAACGAACCATTTCTTTTCTGCCGTGTTGAGAGATTCGGCCATAGTGTCAACGTGAATTTCGTTGCAGTACGCTTGATGAAGACAAAATTCCTAATCCTGCCTGATTGGTGTAAATGGTTGTTTATCAAGCAGTAGCGGTTGCCAATGTGAGAAGTGGGGCAGTCCCCGTTCTTCCGGGTGCATAGGCGCGGACATAATAATGTGTAAATTTACTGATACAAAGTAAAAAATCCAAATTATGCCCGGTCGAACAGCATACGGCATTTAGCAATACCGCATCAGCGGTATATTTCTAACTTATCCGGACACAATTCCGCCGCAATATCGCGATGCGTGATGACAATCAGTGTGCGTCCTTCAAGACCGGCTGCAAGACGCTCCAGAAGTACCCTTTCGGTGTCGGGGTCGAGAGCCGATGTAGGCTCGTCCAGCAGCAGTATGGACCCCGGCCGCAGCAGTCCGCGGGCTATCGCTATGCGCTGGGCCTGTCCCTCGCTGAGGCCGGAACCCAGTTCTGCGCACTCCGTGTCCAGCCCCTCCGGCAGGTCATATACAAACTCTGCCACTGCCGTGTGCAGCGCGGCTCTTATCTGCTGGTCGGTGGCATCGGGCCGGCTGATGAGAAGGTTGTCCCTGATGGTCCCGCTGAGCAAAGTGTTGCCCTGGGGAACATACACGAAGTTGCAGCGGGTGCGGGGGGTTACATTCTCCGTCTGGGCTGCGTTATACACCTCTACCGCCCCTTTCGTGGGGGTGTGCATCGCCAGTATCAGTTTGGCAATGGTGCTCTTGCCGGCACCGGTTTCGCCTACGATGGCGGTATGCGAACCCGGCTTGAAGTCGTATGAGAAATGATGCAGCACCTCACGCCCTCCGTCCGGATAGGTGAACGAAACGTCATTGAACCTGACTCCCGCCGCCGGATGCAGCATTACCGGCTCGCCCCGCACCTCCCGTGGCATACGGATGATTTCAGATAATCTGTCCCCCGCCACATTGGCGTGGGAGAATGAGGGAAGCTGGCGGGTCATCTCCACCACCGGACGCTGCAACTGCGACACCAGTTGGAGGAAGGCGGTCATAAGACCGAAGGTCACAGTCCCCCTGCTGAGTCCGACAATGCCCCACATGAAGGCTGCCAGATAGCCCATAGAGAAACCGCTCTGCACCGCAATGCGCCACATCAGGGAGTAGTCGGCCCGCCGCATTGTTTTCTGCTTGAGGCTGTCCTGAAGGGTGTCGAGAACCTCTGAGGCCTGCGCCTCGTGTCCCATTGCCGCCACCACCGAGCGGCGCTGAATGCTCTCCTGCAGGTGGGCCTGCACCTCACTGTCGGTCTCGCGGACTTCTCTGGTCATCCGCCGCATGCGGATGGCGAAGCCGCTGCCGCACAATATCATCAGCGGCATTATGACCACCAGCACCAGAGCCAGCCGCCATTCCAGCACCATAAGGAATGCGAACGAACCGCAGAGCCGCACAAGTGACGTCAGCAGAGCGGGGAAGGTTATGCACACCATATCGGCGCAGATGTCCACGTCCCCTTCCATACGGCTCATAATGTCGCCCGTATGCATTGCGCGGCGTCCCACCAGCCGGCTTTCCATAAGATGAGTGAAGAGTCTGGAGCGCATATCGTTCCGGAGCAGCACCCCAGCCGCCACCTGGATGCGGGAGGCACTGGTGGAGGTCACCAGCTGCATCAGCACGCAGGCGGCCATCATCAGGGCATACGCCAGCATACGCCCTTCGGCCCTTCCGGTGGCGATGTCTATCAGATGTTTGCTGAGATAGACAAACACTAACGAACAACAGACGTTCAGAATGAGGTTCACGATTGTCCCCAGAATATGGCTGTGGACTTTGTAGGAGCCCTTCCAGAACCAGCGTATGGCGGTAGTGAGTTTCATTGGGTCGGGGTTGTGAGGGTTGGGGGTTGGGATAAACTCCTACAAATGTAGTTAAAAAGTGTGAAGGTTCATAGGGGATTGCTCGCTTCGCTGGCCCCCCCAACAGAGTTGGGGTTGCTTCCCCCAACAGGGTTGGGGATTGCTCGCTTCGCTCGCGATCCCATCCCAACAAGGTTGGG
>JABUTP010000126.1:0-3215 GCA_021443625.1 Bacteroidales bacterium | reverse complement strand
GCTTAGAAGGCTGTTGCTCTATCCAGCTGAGCTACCGGACCGCTCGGGTTGCAAATGTATAGTAAAAAATGGTAATAATCAAAAAAAGCGGCCCACAGTGGGCCGCCTTGTTTCTGACATTCGAAATGTAAGTCCCAATGTTATTTCACAAGGGCGCTGAGGTCCTGATAGAGTTTGTCAAAACCTTCGTAGAGGCACTTGTTGACGTCATTGAAATATGCACGGGTGTTCTCCTTGGGGTAGGCATTGACCTTGTCAAAGGTTTCTCCCGCAAGCTTGAGACCGGCTTCGATGAGGGCCTTGATTTCGGCATCCTTTTCGTTGCCCTTATATTCTGCCATGGTGAGGCAGTCGCTGAGGAATTCGTTGGTTACAAATTCAATGTCTTTCTTGATGGTTCTAAGATTCATCGCTATTGTGTGTTAAATGAACAATTATTTCTGCAAAAGTATGCTTTATGTGAGAGAAAACCAAATATTAGAGGTTTCTTATTCGTTTCGGAAGGCGGCAAGGAGGCGGGCGCGGGCTATTTCTTCGTAGCCGGGTGCCGCATATTGGGCAAAGGGGTAGATGGAAATTCCGCCGCGGGGGGTGAAAATCCCTATTACTTCAAGGTAGCGGGGATTCATCAGCTTCACCAGATCGTTCTTTATGATGTTCACGCAGTCTTCGTGGAAATCGCCGTGGTTGCGGAAACTGAAAAGATAGAGTTTGAGCGATTTGCTCTCTACCATCCGCTCGTCGGGTATATAGTTTATCACGATTTTGGCAAAGTCGGGCTGCCCGGTCTTGGGGCAGAGACTGGTGAATTCGGGGCAGTTGAAGGTGACCAGATAGTCGCTTTCGGGATGTTTGTTCACAAAGGTTTCCAACACCTGCGGGGCGTAGTCAGTGGGGTATTTCGTGCCGCTTTCGCCCAGCAGCGTCACGCCGTCCAGTTCATTTGTGGTTCTCATTTGTTTATCGGTTGGGTTTCGACAACCAAAGTCAAAGATAGCGATAAATGGGACATCAGACAACAGCTGTGAATATTGTTTTTTGTAACTTCGCCCCACAAAAATCACGCTCCGGATAATGACTGCGAGATACAACACCCAGGCCGATTTCTTCAGGGAAAAGTTCGGCGGACGCCTCCAGAAACTGGTGGTGGATGCCGGTTTCACCTGTCCCAACCGCGATGGGAAGGTCTCTCGGGGCGGATGTACCTATTGTGACAACAACGCTTTCCACCCGGGCTACAGCACCAGCGACAAGCCCATCCGCCAGCAACTTGACGAAGGTATTGAGTTCCACCGGCGCCGTTACCGCAGGGCGGCGGGCTATCTGGCTTATTTCCAGCCCTATTCCAATACCTATGCGCCTCTTGAAAGGCTGATGTCGGTTTATGAGGAGGCATTGTCGCACCCCGATGTGTCGGGAATTGTCATAGGCACGAGGCCCGATTGTATTGATGCTGAGGTGCTGGATTACCTCTCATCATTGGCACGGAAGCACATTGTCATAGTGGAATACGGCATCGAATCGTGTTACAATGAAACGCTGGCCCACATCAACCGTGGCCACAGTTGGGAAGATGCCGTCCGTGCGGTCAATATGACAGCGGAGCGGGGGATTGTCCAGGGGGGGCATTTCATTTTCGGCCTCCCGTTCGAGACTCGTGAGATGATGCTTGCCACCGCCCACAAGGTCAACAGTCTGCCGCTTGACAGCGTCAAATTCCACCAGCTGCAGATTATCAAAGGCACCGTTATGGAAAAGGAGTTCGCCGCCTTTCCCGAAAGGTTCAAGACCTTCGCTCTGGAGGAATACATAGATTTCTTTGTCGATTATCTGGAACTGTTGCGGCCCGACCTTGTGATAGAACGCTTTGCGGGCGAAGTTCCGCCCCGTTTCGTTAATTCCACTCCGTGGGGCCTGATACGCAATGTCGAACTGCTGAGAATGCTGGACCGCCGCCTTGCCGAGCGCGACACGTTCCAGGGGCGGCTTTACACCGAAAAGGTGTAAGGAGATTTCTTCGCTGCAGATATAATGAGGAATCCCGTCTATTACTGCTGAGTCTCCGGTATCGGGGCTTTGCGCATCAGCCGGCGGGCCTTGCGCTGTTCGCGCTTCAACTGGCGGGCGGCCTTTCTCAAGGCCTTGCGTTCGCTGCGGGTGAGTTTCTTGTCTTCGGAAGGCGTCTGAACCAACTCGACTTCGGCAATCTCCTGCGAGGCGGGAGTCTCAATGACAACCTTCTTGCTTTTGGCTTTGGACTCCTTGGGCCGTTCTTCCGCCATCAGGGAATCTATCGGGGAAACCGCCTTTTCCGCAACAGTGGCAGTCGGGGTGGGAGGGGTGGCGAGGGAGTCAATCAGGACATCCCCCTCCTTGGATACGGTTCCTGCAATTCCCATTGTGGAGTCAATGTGGGCCATTGCTTCTTCCATCTGCCGGACCTGCTCAAGGGAATCGCGGCGCAGCATCTCCAACCGGGCGGCCTCCGCACGGTCGGCAATCTGCTTGTAGATATCTGTCATATACCCCGCATAATAGTCGTTTGCGCGGGGGAAGGTGGGCATTGCGGTTGACTTGGTGAGGTCCCGGCGGCTTTTGCGCAACTTGCGGCCGGTAATTTCAAACCGGTCCTTGGGGCGCTCTGCGTCCCTCCAGTTGAACCCTTTGAGCCGTTGTTTCTCTATCGCAAGGTCGGCCACCGGATAGGCGTCGCTTTTTACGGTTTCATAGTATTTAAGACGTTGGGCGGCACCATTCTTCAGAGTGACCATCATAAACTGAGCCTCCTTGGAGTTCATCACTGTTATCACGCTGTCCTCCCTGACGTAGAAGAGCGCATTTACGCCCCCCAGGGCGTCGTAGCGGCGCAACTGGTTGTCGCTGTTGAAGTAACCCAGCATTTCGGTCGATTTGACCTGGTTGAAATGCACCGTGTCCTCCATACTGATGATCATCGCTCCGCCCTGCATACAGCCGCGGTCAAATGCTCCGTCCTTCATCATAAAGAGCATCGTCTCGCCGGTAAGCTGGTGAATCCCTTCGTTCCACACTACGGGGTCCTTGAAGAGTTTCATCAGGGTGTCGATTTGCGAAAACGCCATCGAATCGCAGCGTGCCTGAATGTCGGTGCGGTATATGCGGACGTTGCCGTAGGCGCTGATAAAGCGCAGTTGGGTTGTGTCGGGAGGGGTTTCGTGCTCTTCCGGTTTCTCCGT
>JABUTP010000125.1 GCA_021443625.1 Bacteroidales bacterium | reverse complement strand
GACATATTCGTTTCCGAATGGGACAATGCCTCCGGCACCTGGTCCGCCCCCGAGAATCTGGGCTTCCCCTTCTCCTCACCGGCAGACGACCTGCTGTTCTGCAACACCCCCGACGGCAACTATTCCCTGTTTGCCTCCAACCGCAAATGCGCAGCGGACAGTATGACCGTCTATCTGCTTAAATTCGACAACACCCCCATCAAAAAGGCCGTTTCTTCGCCCGAAGAGGCCCGCCGCGTGGCTGCCCTCCGACCCAGGGCCAATCTGTTGGACAAGGCCATAGAAGATACCCATCTCGAGGCCAATATGGAAGACGGAACCTTCAAGAAATACTATTCTTCGGTATCTCGGTACAGCACCGTCAAGGATTCCATAAAGACGCTCAAGAACGAACTCTCAGAGAGCCGGAAACTCTATTCTTCCTCATCTGAGAGCGACCGTCCCGTCATTGCGCGCTCCATAAAGAACACCGAAGAGCGGCTGCTCTCGCTACAGACCCGTTTGGGAGACATTGCCTCCGAAATGCAGGTGCTGGAGATGGATTTTCTGGTCAAAGGAACATCCATAAACCCCGAGGAACTCGAAGAGGAGATAGTCAACTCCTCCCGCAAGGAAACCTCCGAAGTCAAGGTTGCCGCCGGTTACTCCTTCGAAAAGAGGGTGATGGGGAAGATGCCCGTCCTCGAGTTTGCCCAGCCGGAAATCTCCGTCGATCTCAACTTCCGCATTGACTCCGAAGGGACCGAGATAATATCCGATTTCAAACTTCCCGAATACCTTGTATATCAAATCCAGCTGACCTCAACCGGAACACCGGCCCCCGCCTCCAAATTCAAGGGAATCAACCCCGTGTTCGAGACCAAGGCCTCCGCAAGCAAATATATTTACCGCGCCGGTCTCTTCTCCACCTATGCCGAAGCCAACAAGAAAGTCGCAACCTGCAAGAGCAAGGGGTTCAGCGGAGCCTTCATTGTGGCCTACGACAACGGCGGAGCCATCAACGTCAAGACCGCCCGCCAGCTGGAAGAGAAACGCAAGACTTCCGTCAAATACAAGGTGGTCTTCACCAACTGCCCCGACGGCATTCCGGCGGATGTGCGCAAGGTCATCTCCGACCAGTGCAGCAAAGACATCGCCCGCGGCAGCCGGGATGGGCGCACCATCTATTTCATTGCCCCTTTCGACAGCGAGAGCGATGCCGACCGCCTTGCCCAGGCAGCCCGTGCAGCCGGTGCGGAGGGAGTTATTGTTGAACAAATCAAATAAACGATACTTTATGGGACCCATTATCATTCTGATGTTTGTCGGACTAATCCTGCTTCTCGCAGAAATTTTCCTCCTTCCCGGCTTCATTGTAGGCAGTCTCGGCCTCTGCAGTTTCGGTGCGGCCTGCTGGCTCGGTTTTGAGAAAGGAGGACAGCTGGGCGGCACCGTCGCCATCATAGTGAGCATCGCTCTCATCACCGCCTTTGTAGTCTGGGGGTTCCGCTCATCCACCTGGAAGAAGGTTTCCCTCTCCACAAATATCGACTCCCATACCAACGAAACCCCCGCCCAGAACGGCATTGAGCCGGGGGTGCATCTGACAACCTCAACCAGGCTCGCCCCCAAGGGAATGGCCCGTACAGAGACTGGTGTGCTGGTGGAAGTACACTCTCTGGATGGTCTCATCGACCCCGGAAGTGAAGTGGAGGTAGTGTTCGTCGAAGCCGATAAAATTTCCGTAAAACAACTAAAAAACCAATAGTATGATTATTTCCAACGCCGTTTGGGTGGCCATCGGATTCGTCCTCCTGATGATTTTCCTCTGGCTCTTCCCCATCACAATGTGGTTTCAGGCCCTCATTTCGGGCGTCCACATCTCCCTTCTCCAACTCGTGCTGATGCGCTGGCGCAAAGTTCCTCCCGGAACCATTGTAATGGCTATGATTACCGGCACCAAGGCAGGTCTTAAACTCAATGCCAACGAACTTGAGGCCCACTATCTTGCAAAAGGACACGTTCCCAAAGTCATCAATGCCCTCATCTCTGCAGACAAAGCCAACATTGAACTCAGTTTCAAGATGGCTGCCGCCATTGACCTTGCCGGCCGCGACGTTTTCGAAGCCGTGCAGATGTCGGTGAACCCCAAGGTCATCAACACTCCCCCCGTTTCGGCTGTGGCCAAGGATGGTATCCAGCTCATAGCCAAGGCCCGCGTTACCGTGAGGGCCAACATCAAACAGCTCGTGGGTGGTGCAGGTGAAGAGACCGTCCTGGCCCGTGTGGGCGAAGGCATCGTTTCCAGCATCGGCAGCGCCGCCAGCCACAAAGAGGTTCTCGAGAATCCCGACAGCATCTCCAAGGTTGTACTAAACAAAGGTCTGGATGCAGGTACCGCTTTTGAGATTCTCTCCATCGACATCGCCGACATCGACATCGGCAAGAACATCGGCGCCGTGCTCCAGATGGATCAGGCCAACGCCGACAAGAACATCGCCCAGGCCCGCGCCGAAGAGCGCCGTGCAATGGCCGTAGCCTTGGAGCAGGAGATGAAAGCCAAAGCCCAGGAAGCCCGCGCCCGTGTGATTGAAGCCGAAGCAGAGGTTCCTCTGGCCATGGCCGAGGCCTTCCGCAGCGGCAATCTCGGCATTATGGACTATTACAAGATGAAAAACGTCCAGGCCGACACCGATATGCGCGAAAGCATTGCCAAGAAGTAGCCCAAACGCTATAAAGCAATAACGCTTCTACGGCAAGAAAAAACCCCGCCATCCAGAGAGATGACGGGGTTTTCTATGTCTGTACCGGCACCGGTGCTAATCGTTCAGTTTGAAGATTACGCAGTCGCCCTTGTCGATGGTAAGAGTGTGGTCGCCGGGGGTGATTGCGCCCAACTGTCCCTTCTTGTCCACTGAATAAATCTTCTTGGTGTTGGTGAATTCGAGGTCAAACGTCTCGGTGTGGTCCTTGCTAACCACCATAAGGTATTCGTCGCCGTTGGAACTGAACCTCGAAACCAGAGCGGTGATGTCGGTGGACAAATCGGTGATGGGGTCACTGCCCAGATCCGATGTGCGGAACCGTTCGTTTGCAGCGGGAACTTCGTTGGTTCTCCACCATTTCTTGGCCCTCTTGTTGGTGCCGGTGGTGTGGCGTACCCATTTCACATCGCTGTGGAGGAAAATGTCGGCGCGGGCCTGAACCGAGCGCAAAACTTCCTTCAGGGCATAATAAACATCGGTATGGGTACCGTCTTCCATCACGGGAGA
>JABUTP010000124.1 GCA_021443625.1 Bacteroidales bacterium | reverse complement strand
ATTTCCGGCGTATCTTCCTTTTCAACAGCGGGTTGGGCGATCAAAGCGGGAGATTGGTTTCCGGTGTCTTTCAGATTTCCCGAGGGTTCGGTCTCCGTTTCTGCCTTCCGCTGCTGAGTTGAAGGTTGGGCTTCGGTCAAAATCTGGCCGAACAATCCCAAATCGAGTCTGCTTTCGGGGAGTGGGGCAGGTTCGGCAGCCGGCAACTTTTCGGGATACTCGGTCCCGTCAGAAGAATCTTCCCGGTAAGCTTTCCCTTTCCCAAGAATCAACCAGTCCGGATTTATCTTTGGATATTCTACAAGGAGTTTGTTGATGAACTCGAAACTCGGTTTGTTTCTCCCGGCGAGCAGGTGGGAGATGTTGGAACGCTGAACTCCCAAGCGGTCGGCCAGAATAGCGGGAGATATGCCTTCCATCGCCAAAAATAACTTCAATCTTTCTTCCATTTTTTACCCCTTAAAAATTGTAAACATCTTTTTACAAAATTAACGAGTAAAATTGTCAAATACAAACCGATTTTACGTGTTACAAAAGTGAATTACAATTGTAACGAGAGTAAACAGACAAAATTGACAAATCTGGACGAATTTGCGGCAAATTTATTCCCAAGTATTTGTATAGTTGATTTTGTATTTATTATTGATAATAAACAAGATAATATCTAAAAAATACTGTTTTCAAGCCATTTTGAGGCCGATTTGGGGCATATATGGCATCTGTTTACACATAATAACCAATTTGAACTTTAAATTAAGATAATTAAAATACTAATAATGTGCAATTTAGTACCAAATAGTTATAACTATAACCAAAGGTTATTAAATCTTCTTAGGTTTGTAGCGCCGTACGGTGTGAAAATTTTGTAAATCGCTCCAATTTGATACAATGTTTACAATTTGCGGGATATTTGTTTACAAAGGTTAACACTTCAATACACCTAAAGTGATACTTTAGGTTCGGAAATCCTTGAATTTTTCTATTACTCAAAACCATTTCAAATCGGCTGATTATATTTGCATCACGAAAATTCAGAACGAATGATTCCCAACATTAAAATAGAAGATTACAACTATCCCCTCCCCGAGCACAGGATTGCAAAGTATCCTTTGGAAAACAGGGACGACTCAAAACTCCTGGTCAATACGGATGGGATATTCAGATGTGAACGGTTCAGGGATATTGCAGGTTTTCTCCCCGAAGACTCCTTTATGGTCTTCAACGAAACCAAAGTTGTTCCGGCGCGTTTGTTTTTCAAGAGGGAAACAGGTGCCGTGATAGAGATATTCTGCCTTGAGCCGTCGTATCCTGAGGACTATCAGCAGTGTTTCTCCACCACGGAGAGATGCCGGTGGAAGGCAATAGTCGGAAATCTCAAGAAATGGAAGGGTGACCGTCTGACGCTGATGTGTGACCATTGCGCAAGCGGCCAGAGGGATAAGATTGCTGCCATAAACCTCAAGGCCGAGCTGGTCGAACGCACTGACAATACCTGCATTGTCGAGTTTTCCTGGGCTGGGGGCATCTCCTTTTCCCAGGTGATAACCGTTTGCGGCAATGTGCCCATTCCGCCATATCTTAATCGCGAAACAGAGCCGATAGACATTGCACGGTACCAGACCACATACGCGCGTCGAGACGGTTCGGTGGCGGCTCCCACCGCAGGTCTCCATTTTACCGAAAGGGTGATGGCAGACATCGAGGCAAAGGGGATAGAGCCGGGCTATGTGACACTACACGTCGGGGCCGGCACTTTCCTGCCGGTGAAATCGGAATTTGTGGCCGATCACAATATGCACAGCGAACCTTTTGTGGTGACACTCGACTTCCTTGAAAGGCTTGAAACGGCTCTGGCTGCGGAAAATGTGATTGCGGTGGGTACAACTTCTGTCAGGACGTTGGAGTCCCTGTATTATCTGGGCGTACATTGCATCGAATCCGGCGCGCCGGGGAGCGTGGCGCAGTGGGAGCCCTATCGTGACCATGGGTATGGACATACTGCGGAAGATGCAATCGGAGCATTGGTCAATTATTTGAAAAAGAATAATCAAAACAAAATTGTTGCACGCACGTGTCTCATCATTATGCCGGGATTCGAATATCGTATAGTAAAGTATATCGTCACCAATTTCCATCAGCCCAAAAGCACCCTGCTGCTGCTTGTTTCAGCAGCCATAGGGGATGGCTGGCGCGATATGTACCAATTCGCCCTGGACAATGATTTCCGTTTTTTGAGTTATGGCGACAGTTCTCTGCTTAAGGTGAGGCGTTGAAAACTGAAGCGGAAATGGCTATTTGTGGAATGAAACTTGCTTTCCAACGCCGAAACCACTATATTTGGGCGCTTATGACGAAAATTAGAAAATTCATTGCAGGGTTGGCCATTCTGGCGGTGGCGGCCTTTGTCATTTTGTGCGACCGGTGTCTTGACTGCATACCGCAATTCTTCGGGGCTCGTGCCGGACTTGCTCTGGTGCTTTCCGCCACGGCATTTGCTTTAATATGTATCTGCCTGGTCGGTTCAGTATTATCTGGTAATATCTCAAGTAAAACCTGGGCTTCCCAATCCTTGAAATGTGCCGTTGGTACTGAGTGTGCAATGTTGCTGGGCTTCCTGGTTGCCCTTGTGGGAAAGAAGCTTCCGCAAGGCGGCAGTGTGCCTTTCATTACGGTGTCTTGCGTATCATTGGTCACCATAGTTGCGGCAGTCCTCTATTATAATGCATCCAGGCGGAATGTGGTGCGCAAGGCTACCGCCGATTCGCTGCGTCGCAGCGCCGGACCGAGTGCAGTGTTGCGCTATGCGCGTGCAAACGTATATGGCGTTTCGGCGGTTCTGGTAATCGCTGCTGTTGTCGGTCTGACGGTGGGAGGGGCCTATTACCTCTTTGTGGTGCCGATGGCCCTTTCGGCAGTCGCCCTTATTCTGCACAAACTTACCGGTTGGCGCGGATGGTTCTTGTTTGCTTGGGTAACATTATTGTTATATATATTCGAATACAGCATGGTGGCTCTGCCCGTAAACGGCTCCATCAACCTTGTGACCGAGGCCCCGCGGTTGTACGCCCTGACCATTCTGACTTGTTCCCTGATTGATTTGTATCTTGCCGGAGAGTGATTATGAACCCGATTTACGACGATATCCGCCCTTACAACGATGCCGAAGTTGTTGCGGCCGCTGAAAGATTGGCACAATCCCCATTACTCGCAAAGGCGTCGGCAGCATTGTTTCCCGATAAGGAGCAGGGTTGGCTTCAGAATATTCTGAGAAAGGTCAGAAGCGTTAATGAGTTTCAGGTCAATGTCACATCAAAGGTGATGGAACGCGTTATTT
>JABUTP010000123.1:3920-5311 GCA_021443625.1 Bacteroidales bacterium | reverse complement strand
AATGCAAAGATGCCAAAAACAAACATAAAGAATTTTTGTAATTAATTTTAAACAGCTTCTAAGTCGCCTTTAATCCTTTGATGACGGCGGCGGTGAATCCCGCCTCCTCCATTGCATTCAGTCCCTTGATGGTCATTCCGCCCGGGGTGGTGACGCGGTCAATCTCTGCTTCCGGATGGCTCCCGTGGGCCGCGAGCAGGGCGCCGGCACCGCGTACGGTCTGAGCCACGATGCGGGAGGCGTCATCTGCAACGAAACCCAGCTGCACTCCACCTTCGGCGGCTGCGCGGATATAGCGCAGGGCGTATGCGATGCCGCACGATGCCAGCGACGTGCCGGCAATCATCATCTTTTCTTCAACCACCATTGCGGCTCCCACCTTTTCAAAAATGCCTTTCACCGTCCCGATGGTGGCATCGCAGGCGTGAACCGGAGTTATGAAAGTCATGCTCTCGCCCACCTCAATGGCGGTGTTGGGGATGACATAAACCAACTCGCCCTTGCCTCCCATCCAATCGTACATCTCCGCCGGTTTAACTCCGGGAGCCATTGATACGACAATCTGCCGGTCAAGGTTCAGAGAGGGCAGAAGGTCTTTCACCACCCCCTCCATAAGCCACGGCTTTACGGCAAAGATGACCATATCGGCGTCACGGACTGCCTCGTGATTGTCGGTGGTGGTGCGGATTTCCGTGCCGGAGAACTTCTCCAGAGTCGATTGGTGGCGTGCCGTCACCGTAATCTGGGCGGCGTGGGCCCGCATCAGTCCCAGGGCAGTGGCTCCGCCCATGTTTCCCGCCCCTATGATGGTTGTTTTCATAAACCTGCGTCGTGTTTACAAGATGTTTCCATATTATTCAATCCGCACGGCGGAATGCTGCGCAAGTTACGAATAATTTAACAAATTGTAATGCTTTAGGTAGAACACAAAAAAATCCGGCCAAAATTGCTTTTGACCGGATTATTTCCAATGTACCCCGGAGCAGAATCGAACTGCTATCTAAGGTTTAGGAAACCTCCATTCTATCCGTTGAACTACCAGGGCGCGGGGCGCCTTTCCGTATTTCTTAGACGTTCTTGGCTATGATCTGACGGCCACGATAGTAACCGCACTCAGGGCAAATGTGGTGATACATTACACTTGCACCGCAGTTTGAGCAGGTTGCCAATGTAGGGAGAGCCACTTTGTCGTGGGTTCTTCTCTTGTCCCTGCGCTGCTTCGAGATTTTTCGTTTAGGATGTGCCATAACTTTTTATTTATTATTTGTTTTACTTTCAATCATATCTTTAAGGGCTCCGAACGGGGTGTTCTCAACTTGGGAATCACCTTCTCCGGTCCCGATGAAAGATATTGCATCGGGGTTGCACTCTCCTTCGGGATGGGCCTTGAT
>JABUTP010000123.1:0-3366 GCA_021443625.1 Bacteroidales bacterium | reverse complement strand
GACAGGCAGATGAAGTCATACACCGCCTGCCCTAAGTCAACCTCAGAGACCCCCTCCGGGAGAATGATGACGTTGTCGTCATCGTTTACAACATTCTCCCAATCGGCATCAAACCTTACGGTGAGTTTCTCCTGAGCGGCAACGGGCAGGAAAAGGTCTTCGAGACACCTGTCGCAGATGACTTTCACCTTGCCCCTGACATTGCACTCCACCGAAATCCAGTCGCTTTCCCTGCTTACAGCAAACTCGGCGACACAATCGACATCCTCCACAACTTCGTGCCCGAAGTCTTTGAGAAATGAATCATCAAGCTGAAAGTCAAAATTTTGACAACCTCTTGACAATCCGTGGAGTGGGATGATAACGCTACTCATGAGTTACCTCGTGCAAATTGGGGTGCAAATATAACAACTTTTTTGTAAAAATTACAATTTATTTCATACTGGCCCTCTTGCGGGCGGTTTCGTCAAGAATTATCTTGCGCAGACGCATCGCGTGGGGGGTAACTTCCACCAGCTCATCTTCCTGTATATACTCGAGCGCCTCCTCGAGACTGAACTTGATGGCGGGGGGGAGAATCACCTTCTCGTCGCTGCCGGCGGCGCGGACGTTGGTGAGTTTCTTGGTCTTGCAGATGTTGATGTTGAGGTCGCGTTCGCGGGTATGTTCACCCACAACCTGCCCTGCATAAACCTCCTCGCCCGGCTCCACGAAGAAGCGGCCGCGGTCCTGGAGCTTGTCCATCGCATAAGCCACCGCCTGCCCGGTCTCGTTGCACACGAGGGAGCCGTTGGTACGGCTTTCGATATCCCCCTTGTAGGGTTCGTAATCCTTGAAGCGGTGCGACACTATGGCTTCTCCCGCCGACGCGGTGAGAAGATTGCTCCTCAGACCCATCAATCCGCGGGAGGGAATGTCAAAGTCGAGGTGGGTGCGTCCGTCGTGGGAGTCCATGTGCACCAGCGCCCCCTTGCGGCGGGTGGTGAGTTCTATGGCGTGTCCCACATATTCGTCGGGAAGGTCTATGGTAAGGTTCTCGATGGGCTCGCAACGCTGCCCGCCGATGGTCTTGTCCAGCACCTTGGGCTGGCCCACCTGCAGTTCGAACCCTTCGCGGCGCATTGTTTCAATAAGAATCGAGAGGTGGAGGACACCCCTGCCATACACCACAAACGAGTCGGTGCCGATGCCCGGCTTGACCCTGAGCGCGAGATTCTTCTCGAGTTCGCGGTCGAGACGCTCCTTGAGGTGGCGGCTCGTGACAAACTTGCCGTCGCGACCGAAGAAAGGCGAATCGTTGATGCTGAAAAGCATACTCATGGTGGGCTCATCCACCGCGATGGGAGGGAGGGCCTCCGGATTTTCCAAATCGGCGATGGTGTCCCCTATTTCAAAATCGGCAAGGCCTACAACGGCACAGATGTCGCCGCACTGAACGCTGTGAGTCTTGCTCTTGCCAAGCCCCTCAAATACCATAAGTTCCTTTATCTTCTGCTTCTGCACAATGTCGTAGCGTTTGCACAGAGAGATGTTCTGCCCCTCTTCCAGAGTGCCTCTGGTCACCCTTCCGATGGCGATGCGGCCTACATAGGGGGAGTATTCCAGAGAGGAAATCAGCATCTGGCAGGTCCCTTCCACCACCGCGGGTGCGGGAATCTCCTCCAGGATGACGTCGAGCAGGGGGGTGATGTCGGTGGTGGGCTTGCGCCAGTCAAGGGACATCCATCCCTGCTTGGCACTGCCATATACGGTCTTGAAGTCGAGCTGTTCCTCGGTCGCGTTGAGCGAGAACATCAGGTCGAAAACCTGCTCGTTGACCTCGTCGGGGCGGCAGTTGGTCTTATCGACCTTGTTGATGACCACGATGGGCTTTTTCCCCATTTCAATGGCTTTCTGCAGTACGAAACGGGTCTGGGGCATTGTCCCCTCAAAAGCGTCCACCAGCAGCAGCACGCCGTCGGCCATATTCAGCACACGCTCCACTTCGCCTCCGAAGTCGGCGTGGCCCGGAGTGTCTATGATGTTGATCTTGACCCCTTTGTAAGGTACGGACACGTTCTTGGCAAGGATTGTGATGCCGCGCTCCCTCTCAAGGTCGTTGTTGTCAAGGATGAGCTCTCCCAATTTTTCCTGCTCTCTCGCCTGACGGGCCTGGTAAATCATCTTGTCCACAAGGGTGGTTTTCCCGTGGTCAACGTGGGCGATGATGGCTATGTTTCTGATTTCCTGCATACTAATAAAACTGCTTTTGTCTATCGGCGACAAAATTAACAATTATCTTCAAGGACTATCAAGATTTTGTGCTAATTTTGCTCGCGTATGCCCTTGCAGGGCATCATCTCCCACTGCAATTAAACGAATTATGGAAGATACTGTTCTCATTCTCGATTTCGGTTCACAGGTGACCCAGCTCATCGGGCGCCGTCTGCGCGAAATCGGTGTTTACTGCGAAATTTATCCGTTCAACAAAGTTCCCCAAATCACTCCCGCCATCAAGGGTGTGATTCTCTCGGGCAGTCCCTGCTCGGTACGCGACGGGAATGCCCCCCAGATAGACCTCAGCGGCATCAAGGGGAACGTCCCGGTGCTGGGCATCTGCTATGGAGCCCAATATCTGGCCCACAGGTACGGCGGTGAGGTAAACGCCTCCATTGCCAGGGAATATGGCAGGGCAATGCTCAGCGTCGCAGATGCCGGATGCCCTCTCTTCGAAGGGATACCGCAGGTTTCCCAGGTGTGGATGTCCCACGGAGACACCATCGCCCGCCTCCCGCAGGGGGCAAAGGTTACCGCCTCCACCGAAGATGTGGAGTTCGCCGCATACAAATTTGAAAATGAGGAGACCTACGCCGTTCAGTTCCACCCTGAGGTGTTCCACACCGAGCACGGCAGCACGATGCTTGCCAACTTTGCGTTCCGTGTGTGCGGCTGCAAGGGGGACTGGACTCCCGCCGCATTCATAGAGACCACGGTCCACGACCTGCGCGCCACTCTCGGGGACGACAAGGTCATCCTTGGACTCAGCGGCGGTGTAGATAGCACCGTTGCCGCAGTGTTGCTCAACAAGGCCATCGGCCACAACCTGACCTGCATTTTTGTGAACAACGGCCTGCTGCGCAAGAACGAATTCGAAGACGTAATGGCCTCCTACGAGGATATGGGGCTCAACGTGATTGGGGCGGATGCCTCCAGGGAATTCCTCTCCCAACTCAAATCGGTGACAGATCCCGAGCAGAAGCGCAAGGTCATCGGGCGTCTCTTTGTGGAGACTTTTGACCAGTATGCCCGCGGCATCGAGGGGGCGCGCTGGCTGGCACAGGGTACAATCTATCCCGACGTCATCGAATCCGCCGGAATAGAAGGCAT
>JABUTP010000122.1 GCA_021443625.1 Bacteroidales bacterium | reverse complement strand
AAGATTCAGGGTTATCTTGAAACCAACGGCTTCGAAATAATGTCAGCCAACTTCGAACGTTTCCCCAACGGTGAGATGAAGCATCTCGAAGCTGACCAGCGCGACGGTGTTGACAAACTTCTCGAGGCTCTTGAAGACGACGAAGATGTCCAGAACGTATATCACAATATGGAACTCTAATCCGATTTTCAGATATTGAAAATAATTGGAGCGGTCAAAATCATTTGGCCGCTCTTTTTTGTCAAGGGAGTTGTTTTTTGTCTATATTTGCAAATTATTTCAAAAACGGCTGATATTCCTTATAAATTCAATATTATAAACATTAAAATCATGCAGATTAGTCAGATTGAACATCTTGGCATAGCCACTCCCTCCATTGAGCAGGCTATTCCCTATTACGAAAATGTTCTCGGCCTCAAACTCCTCGGTATTGAGGAAGTTGCCGACCAGAAAGTCAGGACAGCATTCTTCAAGATTGGAGAAGTGAAACTCGAACTTCTCGAACCCACCTGCCCGGAGAGCACCATCGCCAAATTCATCGAGAAGAACGGCGGCCGCGGCGGTATCCACCACATCGCTTTCAAAACCGACGATGTTGCCGCCTGTCTTGAAGACGCAAAGGCAAAGGGTGTTACGCTCATCGACGAAAAACCCCGCAAGGGTGCCGAAGGTCTCAACATCGCATTCCTTCATCCCAAATCGACAATGAGCGTTCTCACTGAAATCTGCGAGGACCCCAACGAGAAATAACAAATAATACCGACAAAATATGAGCAACCAACTCGAAAAAATCAAAGCCCTCACCGATTTAAGGGCAAAGGCCCGCATCGGAGGTGGTCAGGACCGCATTGACGCCCAGCACGAAAAAGGCAAATACACTGCCCGCGAAAGGATTGCAATGCTCCTCGACGAAGGTAGTTTTGAGGAATTCGACATGTTTATGCAACACCGTTGCGTAAACTTCGGAATGGAAAAGAAACAGTTTCTGGGAGACGGCGTGGTTACCGGTTACGGCACAATCGACGGCCGTCTGGTCTATATCTTCGCCCAGGACTTCACCGTGAACGCCGGTTCCCTGTCCGAGACCATGGCACAGAAGATTTGCAAGGTAATGGACCAGGCAGCCAAGGTAGGCGCCCCCGTCATCGGTCTCAACGACTCCGGCGGAGCCCGTATCCAGGAGGGTATCAACGCCCTTGCAGGCTATTCCGAGATTTTTGAGAGGAACATCCTCACCAGCGGTGTGGTTCCCCAGATCAGCGCCATTTTGGGCCCCTGCGCCGGTGGTGCCGTATATTCCCCCGCCCTCACCGACTTCACCATAATGTGCAAGGGAACAAGTTACATGTTCCTCACCGGTCCCGCTGTCGTTGAGCAGGTTCTCGGCGAAAAGGTTACCCAGGAGCAGCTCGGCGGTGCAAGCGTCCACGCCTCGAAGAGCGGTGTCGCACACTTTGCCTGCGATGACGAAAAAGAGGTTATCGCCACAATCCGCGAACTCGTAAGCTATATCCCCCAGAACAACCTCGAAGAGGCCCCGATGGTTCCCACCGATGACCCCGTATCAAGAGTTGAGGACAGCCTTAACGAGATTATCCCCGACAGCCCCAACGCTCCCTACAATATGTACGATGTCATCGGCGCCATTGTCGATGACGGCAAGTTCTTTGAAGTTCACAAGGATTTCGCCCGCAACATAATCGTAGGTTTCGCACATATGGGAGGCCGTTCGGTAGGTATCGTGGCCAACCAGCCCAAGATGCTCGCCGGCGTTCTCGACAGCAACGCGAGCCGCAAAGGCGCCCGCTTTGTCCGTTTCTGCGACGCATTCAACATCCCTCTGGTAACGTTGGTTGACGTTCCCGGATTCCTCCCCGGCACACAGCAGGAATACGGCGGAGTCATCCTCCACGGTGCCAAACTGCTCTATGCCTATGGTGAGGCCACTGTTCCCAAAGTAACCGTAACCCTGCGCAAGTCTTACGGCGGAAGCCACATCGTGATGAGCTGCAAACAGCTTCGCGGTGACATCAACTACGCCTGGCCCACAGCCAACATCGCCGTTATGGGTGCCGACGGAGCAGTTGCCGTCCTCTATGCCAAGGAGATCAAGGGTGCCGCCTCTCCCGAAGAAGCCGCCAAGATCAAGGAAGCCCGCAAGAAAGAGTACGACGACCTCTTCTGCAACCCTTACAAGGCTGCAAGTTACGGCTATATCGACGACGTCATCGAGCCCCGCAACACCCGCTTCCGCGTAATCAGGGCCCTCGAGATGCTCGCCACCAAACGCCAGACCAATCCTGCCAAGAAACACGGCAACATACCTCTCTAACAATTTAATTCGTGAATATGCGCAACAACCAAAAGGAAGAAGCCAAGTGTGCTGCAGCCATCGCCCTCTCTCTGGCATTGTCGGAGTCGGGAGAAACCGAAGCAGCGATAGCAACGGCGCTCCACTTGTATCTGGATGACAGCGTCCACGACAACGAGAGTTTTGTCATCACCATTTCGAACCGGTGCGATTCGGAATGGGGCAGTAAAATCCATTCAATACGTCAATATCCACTTCGTTAATCAAACAATTTTATGAAAGAATACAAACTCAAAATAAACGGCAACGACTACAATGTTGCCATTGAAAGCATCGCCGGCGGCGTAGCCAAGGTAAACGTGAACGGTGCAGCCTATGATGTAGAAATTGCACAGGATGCCCCCGCTCCCGCAGCGGCTCCCGCTCCCCAACCCGCAGCAGCCCCCAAGGCAGCGCCTGCTCCCGCTCCTGCAGCAGCACCCGCTCCCAAGCCCGCAGCCGCTGCCGGTGGCACAAAGGTTTCAGCCCCTCTGCCGGGCGTTATCCTCGCCATCAAGTGCAAAGTCGGTGACGCTGTAAAGAAAGGCCAGGAAGTTATGGTTCTTGAAGCCATGAAGATGGAGAACTCCATCGAGGCCAGCTGCGATGGTACAGTCACCAGCGTATGCGTTTCCCAGGGAGACTCGGTTCTTGAAGGAGCAGACCTCTTTGTAATCGGCTAATCCCCCATCACCGGATGGGTGAGAAACACCATAAAGCAGGAAGGATCGCACTATGGATTACGATAGTTGCGGTCCTTCTTGTTTGTTTGTACATCATCGTCACCGGAACCGGACTTGATGAGAATCTCGACTTCGGAGCCGGGGCATACTATTACACCGACATCCCCGAGTTCGAGAAAATCGTGAACAACGAATCCTACTCACCCGCAATCTCCACCCCGCTGGCCATCTTCCTTTTCCTCGCCTGGGGCGCATTCGCATACTGGCTCTGGAAGAAAATCGGATAGTCCCGGAGGACATTTGTGCTCCCTTCGCCCGCACCTAATTGAAAGTCAATCAGTTATGAATCAACTGGTTG
>JABUTP010000121.1 GCA_021443625.1 Bacteroidales bacterium | reverse complement strand
TTACTGCGCCTTAGCTTGTTAAATCTACAATTATACTACACGGCATCCAATCCCGCGCACAAAAATTCACATAAAGGTACATCATTTTTGGTAAACTGCAAATATTCTTGGCTCTTTTTAACTATCAAAAAGAATCAGCGGCTGTTTATATAAAGGAGAATTTTGAGTACTTTTGCGGGTGAAACGATATTCCCCAAGACCTATGACCAAAGAGATTCTCATAACCAACGACGATTCCATCTCCGCAGAAGGCATCAAAGTGCTGGTGAAACTGATGCGCCGTTACGGCGACGTCACCGTGATTTCCCCCAGGAACCCGCAATCTGCCAAAGGGACTTCCCTTACAATGGAAACGCCGCTGCACCTCACCCATCTGCAGGATTTGCCGAGCGGTGAGGGATTGGGTTCGGTCAGGGTTTTCACCCTGGACGGCACCCCCACCGACTGTACCAAGATGGGAATGAACCTGTTCATAGACGAGGGACGGATGCCCGATTTCCTGGCCTCCGGCATCAACCACGGCTCCAACGCCTCCGCTGCCGTCCTCTATTCCGGCACGGTGGGGGCCGCCATCGAAGCTGCCATTTACGGCATCCCGTCCATAGCGTTCTCCATCGCCACGCACGACGCCAACCCCGATTTCTCTATAGTTGAGGACAACTTTGACGCCATAATGGAGCGTTTCCTCAAATTCCCGCCCAGGAAAAACACCTACCTCAACGTCAATTTCCCCGACAGACCGGCGGAGGAGTGCCGCGGTATCAGATTCGCCACTCAGGGGCGCGGCCGCTGGATAAAGGAATTTGCCAAAGAGACCAATCCCAGAGGTGCCGAAGTTTACTGGATGGTCGGCGAATTCCTGAACCTTGCCGACGGAGACGACTGCACCGATGACCACCTTCTCAACAACGACGGCATCATCAGCATTGTCCCCCACCACATCGACACCACCGATTACGCCGAATACGAGCGACTGGCCCGCTTGTGGGATTTATAGCGGATTGCGATGAAATACTACATCATTGCCGGCGAAGCCTCGGGCGACCTGCACGCATCCAATCTGATGCGCGGTCTGCTGAATTCGGACCCTGCCGCGGAGTTCCGCTTCTGGGGCGGAGACGAGATGGCGGCGGTCGGCGGCACGCTGGTCCGCCATTACAAAGAGGGGGCGGTGATGGGAATTGTGGAGGTGCTGCTCAAAGCCCGCCTTCTCAAGGCAAATCTCCGGCACTGCAAAAGCGACATCCTGCAGTGGCAACCCGATGTCGTGATACTTGTGGATTATCCGGGGTTCAATTTCAAGATTGCCAAGTTCGCATCGCAACGTGGTCTGAAAGTGTTTTACTATATCGCCCCTAAAGTCTGGGCCTCGAGAGAGGGGCGCATCCGCAAACTCAAGAAATACGTCAGCCGACTTTTCGTCATTTTCCCCTTTGAGGTGGATTATTTCAGAAAACACGGCATCGAGCCTTTCTATGCGGGCAATCCCCTGCTCGACAGCATTGCCCGAAACCCGGCTGTCGAAGAGTCGAAAGAGGCATTCTGCCGCCGCACGGGGCTTGACGACCGCCCGATAGTTGCCCTTCTGGCGGGGAGCCGCGCAGGGGAGATAAAGTTCCTGATGCCCCATTTCCTGGAGTTGGAACGTATTATAAAGGAGTCGGGAGGTCCCTTGTCCGATTGTCAGCTCGTCATTGCCGGAGCCCCATCGGTCTCAAAAGACATATATGAAAAATACCTTGCCGGAAGCGATATCAAGGTGGTTTTTGGGGAGACCTACCCCCTGCTACGGCACGCTGTGTCGGCGGCGGTGAACTCCGGCACCGCAAGTCTGGAAGCCGCCCTCATTGGGACTCCGCAGGTGGTCTGCTACGGAATGAATCCCATAACGTTTGCCATTGCCATAAGACTCCTGAAGGTCAAGTACATCAGCCTCGCCAACCTGATTCTGGACAAACTCATCTTCAAGGAGCTGTTGCAGAAAGACTGCACCGCCCCCGCCATTCTCAAAGAGTTGGAAGCAATCTCAGCCGACGGTGCCTCACGGCAGGCGATGGTGGAAGACTACCGCAGGTTGCGCGAAGTTCTGGGGGGCGAAGGTGCCTCCGAAAGAGTAGCCCAAGAGATGGTTTCGGAGCTGAAATCCCGTTAGGATTCCCCGTTACACCTTGAAAAACCACTTCTTGCGGTAGAGGTGGAGGAATATCGCATAGAAAATCGCAATTGCGCCAAGACGCAAGAGCGTGGGATACCACGGGCCGGCCCATTTCTCAAACCCGAAGAGCAGGGTGCCCGCTGCCGCCTGCAGAGTCCCGTACAGCTTGTTTCCGCACAGATATGCCAGAATGGAATTGCAGCCCAAGGGTTTCAGCCAGTTGAGCCCTTTCCATCCCCAGACGTCCACCACAAGGTAAAAGATGCCCATCAGAACCCAGCAGATTCCCCCCGCATAAAGAGTCATGCTGCTGCTCCAGATATGCTTTATGATGGGGTGCCATATTCCCATAATCCTGCCCGCTGCAATCATGACAATGCCTCCCGCCACCAGGGAGAGACATTTGCGGCAACCCGAAAGTTTGTCCCCTTTCAGCACCAGTCCGGCAAACCACCCCAACAATACGGTTGCAGTGAAGTTAAGCGAGCTGAAAATCCAGGTATAGGTGTATTCGTCCCGGAAATGCCACCCCGTCTCGTCCCAGGTCACGCAGTCGCGCCAATGTCCGAGCACCGCCGCATCCACCTTGTCGGCAAAATTGCCGTGGGGGGTGTAATCTCCGAAAAGAGCCAGACAAATCCAGAAGACCGCCAGCAGTGCGGCGGTAATCCCAGCCTGCCATTTGACGTCACGCACATTCATAACGATGATGGCGGTGAAGAAATACCCGACTCCTATGGCCTGCAGGGTGTTGCTGAAGAGACGCAGCCGGTGCCAGTCGAACTCGAGCAGGTTCCCCTGCACCACCGCGCCGAGCAGAAACAGCAGCAACAGGCGCCGTGTGATGCGCCAATACATTCTGCCGGCGGAGACTTCTCCTTTGAAATAACCCGAAAAGGCGAACGGCATGCTGACGCCCGCCATAAACATAAACAGGGGCATCACCAGATCCCAAGGAGCGAAGCCCTCCCAATCGACGTGTTCAAAGTTGGCCAGGGCGAACTTTGTAAGCCACGGCAAATCGACATTGTTTGCCGTGACCCAGACCAGTCCCCCGACCATCGTGAGCATAAAGAGGTCAAATCCGCGCAGGACATCAAGTGAGTCGAGTCTTTTGTATGCCGTTTGTTTCATATTGTCGAGTGTTAGCAATTCCAAATTTAGAGATTATTTTCTTATTTTTGTTCCGATAAGGGGCGGCATTGCCTTTACCGATGCCCAGAAATCCATTTGCAAATAA
>JABUTP010000120.1 GCA_021443625.1 Bacteroidales bacterium | reverse complement strand
ATTTTTTTTGCGGGCGTGTTGTAATTGGTAGCCAAGCTAGACTTAGGATCTAGTGCCCAAGCGCGTGTGGGTTCGAGTCCCACCGCCCGTACTGATCAAGAAGCTGTTTTAAACACCTTCTAAAACTACAAAAATGAAAAAAGAATTTATAGTCGAGTCTTCCGCACGCCACGTGCACGTAACCCGAGAGGCTCTTGAGACGCTTTTTGGCGCCGGTTTTGAACTTGAAGTCAAGAAACCCCTCTCCCAGCCCGGGCAGTATGTCAGTTTTCAGAAAGTTGATGTAGTCGGCCCCAAAGGCAGTCTCAAATGCTCCATACTCGGTCCGGTCCGGCCGGAAAATCAGGTGGAAGTATCCTTCACCGATGCCAGGACACTGGGCATAACCGCCCCCATCCGTGAGAGCGCCGACATCGCCGGCTCCGCCCCCTGCAAAATCGTCGGTCCCGAAGGGGAAGTCGAACTCAGCGAAGGGGTAATCATCGCCAAGCGTCACGTCCATATGACTCCCGCCGATGCCGAAGTATTCGGCGTCACCAACGGTCAGATTGTAAAAGTCGAGATTCAGCAGCCCACCGGCCGAAAGCTCATTTTCGACGACACCGTCATCAGGGTTTCTCCCAAATATGCCTTGGCAATGCACATCGACACCGACGAGTCCAACGCAGCCGCCTGCAGTGGGGAAATCACCGGAGTCCTCGTTCCGTAACTCCGCGGCCCCCGCAAGATTACGGTAACCAAAAAGAAGAGAGCTTCCCGTCAGGAAGCTCTCTTCTTTTTGAATTCCGAAGGCGACATGTTATATAGACGCTTGAAAGCCCTGCCCATCGCCGTGGTGTCGGCAAATCCGGTAGCCGTTGCTATGTCCGCAACTGAAAGTTTGTCGGACGAGCGCATCATATTTACCGCCTCCTGGACTCTGAGATTGTTTATCCAGGTGTTGAAATTCAACCTGTAAATACTGTTCAGATAGTTCGACAGAAGTCTCGGGTTGATTCTCATCTGCTGCGAAACCTCCGAAATGGTTATGCTTTCCTTCAGGAACGGTTTCTCCTCACTCTGCTCCCAGTCCCTGATTACCTTGGACAACTTGTCGTCCTGAATAGTCGTCTCTTCCTCCACGAGCGCAGGATTGGGAGCGCAGGCACCGGACGGATCGAGCGATGCCGGCAGCATCTGGGTAGTGATGACCGACTGAACATCCGAAGATGATATGGGAGCCGCCTGCGTCACCGCCGGCTTAATCGTGGTGGCATCCTCTTCCGCCTGAGGCTCTTTTTCGGATTCTGACTGGGTAGCGTCGGGAACATACGGCAGTACAAAGGAGTCTCCATCCCCATTCTCCTTCCAGAACCTCTCCATATCTGCAAAGGTCATGATATTGTTGTTGAACTTGTAGAACGTTATCGCCATAACGACCGTCCAAAGAAGTTCAAAGAGGATACAGAAAAATTTATGGTCCTGGAGTGTGCTGATGCCAAGCAGCATAAGGGTCATCAACAGGATGAAGTTGACCATAATCCAATGGGTGGCACTCTTGAGTTTTCGCTCCTCGACATCTACCTGTGACATGATATTCTCCATGTGGGATCTGTAGATACCCCTTCGGTACAGGACATAACCCACCATCAGGAGCGCCTCGGCAACCATAAGCCAGTTGTAGAGATGGATAATCAGCCGCCTTATGGTAACGAAGGAAACAAGTCTTGTGCCTTGCGGAAGATGCACCTTGACCGCTTCTATCGAGTCTTTGATGGTGGAACCCCACAACTTGCCGAAAAAGCCTTTGTAGGTTCCGAAATACTCCGAAAGGTCAAAATACTGTCTGAGATATTCGCCCGAATTGGCATAACCGATTCTGGTATATAGCACCGCCAGCATTCCCGCCATGATCACTGGAGGCAGCAGCATAAGGAACACCCATCGGGACTCTTTGGTCGATGCGAGAATAGATCTGAAATATAGAATCATCAACACCGGAAACAGCAGCGTGAAGAATGTCCCGACGATGTCAACTATGAAGAAATACTCGAAATTGCCAATGCCGGAAGTGTATATCGCAAGCATCAGCTGGGATACGAAACCGGAGAAACACAGGAGGCCAAGAAGCAGGTTGGACCTCTTGAAGGAGGCAAAACGGCCGCTCAAGGCCATGATCATCAAACCCGAAAGACACATGAACGCCGGCATAACCAGTATTCCGTGGTACAACAAGTCATAGTATGTCGGTGTCATAGGGTTGAAAATTGGGTTAACTGCAGTTGGTTCTTATTCCCGAGCAATAGATAACTATACGAAATTATATACAATTATATACAATCGAAGAACAAGAATACAAAAATAAACAAAAAAATGACACCCCCAAAGGGATGTCATTTCAAAACTACTACTTTGATAACCACTGACCATCGAACCTAACCAAACGATCGATGGTAAGAAACTACTGCTAACCAATATCACCCCAACGGGTGACAGTGCAAAGGTGGCGTGTTTCGGGTTAATCAAGTAGGCAATTCGGTGAATAATTTGCCTAATTCCATAAAAATTTCACCTGTTATTCTTCAATTCGCGTTTTTATTTGCATAATTCCAGAAAAAGCACCCTCGATGAGTTGTTTCCTCTGATTTCAACGGGGCAATTGTGAATGGGGGGAATTTCAAGACCACACTCCATCAGGAATCTTCCGGAAAAAGTCTTCCCATCAAACGGAAGAGGTTTGTCGTCTATGACATTTATCTCCTTTATGCAATAGAGGGCATCGGGATTCAGTCCATCCATTTTCACTCTGGGCAGATGGTCGTCGCACATCTCATCGAGCCTCCACCAGAAAAAGGCCGCTTCCGACTTATCCGGAGAAACGTACATCAGGGAGGCGACGTTGAGTCCATCGTAGGGCGACACAAGGCGATACTGCTCTCCGAACTGAACTACGGGACGAAGATATGTCTTGTACTCGCCGACAGCCTTGCGGACCTGCTCCTTCTCCCATTGCGTCATATCCTTGGGCTGAAGTTCCACCCCCATCCGGCCGCTCATTGCCACGTCAATCCTGAATTTGAGGGATGTTGTGCGGGAATTGACGGCATTGGGCACAGCGCTCACGTGGGAAGCCATTGCGATGGCCGGATAGAACAGCGAGGTGCCCCATTGCATCCAGATGCGCTGCATGGCATCGGTGTTGTCGCTGGTCCAGAATTCGTCGAACCACCCGAGGTAGCCCCAGTTCACCCTGCCGCCGCCGCTGGCACAGGCCTGCATCACCACATCGGGGTATTTTTCCCGGATACGGTCGCACACCTTCGCGAAACCCTTGTGGTACTCAATCTGAAGGTGGCTCTGGCTGTCTGCCGGAAGGTATTGGGAACCCCAGTCCGCCTGCGTCATGTTCGCATCCCACTTTATGTAATATATATTGTCGATAGT
>JABUTP010000011.1:9401-22904 GCA_021443625.1 Bacteroidales bacterium | reverse complement strand
AAACAGTTTCATTATGGAAGAACCAATTCTTAACGCACATAACAAAACCGAGTGGGAACAGTATACTTGTAGATTAGGAGGCTACATGGGATCGACTCCGGATATATGTTGATGAACCACTACCGAATGTGTTCTCTCACTTGAGACTCTGCCCCTCCGGCTCAGAGTTCCTCGAAGATGAAGCCTTCGGGGACGGAGATTGTGTAGTCGAAGTAGCCGTCGGGTTTGAGGGCCCATTGGAATTCGATGTTCCCATCGCCGACGGGGATGGTGCCGCGGCACCATTCGAGGCCGAAGTCTTTCATACTTATCAGCACCTTGCGCTCTTCAAGGTCTATGTCACGGACTCCGAGAATATCCCTGAAGAAGATGAAGGCCAGGGTTGCTCCGAAGCCGTGGTCGCAACTTGCACTGATGTCGAGGTTTTCCCACAGGGTGGTGGTCATAAGTGTCATGGGATAGAACGTGGCCACGATCTCGTTCATCAGTTGCTTTGAAAGACCTCTCCGACTCAGGATTTCGTAACGGAGAAAACAGCCGGGCCATACGTTGGCGGGCCAAATCTCGGGATACGCTCCGCGTGCGGTGCGGTCTGGAGTGAATTCCTCAACTATCTTTTTCCATAATTCTGGATGGGTATCAGGCGCTGCGGTGTTGGAGAAGAATGCGTAATACTGGCATACTTCGGTGCATTCGCCGGTGCTTTTCAGGACTCCGTTGTCACCCCTTACGGCATTGTCTTCGAAGAACTCTCCGTTGTAGCTCCACTCCCTTATGGTGTGCCGCAGAATGGCGGCCCGGTCGGTGAGGTCGGAGTCGTGGTACATTCGCCCTATGGCGTCCAGCATCTCGGCATAGAGCATATTTGTGGGGAAGTTCACGTCCTGCACCAGGTCGTTGGCGTGGGACCATTCCACAAACACCCAACTGCTGAGGTTCTCGAGCAGCCCGTATTCATTGAGATATTGTTCAAAGAACTCGCACAGCGAGTAAACCTTGCTTCTGGCCGCCTCCAGCACTTCGGGATGACCGCGGCGGGTGGCGTATTCCTCAAGTTCCAGAATGAACCACATTGCCCAGTTGGGGATATATGAGGGACCGAACAGGTCGTCCCCCGGATAGAGCATCGGAATCATCCCCTGAGGGGCGTTGGGGAAGGTGTCGCGTATCAGGAAATTCTGAAAGAAGTTGTCCTCCACGCGGGTCCGGCCGCTGAAGGCCATTGCCGCACGGGCCGAGAAATAACTGTCTCCCAGCCATCCCCCGCGTTCGCGGTGGGGGCAGTCGATGAAAATGTCGAGGGCATTCTGGCGGTGGGTCTCGCGGGCGGCTTCGAACAGGGCATTGACCCTGGGGTCGGAACACTCGAACTGTGCACGGAGGGCATCGCTGCCCACATATTCCCTTATATAAACCTTCTCCACTTCCACGCCCGGCCTGTCGGCAATGCAATCGACATACTGCATCGCATAGGGTTCCATTGTTTCAATGGTGTATTCCCCCGGCTGCAGGTTGAAGACCGCCTTCGACTGGTTTTTCCAGAGTTCGCGGAATTTCCTGTCGGGAGTGGGGTAGAGTAGTTCTTCAAAGGCCAAGGTGAGTTCCGTCGGCTCGGAAACCTTTACCACGGCCCCGAGAAAGCCGCATTTGTTCCCCTGAAAATGGAACATAGTGTCGCTTAGCGCCTCCGCTTCCACAATGTCAAACTTGGGCTGCAGTACGTGACGGGGAAGATATTGCTTTTCGGTCTGGACGGTGAGGGCAACCTCCTTGTCGGGGGCATCCCACGAAGGATCGCTGCACCATTTGTCGTAATCTGACGTAAGGTCGTAAACCTCGAGTGCAGGGCGCTGCAGGCTGTAGCGGGGAACATCCTGACGCTTGGTTTTAAGTTCGTATGCCCTGAAGGGGACAATCCGTTTGCCCCTTTTGCCGCTCACGGCTCCGGTAGCGGCGGCGACGCGGTGCTGCAGGATGACCTCCGCGGCAAGGAATCCGGGTCCGTCGGCAAAAGAATAACCGGGGTCATTGTATGCCACAACCTCTATCGCAACCACGTTTTCTCCCTTTTTGAGGTGGGCGGTGATGTCATATTCGTCTATGCGGAACCAGTCGTGGGCGGCGACGCAGGGACCGTGCGCCACGAACTCACCGTTCACCTTGAGCCGGTAACTGTTCTGTGCGGTGAGGCGGACTTTGGCTCTCTGGCGGCCGTTGGAACGCACTGTGGCGCGGAAAGCCAAATCGAGATTGTATTCCGACTCGCGCCCTTCCGCCCATACCGGCAACGCTGAATCCATTGAGGAACGCTCAAGGGTTGCACTTGCCTCTTTGGTAAGGTTGGGCGCGGAACCGTCTGCTGCGGGATTCACTTCAGGGGCTTTGGCGCAGCAGGGGAGCAACATAACGGCCACTAGCGCTGCAAAGGAAAGGCGGAGATTTCTTTTCATGGTAAAATGGGTTTGGTCTTACAAATTTATCAAAAATCGAATTAACTTTGTAGGTTGAGTCCTGTAAGTTTGAAAAACATTTGGCTGTCTCCAGATTCAATCTTTCGGACAAGTAAGTCTTATGAAGCACATTGAATACAACACCTGCGGAACCTGCTCCAAGCAGATAATTATAGATTTGGACGACAACAACGTGGTCAGATCCTGCAGTTTTGTGGGAGGATGCCACGGCAATACCCAGGGAATCGGCAGACTCGTGTGCGGGCTTGGGGCAGAGGAAGTCATTGCCCGCCTCAAAGGAATAAAGTGCGGCAGCAAGGGGACCTCGTGCCCCGACCAGCTGGCTGCCGCCCTCATTATGGCCATCGAAAAGCCGGAAACCGAATAGTTATGGAGAATATTCTGGAGAAAGCGCTTTCCATAGCGGTCAGAGCCCACGCGGGGCAGAAGGATCCCGCGGGGGAGGCCTATATTCTCCATCCGATGCAGGTGGCCCTCTGGTGCGAGACCGACGACGAACGGTGCGTCGCCTTCCTGCACGATGTGCTCGAGGATACGGACGTGACGGCGGAAGATATGCGGCGGGAGGGAATCCCGGAGCATATCATAGAAGCGGTGAAACTCCTTACCCACGACAGCGCAGTCCCTTATATCGACTATGTTCGGGATGTGATTGCTTCCGGCAACCCGCTGGCAATTACAATCAAATACGAGGATATGCGGCACAATATGTCCCGTTCGGTCAACCACGCCGCAAGGTTGGAGAAATATACCCCCGCGTGGCGGATTCTCGAGCCGGCATATCTCAATCTTAAGAAGGTGCCGCAGTTGCAGTTGGGTGAGGGGGAGCGGCTGGCCGTGTTCGCCTGCGGCTGTTTCTGGGGGGCTCAGCACAGGTTTGCCTCCCGCAAGGGTGTTGTCAGGGCGGTGGCCGGTTTTGCCGGAGATGACGCGTTCGGGGAGCCCACATACGAAGATGTGCGTTCCCGAAAATCGTCCCATCTCGAGTCGGTGGCGGTGGTGTATGACCCCCTGGAGACCGATTACCTTGCGCTGTGCCGTTATTTCTTTGAGATACACGACCCCGGGCAGACGGGTGGGGTGGGGCCCGATGAGGGGCCGCAATATCAGAGCGCCGTATTTTACTGCGACGACGGGCAGATGCAGACTGCACGGGAAGTGATTGACGACCTGCGCAGCCGCGGGTATGCCGTGGAAACGCAACTGCATCGGCTCGGAGAGTTCTATCCAGCCGCAGAGGGGCACCAGAACTACTACGACAAAGTGGGTGGACAGCCCTATTGCCATATTTGGGAAAAGAAATTTTGAACGTTATGATAAAGAAAATTACCGACAAACTCATTTACATCGGTGTGGATGACACCGACATCGACCTTTTTGAAAACCAGTATCCGGTACCGGACGGAATGTCCTACAACTCTTACCTTCTGTTGGGTGAGAAAATTGCCGTTATGGATACCGCCGATGCCCGCAAGGGGGACGAATGGCTGGCCAACCTTGAGGAGGGGCTTGCCGGACGCACCCCCGATTATCTCGTGGTACAACATATGGAGCCTGATCATTCGGCTCTGATAGACGAGGTTGTGAAGCGTTATCCCGCCGTGACCATCGTTACCACCGCCAAGGCGCAGAAGATGCTGCAGAACTTCTTTGCGGAAATGCCCGCTGCGGAAATCAGGACAGTGGGAGAAGGGGACACCATCGGGCTCGGAGGGCTGACTCTCTGCTTTACACTTGCCCCTATGGTCCACTGGCCGGAGGTTATGATGACCTACGTTCCGGAGATAAAGACCATCTTCTCCGCAGACGGATTCGGCAAGTTCGGCGCATTGTCGAAATGCGGATTCACCGATGCCGAAGACGATGACTGGGCCTGCGAAGCCCGCCGCTACTACTTCAACATCTGCGGCAAATACGGCGCTCCGGTGCAGTGCGTGCTCAAGAAGCTTGCGGCTCTTGATGTCGAGAGGATTTGCGCCCTCCACGGCCCCGTCCTTCAGAATGACCTCGCCCAATATATCAAGCTTTACGACATCTGGAGCAGTTACGGCACCGAGTCGGCGGGAGTGGTGCTGCTCTACGCCTCTATCCACGGCGGAACGGCCGCTGTGGCAGACAAGGTCAGGGAGATGCTCATCGAGAAAGGATGCCCCAAAGTGGTCGTTTTCGACCTCTGCAGAAGCGACGTTTCGGAAGTGTTGGAGGATGTGTTCCGCTATGGCAGACTGGTGCTTGCCGCCAGCAGTTACGATGCCGGAGTGTTCCCCCCGATGCACGACCTCCTCTACCATATGAAAATCAAGGCTTGTCAGAACAAGCGCGTGGCCCTCATTGAAAACGGTTCCTGGGCCCCCACTGCGGCTGCGGCCATGAAGGAGATGCTCGCATCCATGAAAAATATGGAGATAGTGGAACCCGTGGTAACCATTATGTCCAGAATGAAACCTTCCGACATTCCCGCACTCGACAAACTTACCGATGCGATTCTGGCTTAAGCGGCTTCTAAGAACCTTGGCGGGTTAGAACGGATATCCGATGCCGAGATGGAGGGCGTACCCCTGGGGTGACAACCACTCCTTGGGCGTCAGCCATTTGCCTTGGCAGGGGTCGTAAGCCTTCAGACCAAGGTCAATCCTAACCAGCAGAATGCCGAAATCGAGACGGGCGCCGGTGCCCCACGAGACGGCGGTGGATTCAGCCAGAGTCTTGAGGGAAAAGACCGACAACTGATAGGCGGCGTCATTTTCCATTCCCTTTTTTGGAAGGTTCCACACGTTTCCCACATCTGTAAACAACACACCCTGCAGTTTGCGTCCCAGAGGGAAACGGAACTCTATGTTGGCCTCCAGACGCATATCGCCTGTCTGGTTGAAAATGGCGAATGTGGAATCCAGCGGCGATTTGCCGGGTCCCACCGTACGCGATTGCCAGCCTCGCATCGAGTTGGCTCCGCCCGCATAGAACATCTGCTCCAGTGGCAGACTGTGGGAATTGCCGTGCGCAAGCCCTATGCCTCCCAAGAAACGTCCGGCCAGGGCATATTGCTGTTCCTTGCCGAACCGCAATGTCTCCACGAGGGTGATCTGGTTGCGGAAATATTGTGAGAAGGGGATGTTCCAGATGAGCCGCTCCCCGTTTGAGTTGGTGGGGAATATTGAGCCGAAAACGTTTCCTGCAAGGGAGAGGACGTCTCCGGCTGCAGATACGTCATATCTCATATAGAAATACGACTCCTTGGGCATGACCTTGGGGTTGGTAGTGTAGTAGAAAGTGGCGCTTGCACCGAGGTCGAAATGGTCCTGGTACTGATATCGCAGGTAACTGCTGGTGAGGTTCTCGTAGAACGACGGGTCCATGTCGAACATCTTGGTGATGCTGAGCAGGATGGGGTTCAGTTGCGAACTCAGCCGGGTGTTGGTGCTCCAGATGTAGCCGAACGACGATGACAGGATGTTGCGGGTGTATTCGGGCCTGTTCTGGTAGTTGTAGCTCAGCGCTATCTCGGTCGAAGGAATGGTGGGATGAGTTTTCCAGTTTCCGGGAATAAGCAGCATCTTGGGGAAAGTGAGAGCGCTGGAAATGGCGAACTCGTTGCTGCGGGCGGGGTCCTTTATCTTGAACTGGAAATTGCCTCTGAAACCGAGCGAAAGGTTTTCCCCGCCGCCGAACAGGTTGAGATGGTTGTACGATACGGAGGGGCTGAGTCCAATCAGTCCGGTGGAATTGGTGGAGGCCTCCATATTTACCGTATAACTCTGGAGGCGGGAGGGGGTGAGGCTGATGCGGCAATCGACTTCCGTGGAGTCGGCGGGGGTCATGTTTATGTTGACTGTGTTGAACAGCCTCAGCGAAGTGAATTTACGATAGGCGGTGCCGACCGCTTCCTCACTGTAAATCTCCCCCTGGTGCAGAGGGTTGATTCCCTGCAGGAAATCATCCCGCAATCGGAGTCTCGGGGGGTAATCAGTCCTGATGTCCCTTATAGTGTATTGCCGGTGGGGCGTATAAACGTTCTCTGGCTCGTTGCGGGTGCGGTTCTTGAGTTCGACGCGGAGCAGCACCGAGTCCGGCACCGTAGTGGTGTCGGCGTAGTGGAAAAGGTAGTTCTTGGAGAATCCGTAAAAGCCGTTGTTGCGCAGGTGCTGGGCAAGCTGTTCGGACTGGGCGTCGAGCATCTCCTCCGACAGCATCATTCCCGGCTTGACGGTGATGGGGGCGGTGTCGGTATCGAGGAGACGGCGGACGCGGCTGTCTTCCACAATGAATTCGGTCGATTTGATGGGAATCTGGCGGCCGAGATTGATGTTGTAGAACACCTTTGCCTTGTGGTTGCGCCGTATGACCGTTGTGTCGATGGTCGAGCCGTAATAGCCGGTGTATTCGATGTGCCGCAGCATATCGTTGCAACTCGGTCCGATGAGGTCGTCGTTGAGCAGGACGGGGGTGCGGCGCCGGACGCTGCCGAACAGCTTGCTACGGTTTTCCTCCTGCTTGAGGTAACCCGAAAGGGAACCGGCTGGGTATGAGGTGGAATTCAGTATGCGGATGGTGTTCTTCTTGAGAATATAGTCATCCTCTCCGAGGCTTCGTGTTGTGCCGCACGACGAGACTGCGCCCAGCATCACCGCTGCTGAGACAACCAGAGTCGCAAATCTTGTAAAGCCCCTTTTCATAAACCACAAATATACAACTTAGCGCAAAGAGTAGCCAAATTTATTTTTGCAAATACTCCCCAATAACAGTAAATTCGCAAGGTTACACATAAGGTCAATTGAACAGGATGATTTCAAAAGCGGAAATAAAGCGTATCAGGGCGTTGGCCTCCAAGAAACAGCGCCACGAAAGCGGATTGTTTGTGGTGGAAGGGGAGAAGATGGTGGAGGAGGCGCTCGCTTCACAGTTCGAGGTGGAAGCGGTGTATCGCATCGGGGACGTCACCGAAGCGGAAATGGCGCAGATGACAATGCTCTCTTCGCCGTCGCCCGCCCTGGCGGTGGTGCGCATTCCCGACTCCTGCGATGCGGATGGACTGGCCTCCCGGATGACAGAGGGACATTCCCTATGCCTTGCGCTCGATTCGGTGCGCGACCCCGGCAACCTCGGCACAATAATCCGCATAGCGGACTGGTTCGGGATAGATGCTATATTCGCTTCGGAAGATACCGTGGAACTCTATAATCCGAAAGTCGTGCAGGCCACGATGGGGGCCATATTCCGCCGCAAGGTTGTTTATTGCGATCTGCCGCGAACCCTCAGACAGTTCCGTGAAGCAGGCCTTCCCGTCTGGGGAACGTTTCTCGACGGGGCTGACATATACAAAGAAACCCTCTCGAAAGAGGGTGTCATTGTAATGGGGTCGGAATCGTTCGGAATCGGGGCCGCATGTGCGGCGGAAGTCACCGACAGACTCTATATTCCGCCTTATCCGAGGGATGCCTCGGGCAGCGAGTCGCTCAATGTGGCCATTGCCACGGCCGTGACCTGCGCCCTTTTTCGCGCCTCGGCCCGATAGCGGGGACTACCTTACCCTTACGATAAGGTAGTTGGATATGCTCCAGAATTTCTTGTAGTCGGTAATCTCAAGGGTTTCGTTCCCATCTTCGTCGGCAGTGATGATGAAACTTCCGGCGGGATGTATTGTGAACAGTTTGGCACGGTGGCCGCCCAGCGCCACGGAACTGATTTTGCGCTTGTCCCCCTTGATGAGTTGTGCCGGGTCTATCACCGAAGCGAGTTTTGCAGCGCTGAGACCGGACTTCTCCATAAATCCGTTTGCTATCAGTTCTTTCTCGGTGCCGCTAATGTAATAGACGGTGTTGAGGTCGGTGTCCTGAGTGGCGATTTTCATCTGCTGCACGGCGCTCGTATGCTCAAGGCCGGTAATGGTGTCGGCCATCGCGTTGATGGTACCCGCCATTTTCTCGATTTCGGCGTTTTTGGATGCGATGGTGGCCTCGAGGAGTGCTATTGCCTCGCTCTTCCGGTCAAGTTCGTTCTGCAGGCGCTCGATGGTCTGGGCCAGGGCCTTGTTCTTGGAATTGCTCTGGTTGAGCCGCTTTTCGAGGTCGTTGATTTTGTTCTGCTGGCTGGCGAGTTTGTCTTTAAGGGTGTTGACCTGCGAGAGCATCTCGTCTTTCTTGCTCAAGGGCTGCCCTTCGACATTCAGCGCCACGATGCTGTGCTGGGCTTCGCTGATTTCGTTGAAGCCGGTTTCGATTTCGCCCAGGATGTCGAGGGTTTCGTTGTAATTTTTGGTAAGTTCGGCATTTACCCTGTTCAGGGAGTCAATCCTGCCCGTCAGGGCAAGGTATTCGGGAGTGCTTTCGACATTTTTGCAGGAAGCGATGGCAAATGCTGCCAAGGCAATGATGAAAATCCGTTTCATGGTGTTGTTGTTCTGAATGAATGATGCGCTTTCAGTTCCAATTCTCTGAAAACGCGTAAAATTACGCAAATCAGACGGCTTTCACAAATATTTAAGTTATGAAAAAATGTTTATCTTAGCGCACCGAAAGAAAATCAGATACAATGCAAAAGGGACACATATCCCAGGTCATAGGACCTGTCATAGATGTTGTTTTTCCGTCAGAGAATGACAATGTCAGCCTGCCCGGTATCCACGAGGCGCTGACCATAGACCGCGGACAGTCGCGCGTGCTGACCCTTGAGGTGCAGCAGCATATAGGCGAGAACACGGTGCGTTGCATCGCGATGGACTCCACCGACGGCCTCCGCCGCGGTATGGAGGCGGTTTCGACCGGAGCCACAATCTCCATACCCACGGGGCAGCAGATAAAGGGGCGTCTTATGAATGTGACCGGCGATGCGATAGACGGAATGTCGGCTTTGAGCCGCGAAGGGGCCGGCAGCATCCATCGCGACCCTCCCAAATTCTCCGAACTTGCCACAAGCCAGGAGGTGCTTTATACCGGCATCAAGGTCATCGACCTTCTGGAACCCTATGTCAAGGGCGGTAAAATCGGACTTTTCGGCGGCGCAGGTGTGGGCAAGACCGTTCTCATTATGGAACTCATCAACAACATTGCCAAGAAACACAACGGTTACTCGGTGTTTGCCGGAGTGGGAGAGCGTACCCGCGAGGGAAACGACCTGCTGAGGGAGATGATAGAGTCGAACGTCATCCGTTATGGCGACGAGTTCCTCAAGTCAATGGAGGAGGGTAAATGGGATTTGTCCAAAATCGACTACGACCAGCTTTCCCAGTCCCAGGCCACTCTGATTTTCGGACAGATGAGCGAACCCCCGGGAGCCCGCCGTTCGGTGGCGCTGTCGGGACTCACCGTTGCGGAGTCGTTCCGCGACAGTCAGGAGAGTTCGGCACCGAAGGATATCCTCTTCTTCATAGACAACATCTTCCGCTTCACGCAAGCCGGAAGCGAGGTTTCCGCGCTGCTCGGACGAATGCCTTCGGCGGTTGGATACCAGCCTACCCTGGCCACCGAGATGGGACAGATGCAGGAGCGCATCACCTCCACCAAAAACGGCTCCATCACATCGGTGCAGGCGATTTACGTCCCCGCCGACGACCTTACCGACCCGGCGCCGAGCACCACCTTCTCCCATCTGGATGCAACCACGGTCTTGAGCCGTAAAATAACCGAGCTGGGCATATACCCGGCAGTGGATCCTCTGGAATCGACCTCCCGCATCCTCGACCCGCAGATTGTGGGGGAACTCCATTACAACACCGCCCAGAGGGTAAAGCAGATATTGCAGAGATACAAAGAGTTGCAGGATATCATAGCCATTCTGGGAATGGACGAACTCAGCGACGAAGACCGCCTTACGGTCAACCGTGCCCGCAAAGTGCAGCGATTCCTTTCGCAACCATTCTATATGGCTGCCAGGTTCAGCGGTATTCCAGGGCAGATGGTGGGCATTGAGGATACGATTGCGGGGTTCAACAAGATTATGGACGGCGAGGTGGACCATATTCCCGAGGCGGCGTTCCTTTCGGTGGGAACCATAGAGGAGGCCATTGCCAAAGGGGAGAAGATGCTTCGCGAAGCCAAAGAAGCTGTTTAAACTTAATTACAAAAATTTGAATCAAATTCAAACAGCTTCTAAATAATATGGAACTCCACATCCTGTATTCAGATCGCAAAAAACTGAGTTGCTCCGCGGCGAAGGTGTTCTTCCCGGGGGCGGCCGGGGCTTTTGAGGTGCTGGACGGACACGGGGCGATGATTACCCCTCTGGTTGCCGGAACAATCCGCTTCGAAAGCGATGGGCAGGAACACTCCGTGAACATTTCACGAGGTTTTGTCAAAATAGAAAACAATGTGGTTAAGGCGACCGTCGAGGCGCTTGCCGATAAATAGAAAGTGTCAAGGTTTCTCTCATATTGCGCTGTGTCGCTGCTCCTTCTGATTGGGGGCGGCCGTATTGCCAATGCGTCTGAAACCCATCAGGCGGAAGGGGAGCCCTTCAACGCCAAGGAACTGGTCCTGGGGCATCTCTCCGATTCGTACGAATGGCACATTATGACAACAGCCAAAGGCAAGGAGATTGCAATCCCACTTCCCATAATAGTACGTTCCTCCACGGGCTGGCACTGTTTCACTCTCCGCAAACTTCACGAAGCCGGGGAGTATGAAGGTCTTTACGTTGCAACGGAGGGGAAATATGCAGGCAAAATTGTGGAAGACCTTGACGGAGGGCAGCACCGCCCGCTCGACCTCTCCCTTACCAAGACCGCGTGCGGCATCCTCATTTCGTCGCTCATCCTGATAGTGATGTTCCTCTTTACCGCCCGCTGGTACCGCAGGCACGACAAATACGACTATCACCCCAAGGGACTTGCCGGTATTCTGGAATGGCTCATAAATTCGCTTGTGGAGAACATCATCAAGCCCTGCGTCGGCGAAAATTACCTTAAATTCGCCCCGTATCTCCTCACCGCGTTTTTCTTCATATTCATCAGCAATCTGCTGGGGCTCGTGCCGTTCTTCCCCGGAGGTGCCAACGTCACGGGAAACATTGCCGTCACGCTCGTGCTGGCGGTGGCCACTTTCCTGGCGGTCAATCTATGCGGCACGAAAGAGTATTACAAGGAGATATTCTGGCCCGAAGTGCCCATTTTCCTCAAGGCGTTCCCCCTGATGCCGCTGATAGAGTTCATCGGTCTCTTCACCAAGCCGTTCGCCTTGATGATAAGGCTTTTTGCCAATATAATGGCGGGACACTCCATAATACTCAGTCTCAGCTGCATCATTTTTGCAACTGCCCACCTCGGCGCGGCGATGAGCGGATCGATGACTTTCGTGGCGGTGTTGTTCATGATTTTTATGAATTGCCTCGAACTGCTCGTGGCTTTTCTACAGGCATACGTGTTTACAATGCTTTCATCGGTCTTTATAGGCCTTGCCCAGGTCAAGGGACACCATAAACAAACAGAAAATACAAACAACTAAATAATATTATCATGAACCTTTCAGTATTGGCAGCGTTTGGCGCTGCAATTGCAGTTATCGGAGCTGCATTGGGTATCGGCAAGATAGGCAAATCGGCAATGGAGTCCATTGCCCGCCAGCCCGAGGCAGCGGGAGATATCCGTACGTCGATGATTATTGTCGCAGCCCTGATTGAGGGTGTGGCACTGTTTGCAGTAGTGGTCTGCTTCATGGCCCTTTAATCTGTTGCAATGGGACTTTTGACACCTGAGGTCGGCCTCCTTTTCTGGATGACCGTCGCGTTTGCGGTTGTTTTTGCCGTTCTGGCAAAAGTGGCCTTCCCCATCATATTGGGGGCGATGAACGAGCGCAAGGCGTACATCGACTCGTCGCTCGACGAGGCGCGCAAGGCAAATTCCAGTCTGGAAGGTCTGAAGGCTCAGGGAATGGAGATTGTGTCAAACGCAGAACACGAAAGGGTGGCCATCCTTAAAGACGCTGCCGAGCAGCGGGATCGCATCATCGGGCAGGCCGAGACTGACGCCCAGAACCGTGGGGCTGAAATCATAGATGCGGCCCGCAGGCAGGCGGAAGTGGAGAGGGAGGCCATATTGGCGGAGGCCCGCAACGAGGTCGCGCTCCTGGCGCTCGGCATAGCCGAAAAGGTCATGCGTCGGGAACTCGACTCGCAGTCGAGTCGGGACGCCCTGTCGGAGGCTATGTTTGACGAGTTGAAGTAACCGGTAAAGAAAAGCAACAGTGTATTCCCGCTTCGCATCGGCATTGTTCGGATTTGCCCTGAGCAAGGGTTCCCTGGAAGACTGTGCAAGGGATGCCATCAACCTTGATGCATCTCTGCCGCAGCTGAAGGAGAGCCTGAGGGCTCCCGTTCGCCGTGCCGGGAAACTGGAACTTCTCGTCGGAGCCGTGCCGGATTCGTGTGACGACTTCCGCAGGTTTCTCCACCTCGTGGTGCGCCACGGCAGGGAAAACGACCTGAAGTTCATCATCAAGTCCTTTATGGAACTGTACCGGAAGGAAAAGGGGATTGTGGAGGCGTGGCTCACCGTGGCTTCCGCACCAGCCCCGGGGTTTCTTTCCGGTTTGGAGCAGCTCACTCTTGAGATGTCCCACGGCACCAGGGCTGAAATACACGTTAAGATTGACCCCGGACTTATAGGGGGATTCGTTTTCAGGGTGGGAGACAAATACGCCGATGCCAGCGTGAGGCGGCAGATTGAGGCCCTGAGGAAAAAATATTCCACCGGCATCAGCCGTATAGTTTAACAAACAACCTTGTGATATTTTATGACAGGAAACAATTACAAGCCATCCGAGATGTCCAGGATTTTGCTCGAGGAACTTGCCAGCACAGACCTTTCCGCCCGCTTCGAAGAGGTGGGGGAAGTTCTTACGGTAAGTGACGGAGTGGTGCGCATTTACGGCCTTGCCAATGCCGAAGCCGGCGAACTGCTCGAGTTCGAGCACGGCGGCATGGCAGTGGTCATGAACCTTGAGGAAGACAACGTGGGGGCTGTCCTTCTGGAACAGACTTACCACGTGAAAGAGGGGGATATTGTCAAACGCACCGGCAGGGGCGTGTCGATAGACGTTTCCCA
>JABUTP010000011.1:6778-9368 GCA_021443625.1 Bacteroidales bacterium | reverse complement strand
AATCCGCTCGACGGCGCAGGCGCGATAGAGGGGGAGAAGGTTTCCATGCCGCTGGAGAGGAAGGCCCCCGGCGTAATCTACCGTCAGCCCGTCAACCAGCCGCTGCAGACCGGAATAAAGGCGATAGACGCCATGATTCCCATAGGACGCGGCCAGAGGGAACTGATTATCGGCGACAGGCAGACCGGCAAGACGGCAATCGCCATTGACACCATAATCAACCAGAGAAAGGAATTCGAAACGGGCAATCCCGTCTATTGCATATATGTGGCGATAGGGCAGAAGGCCTCCACAGTGGCTTCGATTGTGGAAACCCTCCGCCAGCACGGCGCGATGGAGTATTCCATAGTCATAGCCGCCCCCGCCGCCGCCCCCGCCGCTCTCCAGTATTTCGCTCCCTTTGCAGGGGCTGCCATCGGGGAGTATTTCAGGGATACCGGACGCCATGCCCTCGTGATTTACGATGACCTCTCCAAACAGGCGGTGGCATACAGGGAGGTGTCGCTCATTCTCCGCCGGCCATCGGGCCGAGAGGCGTACCCCGGAGATATTTTCTACCTCCATTCGAGACTCCTCGAAAGGGCCGCCCGCATCATTGACCAGCAGGACGTGGCCGAGCAGATGAACGACCTTCCGGAGTCGCTCAGGGGCAAGGTGAAAGCCGGCGGTTCGCTCACCGCCCTCCCCATCATAGAGACGCAGGCGGGCGATGTTTCGGCATATATCCCGACCAACGTGATTTCCATCACAGACGGGCAGATTTTCCTTGAAACCGACCTGTTCAACCAGGGTAACCGTCCCGCCATCAACGTCGGCATCTCGGTTTCCCGCGTCGGCGGCAGCGCCCAGATCAAGGCGATGAAGAAGGTCGCCGGAGCAATGAAGATTGAGCAGGCGCAGTATCGCGAACTGGAGGCTTTCAGCAAATACAGCAGCGATATGGATGCCGTCACCGCGATGGCGCTGGACAAGGGGCGCAAAAATTCCCAACTCTTCATCCAGCCCCAGTACAAGCCGATGCCGGTTGAACACCAGGTCGCCATACTCTATTGCGGCTCCAATGCCCTTATGCGCGACATTCCCATAGAGAGTGTCCCCCGCTTTGAGGCACTGCTCATCGAATCCCTTGAACCGACCGGCGTCTTCGGCATCATAAAGAGCGATGGGGTTACCGATTTTGTCAGGGAAACAATCACCCGCACGGCCGCCGTGGTGTGTGAAGCCATAGCCGGCCAGTCCGCTTAGCATTCAGTAAGATGGCATCCCTTAAAGAGATAAAGGCCCGGATAGCTTCCGTTCAGAGCACGCTGAAGATTACTTCGGCCATGAAACTCGTGGCCTCCGCCAAGCTGCGCAAGGCCCAGGGCGCATTGGCGTGTCTCAAGGAATACAGGGATACCTTTTACGAACTCCTTTCGGTGATGCAACCTTATATCGGCCCGTTGCCACAATCCGGCAGCCGCGATGAAGATGTTCCGTTCCCCGATTCCGACCTGAAGAGAGAACGCGTCGCCGTGGTGGTCCTTTCGTCCAACACCTCGCTGTGCGGAAGTTACAATGCCAATGTGGTCAAGGGACTGAAAAGGGAAACCGATCTCCTGACGGGGCGGGGGAACAGGGTGACGGTGTTCCCCATAGGGGAAAAGGTCGCCAAATACGCCTCGAAGATTCCCGTTGAGGTTTGCCGCGACTACGTCCATTTCGATGAAAAGGAACTGAAACGTTTCTCCGACACGATTGCCGCCCGCCTTCTGGCGGATTTCATAAATGGCACGTTCGACAGGATAGAGGTTGTATATACCCTTTTCCACTCGGCAAGCCGGCACAGCGTGGAGTGTGACACCTTGCTGCCGTTCTGCCCTTCCCGGATGGCCGTACCGGAAAGTGCAGATCCCGAAGTGTTCATTTTCGAGCCTTCCCCCAAGGAGATTGCCGAAGCGATGATTCCGACTGCCGTTTCGGTGCAGATGCACGAATATGTACTCTCCGCAGTTTCTTCGGAACATGCCAGCCGGATGCTCGCGATGCAGACCGCAACCGACAATGCCACAAAGCTTCTGGCGGAACTCCAACTCTCTTACAACAAGGGTCGTCAGCAGGCCATTACGGAAGAGCTGACCGATATTTCCAACGGAAAGTTGGAAGGTTAGCCCGTCTTCACCGGAAAGTATCTGTTTTCGGGGCAATTTTTATTCTTTTTTAGCACAACAAAAGCCTATTTTTTTTAACTTTGCGCGTTAAAAATTTTGCAAAATTTCAAAAAATATATTAAATTTTAACGCTAAACATTTATGGCTTCTGTTGTAATTATGCCCAAACAAGGGCAGTCCGTGGAGAGTTGCATCCTTTCGGAATTCAAGAAAAACGTTGGTGACAAGGTTTCAGTAGGTGATATCCTGTTTTCTTACGAAACGGATAAGGCTTCTTTTGAGGAGGCTGCAACCGTAGAGGGAACCGTTCTTGCAGTGCTCTTCGGAGAAGGGGATGAGATACCCGTCCTTTCAAACGTGATGGTTATCGGTAACGAAGGTGAGGATATATCCGCATTGCTCGGAGGCGCAGCGCCCGCGGCTCCGGCTCAGGCCGAGCC
>JABUTP010000011.1:0-6768 GCA_021443625.1 Bacteroidales bacterium | reverse complement strand
CCGCTGCAAAACCGGCGGCACAACCCGCAAGTGTGGCTGCCCCGCAGATTACCGCCCATCCCACAACTGCCGTTGCAGCAGGCGAGACCGCTCCCATGAGCCCCCGCGCCAAGGCCAAGGCAGCAGAGCTTAATGTCAATATGGCTTGCGTTACCCCTACGGGGGCCGAAGGCCGCATCATAGAGAGAGACGTCATCGCCGCTTATGAGGCCGGTGCCAGGATGACTCCGCTCGCAGCCAAGATTGTTTCCGAGACCGGCGTGGCTGCTCCGGCTGCCGGTTCGGGTCTTGCAGGCACTGTCCGTGCCGCCGATTTGGGCGCACCTTGCGCCGCAGCCCCTTGTGCCGCTGCTCCCCAGCAGCCCGCCAAACCCGCAGGCGCTGCCAAGGACGTTCTCGAAGTCGGTGCCGACTTTGAGGTTCGCAAACTCAGCAACATCCGCAAGGTCATCGCCAAGTCGATGTATGCAAGTCTGCAGAACTCGGCCCAGCTTACCCACCACCTCAGCGCAGATGCCCGCCGCATCCAGTCATTGCGCAAACAGGCCAAGAAACTCCTCGAGGAGGGCAAGATTGACGCCAACATCACCCTCAACGATTTCGTCTGCATGGCCGTCATCAAGGCCCTCAAGAAATTCCCCGCCGTCAACACCCATTTCCTCGGCGACAGCATCAAATATTTCAACAAAGTTCACCTCGGACTCGCAGTTGACACAGAGCGCGGCCTTATGGTACCCGCCATCAAGGATGCCGACGACCTCTCCATCTGCGGTCTTTCCAAGCGTCTCAAAGATGCTGCCGACGCCTGCAAGAAGGGTTCTGTAAATCCCGACCTGCTCAGTCCCGAGGCTGCCACATTCACCGTTTCCAACCTCGGCAACTACGGAGTTGAGATATTCACCCCCATCATCAACGTTCCCCAGAGTGCCATCCTTGGAGTTTGTACAATTCTCCCCAGACCCAAGGACATCGGTGGCGGAGTTGTGGCATTCGTGCCCCACATCGGCCTCAGCCTCACCTATGACCACCGCTCCATCGACGGCGGCGAGGCAACCCGCTTCCTCAAGCAGGTGGCTACGGAACTTGAGAATCTTGAAGTTGTATTCTAATTAAAAATCACAATATGTTCGATCTTGCAATTATCGGTGGCGGTCCTGCAGGTTACGTGGCTGCAGAGCGTGCCGGAGCCAAGGGCCTTAGCGTGGTCCTTTTTGAAAAACGCGAATTGGGCGGTGTCTGCCTCAACGAAGGGTGCATTCCCACCAAAACCCTGCTTTACAGCGCCAAAGTATACAACTACGCAATGCACGGCGAAAGCTACGGCGTAAAGGCGGAGAACGTCTCTTACGATTACAAGAAAATCGTTGACCGCAAAAACAAGGTGGTAAAGAAGCTGGTCGGGGGCATCGGCGCCCAGATGAAAGCCAACAAGGTTCAGGTCGTAAAAGGTGAGGCTGTCATCGAGAGCCGCGGCTCCGAAGGCATTACCATTGCCTGCGGCGGTGAGAAATACGTCGCAGTCAACCTCCTCATCTGCACCGGCAGCGAGGCATTCGTTCCCCCCATTCCCGGACTCAAGGAAGCCGGCGACGTGGTGGTCACCAACCGTGAGATTCTCGCCCTTACCGAACAGCCCAAGGAACTTGTGGTAATCGGCGGCGGCGTCATCGGTATGGAATTCGCCGCATTCTTCAACACTCTCGGCACCAAGGTTACCGTGGTTGAGATGCTTCCCAAGATTCTCGGTCCGCTCGACGACGACATCAGCGCGATGCTCCAGAAGATATATGCCAAAAGAGGCATCGAGTTCAATCTCCGCTGCAAGGTTACCGCCATCGAAGGCAATACCGTCGTATATGAGGATGCCGAAGGCAAAACCTGCCGCGTGAGCGGTGACAAGATTCTGGTATCGGTGGGCCGTCGCGGCAACACCGCCGGAATCGGCCTTGAAAACATCGGAGTCGAGGTCAACCGCGGCATCAAGGTGGACAACATGCTCCGCACCAACGTTCCCAACGTGTATGCAGCGGGTGACTGCGTGGCCGGCTATCCCATGCTCGCCCACACCGCCAGCCGCGAAGGTGAGATTGTAGTGAACAACCTCTGCGGCGGTCACGACATCATGCGCTGCGACGCCGTTCCCAGCATCGTCTATACCAATCCCGAAGTTGCCGGAGTGGGTCTTACCGAGCGTGAAGCCAAGGAAAAGGGCATCGACTACAAGTGCGTCACCCTTCCCATGGCCTACGCAGGCCGTTTCGTTGCCGAGAATGAAGGCGGCGAAGGCATCTGCAAAGTCCTCACGGGCGCCCGCCACGGCGAGATTATCGGAGTCCATATGCTGGGCAACCCTTCGAGCGAAATGCTCTACGGCTGCTGCATGGCCATCGAATCCGAGATGACCATCGACGGTCTCAAGGAGATTATCTTCCCTCACCCCACAGTAAGCGAAATCATCAAGGAAACGGTATTCGCAATACATTAACAGAATCATAAATACATAATAATATGCCTAAGTCACAATTTGCAGATCCGCAGTTTCTGCGCGCTGCTTCAGAAGTAAAGATTGCCCCCATTCCGGTCAATCAGTACAACAAAACCATCAAAGAGGAACTCAAAGAGAAGAACTTCACCAAAGAGGACCTCAAGCACATTTACCGCGACATGTACACCATCCGTGAGTTCGAGACCATGCTCAACTCGGTCAAGACCACCGGCGGTTACAACGGCGTTGAATACAACAACCCCGGTCCCGCCCACCTTTCGATGGGACAGGAGGCAGCCGCAGTCGGAATGGCCTATGAGCTCACCACCGACGACTTCATCTTCGGCAGCCACCGCAGCCACGGCGAAATCCTGGCAAAGGGTCTCCGCAGCATCGAGATTCTCTCCGATGAGGAACTCACCAAGATTATGGAAGAGTTCTGGGGCGGCACCACATTGGCAGTTGCCAAGAAAGGTTTCAAGGGCGGCAGCGTGAAGGAACTCGGTATGAACTTCCTCATCTACGGTGCCATCGCTGAAATCTTTGCCCGTACCACCGGTTTCAACAAGGGTCTCGGCGGAAGTATGCACACCTTCTTCACCCCCTTCGGAATCTATCCCAACAACGCCATCGTGGGCGGTTCGGGTTCCATCGCAGTGGGTGCGGCCCTCTATAAGAAGATCAACCGCAAGAAAGGTGTCGTAGTTGCCAACATCGGAGACGGTTCGCTCGGACGCGGTCCCGTTATGGAAGGTATGACTTTCGCATCGATGGATCAATACACCCAGCTTTGGGAAGGTGATATGAAGGGCGGTCTTCCCGTTCTCTTCAGCATTATGGACAACCAGTATGCAATGGGCGGACAGACCCGCGGCGAAACCGAAGGCTACAACTTTGCAGCCCGCATCGGTGCCGGTTTCAACCCCGATTCAATGCACGCCGAGCGAGTTGACGGTTACAACCCTCTGGCAGTTATCGACGGCTTCCGCCGCAAACTCGCCCTCCTTCGCGAGAAGAAGGGACCCGCCCTCCTTGACATCGTGACTTACCGTTATGCAGGCCACTCTCCTTCAGACGCCTCCACCTATCGTACTCCCGAGGAGATGGAAGCCTGGAAGGCAGTTGACTGCATCGAATCTTTCGGCAAGCAGCTCATCGAAGCCAAAGTTGCCACCAAGAAGGAACTTGAGGAGATTTGCGCCAAGCAGCAGAGCATCATCTTCGAGATGTACAAGCTCGCCATCGACCTCGAACTCTCACCCCGTATGGACCTCGACAAGGAGAGCGAACTTCTTGCCGACATGATGTTCTCAAACGGCAGTGTTGACTCAATGAGCGACGCAACTCCCGAGGTTAACCATCCTATGGAAGAGAACCCCCGCGTAAAACAGCTCGCCACCAAGGAGCGTTTCGCTTTCGATGCCAACGGCAAGCCTTTCAGCGCCATCAAGACCTTCGGTATCAAGGACGCCCTCTTTGAGGCCATCATCGACAGATTCTACAAGGACGCCTCCCTCGTTGCCTACGGTGAAGAGAACCGTGACTGGGGTGGAGCATTTGCAGTATATCGTGGTCTTACAGAAGCCCTTCCTTACCATCGTCTCTTCAACTCCCCCATCAGTGAGGCAGCCATCGTCGGCACAGCCATCGGTTATGCAATGTGCGGCGGCCGCGTGATTCCCGAAATCATGTACTGCGACTTCCTCGGCTGCTGCGGTGACGAGGTGTTCAACCAGCTCCCCAAGTGGCAGGCAATGTCGGGCAACATCCTCAAGATGCCCGTTGTCCTCAGGGTTTCAGTCGGCAGCAAATACGGTGCACAGCACTCACAGGACTGGACATCGCTCTGCGCCCACATCCCCGGCCTCAAAGTCGTGTTCCCCGCAACTCCTTACGATGCAAAGGGTCTTATGAATGCGGCTCTCCAGGGAACAGATCCCGTAATCTTCTTCGAAAGCCAGCGTATCTACGGTAAGGGCGAAGAGTTCCACGAGGGCGGTGTTCCCAGGGAATATTACGAAATCCCCATCGGCGAACCCGATGTCAAGAGGGTCGGTTCCGACGTGACCATCCTCTCCATAGGTGCAACTCTCTACCGTGCCGTCAAGGCCGCCGACCTTTTCGCAGAAAAAGGCATCAGCGCCGAAGTCATCGACGCCCGCAGCCTTGTTCCCTTCAACTACGACAAGGTTATCGAGTCTGTAAAGAAGACCGGCAAGATTATCATTGCAGGTGATGCCACCGCCCGCGGATCGTTCCTCAACGACCTTGCAGCCAACGTTGCATCCATCGCGTTCAACTATCTCGACGCTGCACCCGTGGTACTCGGCAGCCGCAACTGGATTACCCCTTGCCACGAACTCGAAGAGGCATTCTTCCCTCAGCCCGAGTGGTTCCTCGACGCTTATCACGAGAAGATAGCTCCCATCGCAGGTTACAGCCCCAAGGCCAACCTTACCAGCGCAGAACTTATCAAACGCTCTAAAGCAGGTGTATAATGGGTTGCTGTTGTAAAAATAACAAAAAGAGTATGGAGGTTGTGGATGTAAATGCACACCTCCATACTCCTTATTCGTTCAGTGCGTTCTCGGGTGTTGTGGATGCTTTGGACAGAGCATCTGCAGAGGGCGTCAAAGTCGTTGGTATCAACGATTTCTATTCTATGGACGGCTATGCGGAGTGGGTATCGGAAGCCCGCAACCGCAAACTCTACCCCCTTCTGGGCATAGAGTTCATCTCTCTCAACAGCGAAGATCAGGCCGCCGGCCTCCGGGTCAATGACCCCGGAAACCCCGGCAGAACATATCTCAGCGGCAAGGGTATGGCCTATCCCGTAAAACTCAGCGGCGAGCCGGCAAGGCAGCTTGAAGAGGTCAGGGGCGAAGCCAACCGTCAGGTCGCCCAGATGTGCGGGAAAGTCTGCGGACTGTTCAAATCGCTGGGTTACGACGTCGATTTCGATTTCGAAAAGATAAAAGCCACCCTCACCAAAGGTTCGGTACGTGAGCGCCACCTTGCCAAGGCCATACGTCTGGCAGTGGCCGATCTCTTCTCTTCGGAGTCGGATCAGATTGCATTTTACGAGAAACTCTTTGGCGGGAAGGCCCTCAAGAGCGACATAAAGGACGATGCGAAGGTTGAAAACGAAATTCGCGGCAACCTGCTCAAGGCATCGGGTGCGGCTTTCGTTCCCGAGGATCCCAAGGCTTTCCTCCCTATGGCAACCGTCCGCAACATAATCCTTGCAGCCGGCGGCATCCCCACATATCCCTTCCTTGCAGACGATGCCAAAGGTGGATTCACCGACTTTGAAGGGGATTTGCAGAAAGCTGCATCCACTCTCAAGGAGCGCGGTTTCCACAGCGTGGAGTTCATCACCACCCGCAACAGCGTGGAAGTGCTTGAGCAATACTCGAACTATCTGTGGGACAACGGATTTGTTGTAACCTTCGGAAGTGAGCACAACACCCCCGCAATGGAGCCGATAAAGCTCGCCGCAAGGGGTGGGGTGGACCTTACCCCGAGACTCAAGGAGCTTAACTACTACGGAGCCTGCATCGTGGCTGCCCACCAGTACCTCGTGGCTGAAGGAAAGCAGGGTTGGCTTGACGCAGACGGAACTCCCGATTTGAGCCGTCGCGACGAATTCATCGCACTTGGAGACAAACTTATCAAAGAACAGATTTAATATGAAAGAAACAGATATCCTTGTGGAACTTTCGCGCAAATACGGCAGTGACAGCCGTTTTGTCATTGCCGGAGGCGGAAACACATCTTACAAGAGCGAAGACAAACTTTGGGTCAAGGCAAGCGGTCACGCTCTCGCCACCATTACCGAAGACGGATTCGCAGTGCTTGACAGGGCCCTCCTCAACACTATGGGGACCAAGATCTATAGCAGCGACACTGCAAAACGTGAGGATGAAGTCAAAAGGGATCTGGCGGCAGCCTGCCTCACCCCCGACCGCAGACCGTCGGTTGAGACTTCCCTCCACAATGCAATGGCCGCAAAATACGTTGTACATCTCCATCCGACACTGGTTTGCGGTTTGATGTGCAGTGTAAATGCAGAAGCCGAGTGCAAGGCCATTTTCGGTGAAGACGTGCTCTTCATTCCCTACACTGACCCCGGTTACGTTCTCTTCAAGAAAGTATATGATGAGATTTGCGCATTCCGCGCCAAACGCGGCTTCGAGCCCAAGGTGATTATGCTCCAGAACCACGGCGTGTTCGTGGGAGGTGACACCGCTGAGGAAATTGATGCCGTATATGGTGACCTCATG
>JABUTP010000119.1 GCA_021443625.1 Bacteroidales bacterium | reverse complement strand
GCTTCGGGAGCCAAGGCTGACCTTGAGAAGGTTATCGCCAGCCGCATCACCAGCGGTCTCGAGAACGTTTCCATCCCCACCTCCAACACCGAACTTGTGAAATACGTCTTCGAAGAGCGCCAGCGCGAATTCTACTGCGAAGAGCATTTCCGCTGGTTTGACTTGAGGCGTATGGGCGAAACCTACCGTCCCGAGATTGTGCGCCCGTTCAAGGTTTACGAGTCGAGGAACTATGACAGGACCGACACTTACTACCTGCGTCGCAATGACCCCAACTACACCCTCGCCCTTCCCTACAAGGAGAAGGAGAACAATCCTTTGATTATGGATTATGACCGCTTTGATAAGGTTCCCGAATAATACTATCGCACTATGAAGCATTTATCAAAATACATCATACTGGCTGCGGCCACACTGTTTGCCTCAGCCTGTTCGGAAGAGACCCTGACCCCCTCGGGGCTGGACACCGACCCTTCGGCCAAGTTCAACATAACCAATCCCATAGCAAAGTCGCTCTACGACAATACCGGTGTCGCCGTCCTGTCTGATTACGACATCGAAAAAGACGTTTTGTATTTGGGAGCCGATTATGGTAAGGACAAGACCACTACCATCTCTCTTCTCGACAACCAGGATGACATTGACTTCGCCATCGATTGGTTGAACAAGAAGTTATTCCCCGTATTCTCCACGGAAATGCTCAAGACCAAGTTCCCCCGCAGGGTTTATCTCGCAAAGGAACTGACTTCCGTAATGGGATACGCCACCACTCTGGGCAACTGGCTTATGCTGCTCCGCTGGACCAACAACTACTGGGGCATCAACGGTATCCAGCACGCCCTTCCCTTCCCTCAGGGTCTGGTTGTGAACGTGAACCCCGTTTATCTCAGGGCAGAAGACTCGTCAACCTATGACATGCAGTTCAGCGAGGACATTCTCAGCATCGCCATCATTTACATCCTGATGGAATACGACCTGATTGATCCCTGTCTCAACAACAGCAAGATTATGATTGACGAAATGACTGCCAAGATGTACGGCGGTATCTACCCTTTGAATACCTACAGGGACCAGACTCTCCCCGGTTCCTCGCACTCCTACAAGGCTATGACGGCTATGGGTATGGGTGAAATTTTCGACGGGTATTCCGCTTCCGATACCAAGTACGGCGACAGCGAGGTGTGCAACTGCCTGGACACCACCAAAATCCACCTGAAATACTATTTCAGATACGGATTTGTTGACGAACCCGACCGCAACGGCATCTATACCTCTCATTTCTATTTCCCCAAAGAGGACGGAAGTCTCTACACCTGGTCATCCACCAAATATCCCGGATATACCTCGGCAAAGGGTGCAATAACCTGCCAGACCGATTGCTATACCACCAGTCTCGGCACCTGCAGGACTCCCACCGACATCCACGAGGATGTCTGGAATATGGTTCAGGCACTCGTTCATCTGAATGAAATCAGGTGGGACACCTACGGCGAACGCATTCAGCAGAGGCTGACCGGCCTTCACGAGTATCTGCGCTCCCTCGGCATTGACATAGGAAAATACAACCCCTATGTAGATAGATTAGTACCCAAGGAATAAGGAGGTTTTACAATGAAAAAAATACTTTATACAACATTTGCCCTCGTAGCCGGCCTGTTGCTTTACGCCTGCCACGATGAGCTTGTGATACCCGACCCCGGTTTTGATATGACCGAGTCGAGGATAGACACCGTCCGCCGCGACACTGCGCAGGTTTACAAGCTTTCCCTCAATGTCAAGGCTCCCAACGGAGTGGATTGCATCCAGCTGCTGAACGGCCGCAACTTCCAGGTCATCAAGGATTACCCCGAACACGTAGGCAAGACCAATTTCCGTTTCGAAACCGAAATCAGCCTCGCAGACTGCGACGAGAACCGCGACTCGATGTTCATCTACAACCTTAAGATCCGCACCAAGGACAACCGGAGTTACAACAAGAGTATCCGCATCCAGCACCTCAAACTCTCCAAACCCGAGATGGTGGGCCCCGGCGGGAACACTATGAACGTCTTCGGCCGTGCATTCGTCTTTGAGGGAACCATTCTTACCGGTTACTACACTGTTGAGTCTGTAAAGGCTTATCTCAACAACGAGGAGGTTTATTCCGCCGCTGCGTCCGATATGGGAGGCACCCAATACAGAATTTACCACAAACTCACAAGGGACTACGTCACCGGACAGACCTACAAATACAAGGTGGTTGCCAAGGACAGCAACGGCACCGAGAAGGTGTGGGAATACAACCTCGTGGCTGCCGCCCTCAAGAAACCCGTGGCTATTTCCTGTACAAACTGGAACGGCTCCATCAGAGAGACTGTCGAGGTATATTACAACGAGAAAGGGTTGGTAGAACGGGTGAAATTCCCCGGCATGAATGATTACTGTATGAACTACTTCTACTACGATGAAAATGACCGATGCGTCTGCAAGTTGGCTATGAGCACATCATCCCTCGTGGAAGGTGAAGGAAGTGGTTTGGCTTATTGGTATGCCTACAACGAAGACGGCAGTCTCCGCCGCTATGTGCACACCAACTTCATTACACATCCCACAGTTGAGCCGGGTGCTCCCGAAAAGCCTTTCCACAGGATGTCCGACAGAACTTTCTGGCTCAGCGAGGACGAAGGCGACCAGTCTCTCTACCCCGTTGACAGGGTTGTTCCCACCGACAACAAGGTAAGCGGACTTGAGGCATCGAGGTATAATAGTTACATCACCAAAATTTACTATGCCAACGATGTGCAGCTCAACACCTACTACACTATGGATGACGGCACCAGATACAACAAACTGTTCTATGGTATCAACGGAAACAAGGCTCCTTTCTATGGAGACAGTGTGCTGACAGAGGATTATGAGGAAGGCAAATGGCTCTACACCGACATGGTTGACAGTATGGGTCAGGGTTGCGATGCATTCTACGGTACCAAGAACTGGAGTCGAATAACCTACGCCCCCGTCTTGAACCCGCTCTACATAAAGGACATTCCACTGACATTCCACTGGAGATACACCGGACCTAATTCAGATCATATCTTCCTCTTGAAATACGTTGCAACATCGTATTCCAAGGGAGTGAATGGATTCTCAGGGGTCGAACCTCTCGGATATGTGCTCCGCGATGATGGTTTGTTGAAGGAGTATGATACCTGGGAGAGTGAAGGCACCGACAGACGAAAAATCATTTACTACTACGATGATGAACCCCGCGACTGGGAGTCCAGAATCGATGCAAGTGTCAAAAACAAGATAGAGAACTACATGTAAGACATCTCATTTGAACTTTAATAAAACAGCCGGTCAGTTTCCTGACCGGCTGTTATTTTACAGGGGCGCTGCCCCCACGCAGGCAAAGCCTGCTCCCCTGTCCGCTCCGCACCGCTCCCGGGCTTGCCATATTTTGCCATTCGGCA
>JABUTP010000118.1 GCA_021443625.1 Bacteroidales bacterium | reverse complement strand
GAAGCCGTTGAGAAAAGAGATATCAGCAATGCGGATGGCGTATCAAGGGATTCTGTCAGAGTACACAGGCTGTTGCGTTCATACGCCCGTAACATAGGTTCTTCGGCAAATTATTCCACATTCTGTAATGACTTGAAAGCCAACGAGGGAGATTCATTTGACGAAGATACGGTTGCTTCTTATGTAAAAGCACTGAAGGACATCTTCGTAATTGAGGATTCTGCGGCTTGGAACCCGAACCTGCGCTCAAAAACGGCAATTCGGACATCAGACACAAGGTACTTCACGGATCCGTCCATAGCGACAGCCTCACTTGGGCTTGGTCCCAATGATCTTTTGAATGATCTAAAGACATTCGGTTTCATTTTCGAATGTTTGTGCATCAGGGATCTCAGGGTATATGCAGAATCACTGTTTGGGAATGTCTATCATTTCCGAGACAAGTACGGCCTTGAATGCGATGCCGTAATCCATCTCAGGGATGGGCGTTATGGCCTTGTGGAAGTCAAATTGGGCGGCGACAAACTTATAAATGAGGGGGTTGATTCCTTGTTGTCACTCGCAAACAAGATCGACACAGACAGTATGAAAAAGCCCTCGTTCTTAATGGTACTTACTGCCACAGGGTCGTATGCCTACCAACGGGAGGACGGTGTGCTCGTTGTCCCTGTCGGGTGTTTGAGGAATTAAGCTTGAATGTGTCCAAAGAATAGGTTATGAGCAAGTTGGAAGAATTGATACGGCAGCACTGCCCGGACGGGGTGGAGTGGAAGACCCTCGGAGAACTGGGATCTTTCTATGGGGGCCTCACGGGAAAAACTAAGGAGGACTTCAAAGACGGGAATGCCAAGTTTATTTCCTATAAGAATATCTTCAACAATCCGGCTCTTGATATTGAAACCAAGGAAAGGGTCAAGATTGCTGAAGGAGAGAAACAACATACGATACAGTACGGCGACATTCTGTTTACGGGTTCAAGTGAAACTCCTGACGAATGCGGAATGTCTTCAGTCTTGACAACGAAAACAGAGGAGAAACTATATTTGAATAGTTTCTGTTTTGGCTTCCGACTGAATGATACAAGTATATTTGCCCCCGACTTTCTAAAACACCTTTTCAGAAGTACAGAAATTAGGGCGCAGATAGGAAAAACAGCAAGTGGGACGACACGATTTAATGTATCTAAATCTCGATTTGCAAAAGTATCTATCCCCGTGCCGCCGATTGAGGTGCAGGAGGAGATTGTGAGGATACTGGATAATTTTACAGAATTGCAGGCAGAATTGCAGGCAGAATTGCAGGCAGAATTGCAGAAAAGAAAATTGCAATATGAGTATTATCGCGATAAGTTGTTGTCTTTCAACGAAATAGGGGGGGGTAGAATAGAATGGAAGAAGTTGGGAGAGATTTGTACACTTAAGGCAGGAAAAGCAATTCCTTCAAGTGATATATCTACGTCAACTTCTCAGATGAAACCATACAGTTGTTATGGTGGCAATGGTGTTAGGGGATTTGTTTCGTCTTTCAATTACGAGGGAGAGCATTGCATTATTGGGCGGCAAGGGGCTTTATGTGGCAACGTTTGTTTTGCGAGCGGGAAAATTTATGCGACCGAACATGCCGTTGTTGTTTCTCCAAAAATCAATATTGAGAACAGATATCTCTTTTATATTCTAACAACAGCGAACCTTAATCAGTATAAGACGGCAGGTGCTCAACCGGGATTATCAGTAGGTGTATTAAACGAAGTTGTTATCCCTATCCCCCCTCTCTCCGAGCAACAGCGTATAGTCGATATCCTCGACCGCTTCGACGCCATCTGCAACGACCTCACGGTCGGCCTTCCCGCAGAAATTGAAATGCGCCGCAGGCAGTACGAACACTACCGCGACCGCTTTCTCAGTTTTTCGAAAGCGTAAAAACTTTGTATTTCCTGCCACTTTTGGCCCATAAAACTTTGCGATTATTGACAATTTAGGACATTTGAACTTTGTATTTCTTAACAAATACGCAATATATGGCCTTGAAATAGGGAATTAAGATATAGACAAAATATGGCATACAATATCATTGCAGAGAGCGAAGAATACACCGTCCTGTCTGAGTATCAGGCGGAGTATAGGAAGGTTGACCACTACGAGAGCGAGGCCGCCCTTGAGAGGGCGTTTGTCCGTATGCTGGAGGAGCAGGGCTACGAATACCTGCCCATTCACAAGGAGAAAGACCTTGTGGATAACCTCCGCGCCCGACTCGAAAAACTCAACGATTATCAGTTTACCGACAGCGAATGGGAGCGCTTTTTCAGCAATAACATAGCCAACAGGAACGAGGGCATAGTCGAGAAGACCGCCAAAATTCAGGAGGACTATATCCAGGTACTCAAACGAGACAGCGGCGAGAGCAAGAACATTTATCTCATTGACCGCCAGAATATCCACAACAACTATCTGCAGGTCATAAACCAGTACGAGGAGACCAAGGGGACTCACGATACTCGCTACGATGTTACTGTCCTCGTGAACGGTCTCCCGCTCGTACACCTTGAACTGAAGCGCCGCGGAGTGCAGTTGAAGGAGGCGTTCAACCAGATTGACCGCTACCAGAGGGACAGTTTCTGGGCGGGCAGCGGACTGTACGAGTACGTGCAGATTTTCGTGATTTCCAACGGCACCAACACCAAATACTACTCCAACAGCACCCGTCAGGGACTCATTCGCGAGAACGAGAGCAGGGGGCGCGGCAGGGGCAGGAAGACCAGCAACTCATTCGAGTTCACCTCCTACTGGGCAGACGGCGGCAACAAGACCATTACCGACCTCATTGACTTCACGAGAACATTCTTCGCCAAGCATACACTACTGAACGTGCTCACCCGCTATTGTGTGTTCACCAGCGAGAGAATGCTGATGGTAATGCGGCCCTACCAGATTGCCGCAACCGAGAGGATTATCTCCCGAATAAACGTCTCGCAGAACTACAAGACCTTCGGCAGCATTCAGGGCGGCGGGTATGTCTGGCATACGACCGGATCCGGGAAGACTCTGACCAGTTTCAAGACCGCCCAACTCGCCTCGAGACTGCCCTATATAGACAAGGTTCTGTTCGTGGTTGACCGCAAGGACCTCGACTACCAGACAATGAAGGAGTACAACCGATTCGAGGAGGGGGCGGCCGACGGCAACAGTTCCACCGCCGTGCTTCAGAGGCAACTTGAGGACAAGGACAAGAATGGTGCGCACCACGATTACCGGATTATCGTCACGACCATTCAGAAACTCTCGATTTTCGTGCAGAAGAACCCGAAGCACCCGGTATTCCAGAAGCGGGTGGTGATAATCTTCGACGAGTGCCACCGCAGCAACTTCGGCGATATGCACGCCGCTATCGTCAAAAATTTCAAGAAGTACAACCTTTTCGGGTTCACCGGCACTCCAATCTTCGCTGCCAACGCCTCTTCGGGCAGCAGTTTCAACCT
>JABUTP010000117.1 GCA_021443625.1 Bacteroidales bacterium | reverse complement strand
GTCCCATTCGGAAACGAATATGTCATATCCGCCCATTCCGGAGAGACCGTTGGACGAGAAATAGAGGCGTTTCCCGCCATCTGCGAGGGTCGCAAAGACCTCGTCTCCGGCGGAGTTGACGTTCGGTCCGAGATTTTCCAGAGGACTCCAGCCACCGTCCCCCTGCCGGCTGGCGGAATACAGGTCAAAATGGCCGTCTTCCCCGCGCAAGGGCATTACGAGGGTGTTGTCTCCGGAGTCGAACAGAATGGCCTGACCGTTCTCCCCCTTTTTCCAGGCCCTGTCGGCAAAATGGCTGTAATAGAGAAAGAAATCGCTGCGGGGAACCGTTATGGTGCTGATCACTTCGGGCCGTGAAGAATATTCCAGCATACTCTGCCCGTTTTCGCACTGGGTTATCTTTTCGGATATGGAAAGCCTTTCCTGCTCGTCTTCGCTCCGCGAAAGGGCGCTCTGATAGTGCTGTATGGCTGAGGAGAAGTCATATTCCTGGCGCGCCTGGTCGCCCCGTGACACGAGGGTTCTGGCGCTTTGGGCTTCAAGTATGGCAAAAGGAGACACAACCAATGCCGCGGTCAGGCATATTCTCGCAAACAATTTCATTTCAAACTTCGTAAAAACTCAAAAACAAAGGTACTAAATACTTCAAATATTCGGAAAAAATACTAATTTTGCGAACTATTTTCGCTGAATTATAATTAACAAAAAACAAAATAACAATGCAAAGTAAAGGCGCCATTCGTTTAGTGGCAATTCTCATCGCTCTTGCCTGCGCATTCCAGCTCTCATTCACGCTGGTGACCGCAGTGCAGGAGAACAAGGCTAAAAAGAGCGCGGAAGCAGCAGTGGCTGCAGAGCAGCTCAAGCCGGAATTCGGCAAGGTTTCCGATTTGGACAAAGCTTATTATCTCGACTCGGTAAGAACTTCCGCCAACAACAGGTACATCGACTCAATCTCCACCGAAAAGGTTTATTTCGGTTACACCTACAAGGCTGTGAAGGAGAAGGAAATCAACCTCGGTCTGGACCTCAAGGGCGGTATGAACGTGATGCTGCAGCTCGACCTCGCAGAGCTGGTCCGCTCCTGCGCCCGTGAAAAGACTTCCGAAAATTTCCAGAAGGCCATCGCAATGGCTTCTGCAAAGGCAGAGGAGACACATACCGATTTCATAACACTTTTCCAGGAGTCCTGGAAGGAGATTGCTCCGGAATCAAAGAACCAGCTCGCATTTGACATCGACATTGACAAGCTCAGCGGCAACATCGAGAAGAAGTCCAACGTATCGGACGAAGACATCATCAATCTTCTCAAGGAGGAGGCCGAGAGTGCCATCAACAATTCCTACACTGTTGTGGAGCGCCGTATCAACCAATTCGGTGTGGCCCAGCCCAATATCCAGAAGATTGCCCGCACCGGCCGCATCCTCGTGGAACTTCCCGGTGTGAAGGAACCCGAGCGTGTCCGCAAACTCCTTCAGGGAACCGCTTCCCTCGAGTTCTGGCATACCTATACTTATAACGAGATTGTTCCCTTCCTCCAGGAGGTGAACCAGGTAGAAGCCGAGCGTCTGGCTTCCCTGGAAGTGCCTGCAGAAGAGGTTGAGGGTGCCGCTCAGGATTCCACCGACATCCCCGAACTGAACATCGAGACCTCCGCTTCGGACGAGTCGATGGCTGCGATGGCCAAGATGAATCCCCTCTTCGTGAAACTCCAGCCCACTGGAGGCAACACCGCCTGCCTCGGTCTGGTACACTATCGTGACACCGCCGACGTGATGAGGATGATCAGAGAATCTCACATCCAGTTCCCCAGCGATTTCGTTCCCGCCTGGTCGTTCAAACCCAGTTCGTACGTTCCCGGGGAGCAGACCTTTGAACTCGTTGCCCTCAAGAGCAACGCCGGCAAAGGCGCAGTGCTCGATGGTGGCGTAGTTACTTCGGCCCGCGTCAACTACAACCAGATTTCGGGCAATGCCGAAGTCAGCATGACCATGAACAGCACCGGTGCCGCCCGTTGGGAAGTCATCACCGAGCAGAATATCGGCAAGCAGATAGCCATCGTGATGGACGGATCGGTTTATTCTTATCCCAACGTACAGAACAAGATCAGCGGCGGAAGCTCGCAGATTACAGGTAATTTCACCCAGGCTGAGGCGGATGACCTTGCCACCGTGCTCAAGTCGGGTAAACTCAGCACCCCCGCCCGCATCGTGCAGGAGCAGGTTGTAGGTCCTTCCCTCGGTAGCGCATCCATCAAGGCCGGTTTGATTTCGTTCATCATCGCCTTCATCCTGGTGCTCCTCTATATGCTCTTCTTCTATCGCAGGGCAGGTTTTGCCGCCGACCTCGCACTCTTGTGCAACGTGGTGTTCCTCTTCGGTACCCTCGTATCTTTCGGTGCAGTGCTTACCCTCCCCGGTATCGCAGGTCTCGTGCTTACCCTCGGTATGGCAGTAGATGCCAACGTGATTATCTACGAGCGCATCAAGGAAGAGCTTCGCGCCGGCAAGTCGCTGAGACTCGCCGTAACCGACGGTTACAAGAATGCCTATTCGGCCATCGTCGATGGTCAGGTGACCACCCTCCTCACCGGTCTTATCCTGTTCTTCTTCGGTTCAGGTTCGGTTAAGGGATTCGCCGCCGTTCTCGTGATAGGTATCGTAACCTCACTGGTAACTTCAATCTTCATCACCCGCCTCTATTTCGAGCGCAGGCTTTCGAGAAACAAAGACATTACCTTCGACAGCCCCGCTACACGCAATTTCCTCCAGAATACCCACATCGACTTCCTCGGCAAGCGCAAAATCACCTACGCTATATCGGGTGCCCTCTGCCTCATCGCCGTTCTCTCGATAGGTCTCAAAGGATTCTCCTATGGTGTTGACTTCAGCGGCGGACGTACCTACGTTGTCCGCTTTGACAAGCCCGTTACTGCAGAAGAAGTCCGTGCCGCAGTGATTGACGGTCTCGACGGCTCGGCAGAGGTCAAGCAGTTCGGTGGTTCGTCACAGATGCGTATCACCACCACTTACAAGGTAAATGACCGTTCGCAGGAAACCGACAAGGAGATTGAAAGCAAACTCCACGAGGCCCTCAAGTCGTTCTTCAACGCAGAGCCCACTCTGGACGAATTCACATCAACCGTAAACAATCCCAACGGTATCATTTCTTCCGACCGCGTGGATGCTTCCATAGCAAGCGAAATGCAGAGGGATGCCTTAATCGCCGTAATTCTGGCCCTCATCGCCATCTTCGGTTACATCGCCCTCCGTTTCACCAACTGGACCTGGGGCTTCGGCGGCGTGACTTCGCTGGCCCACAACGCCCTCATCGTGATAGGATTCTTCAGCTTGTTCTCAGGTATCCTTCCCTTCACCCTCGACGTTGACCAGACATTCATCGCAGCCGTGCTGACCATCATCGGTTACTCCATCAACGATAACGTGGTTATCTTCGACAGGATTCGCGAATACAAGACT
>JABUTP010000116.1:4856-6644 GCA_021443625.1 Bacteroidales bacterium | reverse complement strand
CTCAAGGATATCCGTACCCTCCAGGTCGGCTTCAAGAGTGTCACCGGACGTTACACCGCGTCAATGGATACCCTCCAGATGTTCTACAGGGACGGCAAGATGGACGTTGTGATGCAGGTGGGTTCACAGGATGACTCCATCGCAGTGGCCAACACCGCCCGCATCAAGAAGAAAAACCCGAAGATCAAACCCGAGCAGCTTCTCGAACTCTATCGCGGCGGTGAGAACATCGTATTCTCAATCACCACCAAGATTCCCGTCAAGGACACCCTCTGCAACCGTCCCGATTTCTGCATCGATTCCATTGCCTTCATCCCCTGCTGCGGCGAGAAGGTCAGGATGGACGCAATCGTGAAGACCGTTTCCGGCGTCAAGGTTCCTCTCTTTGAGGCCAAGATTCCCTACGGTGAGAAACGCATCGTGGCCGAGGCGAGAAAGACCACCGACAAGAAGGGCAACCCCATACTCGAGGCGGAGAAATACGTCATTGACGAGTATCTGCTCATCGGTCTCGACCACCAGCTGGTTGTCAACCTCTGCACCGAACTCATCGACACCGACCGCTATCCCGGTCTGATGGTCGGCAGCATCGACAACCCCAACAACAACGCAGGAAACTGGGAATAGTGGATAAATTCACCATTGTACCCTCCCCTTTCTTCACAAAGGGAGATGAGCGGTCAGTGCTGTCGCAATTTGTACAACTAAAGCCCGATGACACTGTAAGCTATAAAGAACTGCCCCAATTCGAGGCAGTTCTTGTTTATGCCGGTGCCATGCCCGTAGTGGCTGAACTTCTCGAGAGTCTGTTGGGGATAGAGGAATACAACAAGGTCGTCATTACGATTTGCAACGGAATTTTGTCTTTGGCTGTTGCTGCGGGCGACCGACTCCTTCTGGCAAACAACTTCGAAGCCGCCGATTTCACCACCGCGCTCTATTATATCTTCGCTTCGCTGTCCCATTTCCAGATTAACCCCGAAATGACTACGCTCTATTTCAAAGGGGAGTTGGATTATGAGCATCAGGAGCAGCTGTTCGGTTACTTTATGGGGGTGGAGGCCCTGTCGTAATGCGCATCATCTCCGGCTCGCTCAGAGGCAAGACCATCCTGCCGCCGTCGGGTTATGCCGCCCGCCCCACCACCGATTTTGCGAAAGAGGGGCTGTTCAATATCCTGTGCGGGAGCGTGGATTTCGAAAAAATAGCCTTTCTGGACCTTTTCTCAGGCACGGGCAGCATCAGTTATGAGATGTGGTCCCGCGGCTGCCGCGACATCGTGGCGGTGGAGATGAACCCCGCCAATGCCGGATTCATCAAGAGAACCGCCCGGACTCTCGGCATAGACTCTCTGCAGGTCGTCCACCACAACGTTTTTGACTTCCTGGGAATCTGCACCAAGGAGTTCGACCTGATATTTGCCGACCCTCCCTACGCCATTGAGGGGCTGGACACCCTGCCGGGAAAGATTCTGCCGATGCCGTTTCTCAAGGACGGCGGAATGTTCGTGCTGGAACACCCCGCAGAATACAATTTCGAGAATGAGCCTGGCTTCTTGAAGGAGCGCAAATACGGCAACGTCCATTTCAGCTTCTTCGTCAAGCCGGGTCCGCAGGAGGGCGAACTTCGCTAAAAAATTTCTTAAATAATCCTCAAACTATTTGGTATTTCAAAAAAAAGACCTACATTTGCAATCCCGTTACGGGAAACACTGAACAAAGAACTGAAAATGGTGCGGTAGTTCAGTCGGTTAGAATACCGGCCTGTCACGCCGGGGGTCGCGAGTTC
>JABUTP010000116.1:0-3539 GCA_021443625.1 Bacteroidales bacterium | reverse complement strand
ATTATGCCGGAGTTGTTAGATGGTAACGGCGTGGTAGTGGGGACCGAAGCGCTCGAAGGCAGCGCGGTCGAGAGCCTCACGGTGGTCGGGATGAGCCACGCTGATGATGAGTTTGGCCCTTTCCTGCAGCGACTTGCCATAGAGATTGACTGCGCCGTATTCGGTAACGAACCAGTGGATGTGGTTGCGGGTTGTAACGACGCCGGCGCCTTCGGTAAGCACGGGGGCAATCTTGCTGATGCCTTTGTTGGTAACAGAGGGCATTGCGATGATGGCCTTGCCCCCTTCGCTGAGGGATGCGCCATAGGTGAAGTCAATCTGCCCACCGACACCGCTGTAGAACTTGGTGCCAAGGCTGTCTGCGCATACCTGACCGGTCAGATCGACCTGAAGGGCGCTGTTGATGGCGGTCACCTTGGGATTCTTGGCTATGACATAGGGGTCGTTGGTATATCCAACGTCCATCATTGCAACCATCGGGTTGTCGTCTATGAAGTCATATACCTGCTGGCTTCCCATAAGGAAGGTGGAAACCATTTTGCCTTTGTCGATGCGTTTGTTGGCACCGTTGATGACGCCTTTCTCCACGAGTGGAAGGACACCGTCGGCAAACATTTCGGTGTGGATACCGAGGTTCTTGTGGTTGCCGAGCTGGGCCAGAACGGCATTGGGGATGGCTCCGATACCCATCTGCAGGGTTGCCCCATCCTCAATGAGGTTGGCGCAGTTGATACCGATGGCGGTCTCGATGGGGTTGGGGTCGGAGAAGTGGGCGGGCTCCAGAGGAGTGTTGTCTTCCACGAAATAGTCAATTTCACTCATCGGTATGATGGCTTCGCCCCAACTGCGCGGAACGTGTTTGTTGACCACTGCGATGACGGTCTTGGCGCACTCTATGGCGGCGAGAGTGGCATCCACCGAGGTGCCGAGCGATACGTATCCGTGTTTGTCGGGAGGGCAAACCTGAATCATTGCCACGTCGCAGGGAAGGACGCCCGCACGGTAGAGTTTCTGGGTTTCACTCAGGAAAATGGGGATATAATCGGCGTAACCGGCCTGAACCCCTTTGCGGACGTTGGCGCCCACAAAGAAAGCCTGGTGGAAGAAGATGCCTTCGTATTTGGCTTCGGTGTAGGGAGCGGGGCCTTCGGTGTGAAGGTGATGGATTTTGACGTCCTTGAGTTCGCCTGCGTCACCCCTGCGGCACAATGCCTGGATAAGGACCTGCGGAGCGCTTGCCACTGAGCTGAAATGGATGTGGTCTCCGCTCTTAACCTTTGCAACAGCCTCATCGGCTGAGATGAAATTGATTTTGCTCGTCATATTGTTAGAGATTGATTTTCTTGGGACCGCAAAGATAAAAATTTACCCGTTGTTTTGAAACGAATATACCAATTTAAACGTTTATTCTTAGATGCTGCAAGAAAAACAGTATCTGACACAGATGGAGAACGGGGGCGGGTTATTTCCGGGAGGTGCCGATAACGGCTCTCACCACCCATACTGCGCACAGCAAAAGGAATATGAATGTGGCCAGACGCCCCGTTATGTCGCCGTTTTCGGTATAAAACGTCAACTCGGAATTGAGATTGACGTTGCCCTTCAGGGCAGTCGGAACCCACCAGTCGGTGCGGGACACGACGTCGCCGCGCTGGTTGATGAAGCCGCTGATGCCGGTGTTGGCCACCTGCACCACGTCCCGCCGGGTCTCAATGGCACGCAGACGGGCAAACCGGAAGTGCTGCCTGTAACCGGGGGTGTCGCCCCACCAGCCGTCGTTGGTTATCACCGCAACAAAAGGGGCTCCATAGAGTGCAGTGCGTCTGAAATACTCCCCATAGACTGACTCGTAGCATATCATTGCTCCCACCTTATCCCCCTGCCGCGTCTCAAGATTGCGCACGTCATCCATAGTGCCCATAGTGGCCCAGCCGCCGCCGAAAAGGGTTATCAACTTCCCTATCAGCGGAATGTATCTTCCGTAGGGGATTATCTCGGTGCCCGGCACGAGTTTGGACTTGTGGTAGCAGTTGACAAGGCCTTCCGAGTCAACCATAAGTGCCGAATTGTATGCCAGATACCAGTAATCGCCGAGCGGGGAGGCATCCTGCCCCGCCTCCAGCTTGGAGTCGAAAAAACGGTGGGCCAGCGCCCCCAGGACAAACTGCTGTCCGGGGTGGGCCTGCATATACTCCGTAACGGTCCTGATGGTGCAGTTCGCCTCCGGCATATCCAGGTTGACCTGGTAGGTGAAGGTCTCGGGTGTGATGACGTACCTGGTGTTCTCGGTCGCCTCCCGCCCGACCATAGCCATCATAATGCTGTCCTGCCGCGTCTGCGCAAGGCCGCCGTGCTTCTCGTGAACCGAATCGATGTTCGGCTGGATGGCCAGCACCTCTATGGGATTGTCGGTTTCGTCATAATTGGAGTATATGGCCCAAGAAACGACCGCCGGCACTGCGATGCACAACAGGGTTGCGACTGAAAGGGAAATGATTCTGCGTTTGCACAGGTTACCGCCATCCCGCCGCCGCCAGCTGCGTATCAAGCCGTAGATGAGGATGTTGGAGAGCAACACCCAGAGGGAGCCGCCCAAGAATCCGGTGTATTCGTACCACTGCACGAGTTTTGGGGAAGTGGCGAACGAATTGCCAAGGATAAGCCACGGCCAGGAGATTTCGATATTCTGATAGATCCGCTCCCACGCAAGCCACATCGCCATAAGGAAGAGATAGGGAAGCGCCCCTTTGAAATGTCTGCGGCTCTTTATGAACAACATTAAGATGGCATACATCTGGAGGGCGTTCAGCGCTATGGCCGTGATGGCTCCGGGGACGGTAATCCACGCTATCCAGAAGGTTGACACGAGGTTGAACACGAAGAAGGCGGCAAAGATGCACCAACCCTTGTGTCTGACGTCATCGGCAACGGCAAGTTCCAAGAGGGGAACCATTGCGAAGAGCGACACCCACCCCATTCCGGGAACGAGAAAAGGAATGCTGGCCAGAACGCCGTAAACCAATGCCGACAACAATGCCTTGTGTTTCATAATTAGCTGTTATTTCCGTGGACTTAAAGCGAACAAAGGTAATGATTTTTTGATTTAAGTATGAATAGTTGTACATTTGCCCGCACAACTGGGGATGTTTTGGTTTTGACAGCAATTGATTTCTTCAGGTAAGCACGTCGAGAGTCGTAGCCCCTCTCGTTAATCCCAGACTACACGCCATAATTGGCAACAACAACTTTGCTCTCGCTGCGTAGTCAAGGCCAAGCCTGACTCCTTAATCCCGCCCTCCAGGAGGGCCGGACGAGTATCCCGCCAGATTTAATGGAAGTTCGGTCTGGAGTCCGGGGTATCACCAGAACAATTCCTGCCGGCACATAATGCCTCTGACGGTGCCGAAAGATTCAGAGGATAAGGTTACAGTGGCCTGCCGCCCGGCAGCCGTGGCCCGACAAACAAAGGGTGGATAAGCGTGTAGAAAGCTTGCGGGAACATTGTTTGGACGGCGGTTCGAGTCCGCCCATCTCCACAA
>JABUTP010000115.1:20392-23876 GCA_021443625.1 Bacteroidales bacterium | reverse complement strand
CCTACATCACATCGATGGACAACTGGGCGTTCGTCCATTCGGCGGCCTACCGCAAACTCACCACCCAGCTCGGCACCGATTCCCTCAAAGGGTTCGGTCTGGAGGAAATGCCCCTTGCCACCACCGCGGCGGGAGCAGTCCTCTCCTACCTTGACATCACCGAGCATAAAGACATATCGCATATCCGCACCATAAGCCGCATCGACATTGGCAGCCACGTCTGGATAGACCGCTTCACAATGCGCAGCCTGGAGGTCCTGCGGCCGATGTCCGCCGGTGGAGCCACCGCCCTCATAGACATAATGGACTGCTGCAAGTCGCCTATGGGCTCCCGTCTTTTGCGCGAGTGGCTTGCCCTGCCGCTCAAGAATATAGACGCCATTAACGAGCGGAGCCGTGCGGTGGAGGCCCTTTTCAACAATGAGCCGCAGTGCGCCGAACTTGCCGACAGCATAGCGCAGGTGGGCGACCTGGAGCGCATCATTTCGCGTGCGGCGGCGGGTAAAATCCTGCCACGGGAGATTCTCCAGCTCGGCAGGGGACTCTGCCACACCGCCGCCATCATGGAAAAAGGGGGCAGAATAGAGGAAATATCCCACATCGTGGCAGCCCTGGATTCCCTTGAGACGCTGTCCCAAAGGATTGCCGCCACCATCCTCCCCGACACCGCCCAGCAGATTGGAAAGGGGAACGTCGTGGCGGGCGGAGTTGACCCCGAACTGGACAACTACCGCAACCTCTTGGAAAACAGCAAGCAGATTCTGCTCGACATACAGCAGCAGGAACGCGACCGGACGGGAATTTCCACCCTCAAGATAAGTTACAACTCCGTTTTCGGCTACTACCTTGAGGTGCGCAACACCTACAAGGACCTTGTTCCCGAAGACTGGATCCGCAAGCAGACCCTCGTCGGGGCAGAGCGCTACATCACCGCCCAACTCAAGGAGTACGAGGAGAAAATTATGGTGGCGCAGGACCAGATTATAGCCATCGAGTCGCGCATCTACGGAGATCTGGTGAAGGCCCTGCAGGACAACATCCCCGCCATACAGCGCAACGCCGAGGCCATTTCCCGCCTCGACTGCCTCTGCTCCATGGCGCAACTGGCCCGCAAGTGGAACTGGTGCCGCCCCACCATCGACGATTCGCTGGAAATTGACATCAAGCAGGGACGTCACCCCGTGATAGAAGCAATGCTCCCCGAAGGGGAAGAATACATAGCCAACGACACTTATCTCAGCAACGGCGACCAGCAGGTCATAATCCTTACCGGCCCCAATATGGCGGGTAAGTCGGCCCTCCTGCGCCAGACCGCCCTCATTGTGCTGATGGCACAGATTGGCTCCTTCGTTCCTGCAAAGGAGGCCAGAATTGGGGTTGTGGATAAACTTTTCACCCGGGTGGGTGCCTCCGACAACATCTCGAGGGGGGAATCCACCTTTATGGTGGAGATGACCGAGAGCGCCACTATCCTGAACAACATTTCCCAGCGCTCCCTCCTCCTTCTGGACGAAATCGGACGCGGCACCAGCACCTACGACGGAATGTCCATCGCCTGGGCCATCGTGGATTTTCTCCACACCTGCCCTGCCGCACCCAAAACCCTGTTTGCCACCCACTACCACGAACTCAACGAGATGGAAACCCTCTACCCGAGAGTTCACAACTTCCACATCTCTACCCGCGAAATTGACGGACGCGTCATATTCCTGCGCAAGTTGTGCAAGGGCGGAGTTGCCAGCAGTTTCGGTATCCACGTTGCCCGTATGGCGGGAATGCCGCAGCAGGTGCTTTCCAAAGCTCAGGAAAAACTCGATTCGCTCGAGAACGGCTCCCCCGTGGCTGTTTCCGCTGCGCCTTCCGGGAACATTGTCACTCAAAAGGTTTCCTCACGGAACATTGGCGGCACCCCGATGCAGCTCTCCCTTTTCCAGCTCGATGACCCGCTTCTGACGGATATCAAACACATTATAGAAAAAATAGACATCAACACCCTTTCCCCACTGGCTGCCTTCGATGTCATAAGACAGATTAAAAGCAAACTCAATGGAGGATTGGACGATGACCAAAAACACCCGCACAAAAGGTGACACTCTGCGCACCGCAGCCTCTCTGGTGGGCGTAAGCACCGGAATATTTATCACTATTCTTTCTTTTGCCGTAATAGATGCCCTCGGCAGCTCCATCCAAAGCGGTTTTGACCACTTCGGGAGCAACCTCGTGATGATAGACCGCTTCCCAACCTCGTTTGAAGAGGGGGACGACTGGGCCCGTTTCGCCTCCCGCCCCGCTGTCAGCATCGAGGATTTCACCTTCCTTAAAAACAACTCCTCCGTGGCGGAGAGCGTCGCCTTTACCGCAAAGGGGAAAGCCCAAGTCAGCGTTGTGGGAAAGCGTTCCCTTCATACCTCCTCCGCACGGGATGCCGTAACCTGCAACATCACCGGAGTTGCCGGGCAGTGGAACCAATTATGCCTCTCTCCCCTCGCCTCCGGCCGCTTCCTCTCCTCCCAAGGTTCTTCCCTGGAAACAGGCAAGGCGATGATAGGGCAAGAACTCAGCGACAAACTGTTCGGAAAAGGGTGCAACCCTGTGGGACTTTCCGTCAAGGCAGGTTCCGTGCCGCTTCAGATAGTGGGGTGCTTTGCCGATGAAGGGAACAACATCATCTCTCTCATCCCGACCGCCAACACCCTGCTGGTAGATGCTGTCTCCGCACAAACCATTGTGGGCAAGGGCAATCTCGAGACAATGATTATCGCCAGACCCCGCAGCGAATTCGGAAAAGAGGCCCTTGCAGACGAATTCACCGGCCTGCTCCGGAGGTTCCGCCGGCTGCCCCAATCGGCCGAAAACAATTTTGCAGTGAACACTCTCGAGAGCCTCGCTGCGCAAACACTTTCAATCATAGGGAAAATTAAGGTCATCGGAGGCATCATAGGACTGTTTTCGCTCCTTATAGGAGCATTCGGCATCATTACCGTATTGCGCCTCTCCGTAAAGGAAAGAACCCCTCAAATCGGGCTTAAAAAGGCGCTGGGGGCAAAACGGTGGCGGATTGTGTGGGAATTTATGAAAGAAGCGCTGCAACTCTCCGCCTGCGGCTCTCTTATGGGGATTTTTATGGCTTGGGTTGTCACTCTTGCCGTTCCCGTCGGGGTGCTCGACATCTCCCTCAAACTGGAGCAGATTCTGACTGCCGCCGGCATCGCGACAGCGCTCGGACTTGCCGCAGGCACTCTCCCTTCAGTCCAGGCCTCCCGCCTCAACCCCGTGGAATGTCTGGGATACGTGTAGCGGGGCTCTTTCTACGGGCACCTACGAACTATCCGGATTCCCACCACCCTATTCAGCTGCAGAATTGCGGTGAATCTCTGTGGCGAGGACAATGAAATCTTCCACCGAAAGCTGCTCCGGACGCAGGGAAGCGAACCTCTCGGGGACGTCTGCAGTAATGCTTTTAAGGGAATTTTTCAATGTCTTG
>JABUTP010000115.1:13890-16175 GCA_021443625.1 Bacteroidales bacterium | reverse complement strand
GCGGGGTCTTTGGTGCCGAACCAATCATCCTGAGCAAGGTAGCATTTGTCGCTGTTTACATCCCACTCGGGAACGTATCCATATTCGTAACCCCACATTCCGTAAAGGGTATTTGCAGCCATTGCAATCAGGTGGTTTCCATGGATGGTTGCAGCCCAATTGTCGGTATCACCTTCAAGCTTGATATCGGAAAGATTAGTGGTTGTCCACCAATACTGGCGGAAGGTATCCATACTCCATTTGCCTCCGTTATACTCGAAGAACTTGCTGCCTACCATATAGTAAACATTAACGATAGGCATACCAACACTTGCATCCCAGAGAGTAGGGATAAGAGCGAGGCTCTTGAGCTGAGAAGAGAGGTTGATTTCTACAACACCGTCTTCTGCACCTTCTACATTGTGGATAGTGAGGACTTCGCTCTCCTCATCCCAAACTGCGGTGAGGGTTCCCTTGGGGAGCCACTGCATAGCAGTAACCGTCTGAGCGTCGGTAGCGCCGTCAACCTTGATCCAGTAACCATAGTTTTCAGATGTTTTGTCAACGCAGGGGATGTAGTAGTCACCGGCATCGCCTTTGTCGCCCTTGTCACCTTTGTCGCCCTTGTCACCTTTGTCGCCTTTGGCACCGGTAGCACCGGTAGCACCGGTATCGCCTTTGGGGCCCTGGGCATTGAGACCGGTTGACTGGCCGTCGATGTACCATACACCGTTCCTGATTTCAACAACGGAACCGTCCTTGCCGGGGGCGCCGTCCTTGCCGTTCTTGATGGTAAAGTTCTTACCATCGCTGAGGGTAACCTTTACACCGTCTGCAAGAGTTTCAACGTTGGTGATGACCGAACCTGAAGCGATGAGAGCCTTGATGGCGTCAACATCGGTACGCAAACCAGCAACGTCGCTCTTGAGAGCTGAAATGTCTGCCCCGTAATCCTTTGTACAAGAGATCAGAGTACTTACAGCTACCAAGCAAGCGGCTGCAAGCCTAAAAAACATTTTACGTTTCATTTGATTAAACATTATTTAAATGGATTATAAAATTGTTATAATTCAACTAATAAAGTGGGCACTTGGCACAAAATATCGTGTCAAATATAGATATAATTTACTTCCCTACAAAATTTTTTGTGGGCGAAACTCAAAAAATTGTTCAAAAGTTGTTAGTTTCTTTTTTCAATTTTAATAAAATCTTGCTCTGGAATCCTTTACTTCCGCCTCCTCTGCAAGGATGGAAGGGAGGGACTGGAGGGCATACGAAGAGGTCTGCATCAGGCGGTTCTTCGCATCTTCCTCTGTATAGTAGGACCCTTCTCCAACCTCATTGACCACAAAGTAGCATACCCCTGCAGCACCCTTCACGGGGCCTGTGACCACCCCTTTGTCGGCAACCGACACGGCACCGATGAGGGCGGGATCCATAGACATGTTCATCATTCCGAAGGAAATGCCGTCGCGGTGGCTTACGGTGGTGCCGAGTTTCTCGGCTATGGCCTCAATCGACTCCGAGCCGCTTATCTTGCTCTTGCAATCCTCTGCGAGGGCGGCAACCTTCTTCTCGGTGGAGAGGGCGAGGGCTATGTTGGAGCTGACCTCCGAAACGGGAGCATAACCTTCCTTGCGGGCTTTGGTCACGGCTGCCACGAAGTGGTATTTGTTGTCAACCGTTATGACGTCAGAAACGGAACCGGCTTTGGTCTTGCGGTCGAACGCCCACTGAACCACGCTGCGGGCATTGTCGCAGGCGCCCAGACGGCGGGTTTCGAGCTGCAGGCGGCTGGACGGAATCACGGGCAGGCCTTTTTCCTTGACCACGCGGGAGAAGTTCTCATATTTGCCGTCTGCGGCATCGGCAAGCTCGGTGGCCTGCATCAGGAAGCTGCGGTAGGTGTCATCCGAAGGGGAGATGGTCTTGCGCAGCACTGCGAGCTTGACCTTCTCTTTGGGACGGGTGGTTTCGCTGACCTTGATGACTGCCGTAATCTGGCCGCCCTGGAGGCTGACCACGGTGGCTTCGCCTGCCTTGAGGTCGAATGCGGCGCCAAACTCGTTCATACCCGACTGGGCAAGGGCTTCCTGAGTTGTCCAACCCATAGGGGTGAGGCCGTCGTTGGTCTTCTTGATGGCATTGAGAATGGAGTCTGCCACCGATGCGGGCTGTGCCACGGTATAATATACGAATACCGAGTCGGGCATCACCTTGCGGTCGGCCACGCGGGCTGCCGAAAGGGTGAGGTCCTCGGTGCGGATGGCGCTTACGGCATCCTTGGAGCCGAAGGCATAGTCTGC
>JABUTP010000115.1:12187-13534 GCA_021443625.1 Bacteroidales bacterium | reverse complement strand
GTCTTGCTGAGAAGGGTACTGCCGGTGAATGCGGCGAAGTACTTGTTCATCATCTGCTGCGAATATACCTGCTGCTCGAGCCAGTTCCAGTATTTGCGGGATGTTCCGGTCTCGTCCATATCCATCTGGCGGCTGAAGTCGGCCACGGTCTGGGGATTGAAGCCGTCGCGGCCGGCAAAGGCGTTCTGGATGATGGGGGAAACGTTGGCTCCTGCAAAGAGGTCACCCATCTCGGCCTGTGACACGGCAAAGCCGGCATCCGATACCTTGGGGAGGAATACCCTGTCGCTGAGAAATTTCTGCCAGGCCATGTTGCGGACCTGGTTCTGGGCCTGCTCGTTGTTGAGGCTCTGGCCACCGACAGCCTCCATAAGGCGGGTGGTGTTCTCTACTTCTGTGAAATAATCGCGGTAACTGACTGCCTTGCCGTTCATCTCGCCCACGTTGTTGCTCTTGGATTTGCTCTGGATGGTGGAGCTGAGCGTGTTGGGATCAATGATGAACGAAAGAAGCGCAACTGCAATCAAGATTGTGATGAAAACTCCGAGTCTGACACGGATTTTTTCCAATACAGCCATAAGTGTTCTATTTAATTGTTATTATTTCTTAAAAATTCGCTTTTGCCACCTTTTAATCACAAAATGGCAATTAGGACGCGAAAATAATAAAAAATAATGAAAAACTATCAGAACGGGGCCGATTTATTTTTTGGAGAGGTAGCGCGGGAGGGGCGGACCCACGAAATTGACCGTGTCGATGTAGAATTTGGTGGAGTCGCTCACCACCACCCCGTAGGAGTCGAAGGGCTGCATTATGATGGACTGGTGGATGCGGTCATCGCTGCGCAGGCCGTAGCCCTGCAGCTTGCCCTGCGGGGAGGTTATCACCACATAGCAGTTGGTATAGACAAGGTCTTCCTTGATGTCGTAATAGACGGTGTCGGTGATGATGCGCTCGCCTTTGATATGGTTGAGGATGTTTACCCCGCCGTAAGCCACCCACTGCTCCTTGTTGTTGCCGCCGGTGGTGTGCATAGCCTCTTCGGAGATAATCTGGGACTCCATCAGGCCGTCGGTGTTGTAGATATAGAGTTCGAAACCCTCCTTGTAAAGTTCCTTGGACTGCTGCACCGAATCCCTGACAAAGGAATAGCGCTCCATCAGGCGGGTTTTCATCACCATCTTGGTGTCGGCGCGGTCGTACTGCCGGACATTCATTCCGCTGACGACCTGGACGGGAGTCTGCTCATAGTCTATGTACTCGCGGGGAACCTCCTTCTTGCACCCCGCGACAATGAGCAGAAATAAAAAGGAATACAGGGACAGGTGTTTCCTGTCCCTGAAACCT
>JABUTP010000115.1:8258-11301 GCA_021443625.1 Bacteroidales bacterium | reverse complement strand
CCGTTGGCCTTGAAAATGCGCTCGTATTCGGCATAGAGAACTTCGGGGTTGTCGGCGTTCCACTTGAAGTTGTTGATATCCTTGACCTTGTTGTTCAAAGCCTTCACTGCGTTCTTGGGATAAACTTCGGCCCTGAGGTCGGCAAGCATGAGGAGAGTGTCGATATATGCGGCGCGGAGTTTTGCGTCCTTGGATTTGGATATGAGGCTGCGCATAATCTTCTGCCCGTCCAGTATCATATTCTCACTTGCAGTGGGGGGGCATATTGCAAAAGCGTTGCGCCAGGGGTTGGTGGCCTCTGCAATATTGTTGTGCTTCATATATTCCTTGTAGTATGACAGGTATTTCACGCACTCCACGCTATCCTGTCCGGTACCGAATCTTCCGGCCTGTGCGTTTGCCGAAAATGCCACGAATGCGGCGAATAAAACGAGTATAATCTTTTTCATAATGCTACAAAGTTAACAATTCGAATTAATTATAGAGTGATTTTTTGAACCAAACGTCATAAAGATTGAGTCCCATGGTGAATTTGACGTATCTCTCGCGAATCATATTGTTGGAGAGAGTTCCCATCTGGCCGAGGTCTATGGCAAGCGCCAGAGAGGTGCCGGCGGTGAACACCGGGAAGGATGCTCCCAGAGTGACGCCACGGCTGTCTATCCTCGTCCCCCCTATCGCCATGTAACCCTGGTTGTAGTATGCTCCGGCGCGGTAGGTCACCCTGCGCATATAATACCTGATGTCGTATTTGGAGGGGGTTAACTCGCCGCCGATCTTCACCGAATGGGTCTGGCAGGTGGAAAAGTCGATGCCGGGGGTGGGATCAAAGGTGCTGCCGCTCCAGTTTTGCCAAACATAGTCCGCTCCCACCATCCACCGGTCGTTCTTGCGGAGGGTGAAACCCGCCCCAACCTCACAGGGGATGCGGTATTTGATGGTGGTAGGGGTGCTGGCAATGGTATCTACGGTGCCGGAAGTGGCTATTGTGCTGAGATTCTGCTCCCCTTTGAGCTTGCTGCCCACCTTGTAGGTTGCACCAAGGGTCAAAGCGGTGTTCTTGCCCAAATCGGCAGTGTATTGCGCACCGAGTTTGGCACCGAAGCCGCGCGAAACAATGTCCCAGCTGCGCTGGATTGTGCGGTAGCTGGAGTTTGTGGTAAATGCGGTGACGGAGGAGTGCTCGGTGTTGCCGAGATAGAGGATGCCTTCGGCACCGATATTCAGATTTTTGGCAACTTCCCATCCGGCTCCCAGGAAGCACTGGTATGTGCCGCCCTTGCCCTGCTTGGCATACTGAACGTCACCAATTTCCACTATGACCTGATCTTCGTAAATCCTGTCCTGAAAATAGTAACCGGTGGAACTGAAAGGCATCACACCCGCCTGGAAGGCTATCTTGCGGGTGATGGGGAAAGATGCCACCACGTGGTGGATGTTGCAGAGATTGCTCACCGAAGTGGCTTTGCCGGAACCATCGGCACGATTGGCCTCATAAAAGATATTCTTCTGGCTGATACCGAAATCAAGCATGAATCCCTGGATGTCGCGGCAGGTCACCGCTGCGGGATTCAGTAGATTGATATATGCAGCGGAACGGTCGCCGATGCCGATGCCTCCCATAGCGAGGGTGTTCTGGTCTCCGGTCATCTCCAAGAGACCGAGCCCATAAATGCTGTAGGGGGAAAAGGCGTCGTAGGCAATGTTTTCCTGGGCATTGGACACCTTCGGGACAAAGCTCAGGGCCAGAGCCGCTATGATTATGGTAATTCTTTTATTCATTGTTCATTGCTATGTGGGCAAGCCCGTTTAATACCAAATGTTGTTCGTGTCGGACCTCTTTTGACAAGTGTCCCGCATAAAATACTGCATCGCCGCCGGTCAGAATCACTTTTCGGTCCGGATTGGCAGCCATATAGCCTTCTATTTCAAACTTTATGCCGAGGATGTTGCCAGAGGCAAGGGCGGTGTCAAGGTCGTATCCGACAGTTGAAATGTCGCCCAGGGTATGGTTCTTCATGAAATCCATCGGTCTGAGCAGTGGAATTTTCTGGGTGAAGTGGGCCAAAGCGCGGTAGCGGGTGGCAAGACCGAGCGATATGGAGCCGCCTTCATAATGGCTGTTGTCAATGAACTCGACCGTGGTGGCGGTACCGAAATCGAACACCATCAGTTTGCCTTGCGGATAGAGTCTGGAAGCCTCATAAATGGCAGCCATACGGTCGGCACCCATTCCGTCGGGCATATTGTCGAGGGAATTGAAAAGGGTGTTTCCGTTTGCCAACTGCTCCCTTACATAGTCGAGATTGAAGTCTATGAAACTGCCGGCCAGTTTCTTCAGCCCTTCATTGAGTTTTTCATCATAGTTGCGCACCGACGAAAGTACGACCTTGTCGAATTTTTCATCATTGCCAAGCTGCCCGAAAATATCCAGAGGATTTTCGATACGGAAGAATGTCTTGGGGACCATTCCGTCGTATATGGCGGCCTTGCAGGAGGTGTTTCCTATGTCTATGATGAGATTCATTGAAATCTATTTTTCGGCAAACTGCAAATTTAGCATTTCTTGCAATATATCAACTGCTTTTTGCGCACTGCGTACATTTTCGCACACCAGATGGAGACTTCTCTCCTGCTTCATCCTTATTTTATGGGAAGATGTATCCATATATTTGAGCACTGAGCCGAAGGTCGCGCTTTTGTAGTATGACGAGTTCTGGTCGAGGACAAAATACAATATCAGAAGACCGTTCTTGAGGATTATCTTTTCAAAACCGAGATCAATGGCCTTCTGCCGCAGCAGAACAATGTTCATAAGGTTCTCGAGCGGTTGGGGAATGGTACCGAATCTGTCCTGCATCTCGCCACGGAACGATTCCACCTTGTCGGGAGTCTTCATATTGTCGAGTTCCCTGTAAAGTCTCATCTTTTCCGCAGCGACATTTATGTAATCGTCCGGAATGAAAGCATCGATGTCGGTGTCTATGCGGCAGTCGCTCAACCATCCGCCTCCAATGATTTCGTTTCCTTCCATATTCATATC
>JABUTP010000115.1:4242-6916 GCA_021443625.1 Bacteroidales bacterium | reverse complement strand
GACTTGTAACGGCTGATGCGGTGTATGCCGTGAATTGAGACGAATATGACGTCGCCGTCTTTGTATATCAGTTTGACGGCCTCCTGCATCTTCCCTCCTATCTCGGTGCGGACCAGACCTCCGAACTGCCCCACTCCGTGGTCTATATGCACCACGTAGTCACCTATATGGAAGGAGGTCAAATCGTTTATGGTAAGTCTTTCGCTGCTTTTGACCTCACGGCTCTCCTTTATTTTGTGGTAACGCTCAAAAATCTGATGGTCTGTATAGTAACATTGCTTGTCAATGTTGTTTATGTAACCTTCGTGGAGGGAAAGGGAGATGAATTCGACAGAAGATCGCCCCATCTTCTCTTCGAGAATCTGTTTCAGGCGCATCCGCTGGTTGAGTTGCTGCGAAAGAATGTGAATTTTGTAACCTTCTTCCTCCTTCCTTTCTATATCGCTGCACAAGATGTCAAAATTCTTGTTGAAGACGGGCTGTGGTATATAGTCGTTTTCCCTTTCGTTGTTGTATTGAAGGTCGTTTCTCAAATTCCACCAGATACAGCTTTCGGGGAGGATTTCTGAAATATCGACATAATCCTCGCTTTCGTGGTTTTCAAAAAGATTGGGATATATATCCACCTTTTCAACCTTTTCTATGGTACGCTGGGAATTGGAATCGAATTTTGAGATGCTCTCGATTTCATCCCCGAAAAAATCTATCCGGTATGGATTGTTGTCTGAATATGAGAAAATGTCGATGATGGAACCCCTTACAGCAAATTCACCCGGCATTGAAACAAAGTCAACCTTTGTGAAATTTGACGAAAAAAGGGTATCCCTGATGGTATCGTGGCTTATTTCTGCCCCTTTAGAAAGAGTTATTATACTTGCACTTGTCTTGGATTTCTGTAAAATCTTCTCTTTGAGAGAATCGGTGTATGTTACTATTATTACCGGCCTGTTGAGTGAGTTAAGTTGGATGTTGGCAATATCCTTTGAAAGAATACAATTTGCCTTTTTGACACATTCCTTGAAATTGCGCGGAATATTTTGGTTTTCAAACTGCTGGATGGCAGAAATGGCAGAAGTGCGCTGCACCTTGAGCGTTGCGCTCTTTACCGATTGGGTGGATTTTCCGTCAGACTGGGCGGGCAGATAGTAAATGCAGGACTCCTCAAAAAAATTGGAAAGGTCGCTTGTCATGAACAGAGCTTCCTTTTTGGTTTCCAATTCTATGACATTGAGACTGCAACTGTCAAAAGCAGATATTGCCGATGTAACATAGACAGCTTTACAGGAAATTCCTCCCCGAAGATGCGAAAAGTCAAGTTTTTCCATCTAAAACAACGTGTTCTCTCCAAATTTCTTGATGCCGAGATGGGTGTATGCAAGCTCGGTCGCCTCCCTGCCTCGGGGGGTCCTCTTGATGAAACCCTCTTTTATAAGGAACGGTTCATAAACCTCCTCGAGAGTGCCGGGATCTTCGCTGATGGCGGTGGCAATGGTTGTAACCCCGACGGGTCCGCCGGCAAATTTCTGGATGATGGTTGACAGTATTTTATTGTCTATGGCGTCAAGACCGCGCTTGTCTATATTGAGGGCGTTCAAGGCATACCTGGCTATTTCAATATCTATGCGTCCGTCACCCTTGACCATTGCAAAATCCCTTACACGGCGCAGCAGACTGTTGGCAATACGGGGTGTTCCGCGGCTGCGGAGAGCGATTTCCACAGCAGCATCTTCGTCAATTTCTATGTTCAGAATGGAGGCGCTGCGCTTGACGATGTTCGAAAGAACCTTGTAGTCGTAATATTGAAGGTGCTCCTGTATGCCGAAACGCGCCCTGAGAGGCGATGTCAGAAGACCGCTGCGGGTGGTTGCCCCTATCAGGGTGAAAGGGTTTAGCGTAATCTGCACCGAACGGGCTCCGGGGCCCTTGTCTATCATAATATCTATGACGTAATCTTCCATCGCCGAGTAAAGATATTCTTCAACAATTGGACTCAGACGGTGAATTTCGTCTATGAAGAGAACATCTCCCTCTTCGAGGGAGGTAAGAAGCCCCGCCAGGTCCCCGGGCTTGTCCAGAACGGGACCGGATGTTATTTTCATATTGACTCCGAGTTCGTTAGCCACAATGTGGGCCAGAGTGGTCTTGCCCAGACCCGGAGGGCCGTGAAACAGGATATGGTCGAGAGATTCGCCCCTCATCTTGGCCGCCTTCACATATATTCTCAATTTTTCAATGATTTCGCTCTGGCCTGAGAAATCATCAAAATCCTGAGGACGTATCTTGCCTTCAAAATCGTTGTCCTTGTTGCGGAGTTCTTCCCTGGGATTATAGTCGCTCATATCTGGAATTTTTCAACAGCTTGTCGGATTACAAATATAATGATTAATAAAAATAAAACTCTCTATGGTTATTATTGTCTGTTGAAAATGTTGATAACTCTCGAAATGGGCCTTGAACTGCCATCAGGCGGTATATTTTTGAAAAAATTTATGTGTTTTGAAACGTTTATAAATGATTAAAACTTTTTCAAAAAGTTATGATGATTTTTATACGGCCATTTTTCTCCACTATTTTTGAACACCATTAAAAAATTATCAACAGCAGTTCCAACAGCTTCTAAAAACAATATAGCCGGCCTTTGTTTAAGAGCCGACTATATTTAAGTATGATTTCT
>JABUTP010000115.1:0-3561 GCA_021443625.1 Bacteroidales bacterium | reverse complement strand
TGATATGTTTCAAAATGACCTTGTGCCTTGGCGTTTTCCTGACGCCATATTTTGAGTGTGAATTTCATAATGCTTAGTCTTTATAGTTACGGGTGGCAACAGTGCAGAATTCAAACTTGAGGGGTTCTTTGTGGAGATTGGGTTCGTTTTCTCCGTTGTATTCCCAGGCAGCGACATACATGAAGTTTTCGTCGTCGCGTTTGGTTTCACCCTCTTCGGTCTGCATTTCCTCACGGAAGTGACCGCCGCAGGATTCCTGGCGATTGAGGGCGTCGCGGGCCATAAGGTCACCGATTTCGATGAAGTCGGCAACTCTCAGCGCCTTTTCGAGTTCCTGGTTGAAATGGGAGTTGTCTCCGGCAACGTAAACGTTTGTCCAGAATTCCTTCTTGAGGGCGGCGATAAGTTCGATTGCCTTCTTCAGACCTGCTTCGTTGCGGGCCATACCCACATATTCCCACATAATGTGGCCGAGTTCCTTGTGGATGCTGTCAACGGTGCGTTTACCCTTGATGGAGAGAAGTTTCTCTATACGTTCCTTGATATTCTTTTCAGCAGCCTCGAACTCGGGGGCATTGGTGTCTGTCTTGGGATCCTTGAATTTGCCTGCAAGATAGTCGCCGATGGTGTAAGGAAGGATGAAATATCCGTCTGCAAGACCCTGCATAAGGGCTGATGCGCCCAAACGGTTTCCGCCGTGGTCGCTGAAGTTGGCTTCACCTATTGCGTAGAGACCGGGGATGGTGGTCTGCAGATTGTAGTCAACCCAAAGTCCGCCCATTGTGTAGTGGATGGCGGGGAATATCATCATAGGCTCCTTGTAAGGGTCAACGTCGTTGATTTCCTCGTACATCTGGAAAAGGTTTCCGTATTTTTCCTCGATGTATTTGTGCCCCTTCTGTTCCATACAGGTCTTGAAATCGAGATATACGGCCAAGCCCTGGTCGTTTACACCGAAACCTGCGTCGCAGCGCTCTTTGGCGGCACGGCTGGCAACGTCACGGGGAACAAGGTTTCCGAAAGCGGGATACCTGCGCTCAAGATAGTAGTCGCGGTCTTCCTCGGCAATCTGGCTCGGTTTCAAAGTGCCTTTGCGGATGGCCTCAACGTCCTCTTTTTTCTTGGGAACCCAAATACGACCGTCGTTACGCAGTGACTCCGACATCAAAGTAAGTTTGGACTGCTGGTCGCCGTGAACGGGGATGCAGGTGGGGTGAATCTGTGCAAAACAGGGGTTTGCGAAGCAGGCGCCCTTCTTGTAGCACTGCCAGGCTGCCGAACCATTTGAGTTCATCGCGTTGGTAGAGAGGAAGTATGTGTTGCCATAGCCACCGGTTGCAAGTACCACTGCGTGTGCGCCGAAGCGTTTGATTTCACCTGTGGTGAGGTCGCGCGCTATGATACCTTTGGCTTCACCATTGATGATGACCAGGTCGAGCATTTCGTGACGGGGATAACTCTTTACGGTTCCCTTGGCCACCTGACGGTTCAGGGCTGCATAGGCACCGAGAAGGAGCTGCTGACCTGTTTGGCCGCGGGCATAGAATGTACGGGATACCTGCGCACCACCAAAGCTGCGGTTGTCCAAAAGTCCGCCGTAATCGCGTGCAAAAGGAACACCCTGGGCCACACATTGGTCAATGATGTTGTTGCTGACCTCTGCCAGACGATATACGTTGGCTTCACGGCTGCGGTAGTCACCGCCCTTGATAGTGTCATAGAAGAGGCGATAGACGGAGTCGTTGTCGTTCTGGTAGTTCTTAGCAGCGTTTATACCGCCTTGGGCTGCAATGGAGTGGGCACGACGCGGTGAGTCGCTGATACAGAAAATCTTGACATTGTAGCCGAGTTCGCCGAGAGTGGCGGCTGCAGATGCGCCACCCAAGCCGGTACCGACCACAATGATTTCCATTTTCTTTTTGTTAGCAGGGCTTACAACCTTGATGTGAGCCTTGTGATTGGTCCATTTTTCTGCCAAAGGACCCTCTGGAACCTTAGAATTGAGTTCAATCATTTTATAGAATAGTTTATATGATATTCCTGTTATCCGCCACTAAGGCAATAATTCTGCAAATATCTTACTTTTTTCCGAATATCCTTTTACAAACCAAATAATTTGGTACATTTACTGAACAAATTCGAATTCAATGGAATTTTTTGCAACGGCGGCCAACATACCCGTCCACATTCTTGACTCCAAAAAGGGTGACACTACAATTCTGATGCTCCACGGATATCTCGAGACAATGTATATCTGGGAGGATATGTATCAGGAACTTTCAAAGGATTTCAGGGTTATTATAGCTGACTTGCCCGGACACGGACTCTCCTGCTCCGCTCCCGTCAACACAATGGAGTTCATTGCCACCGTATGCAAAGGTATTCTGGAATTATGCGGAGTTGAAAAAGCGTATATTGCAGGTCATTCCCTCGGAGGATATGCAGCCATCAGGAGTTGCATCATGTATCCTTCGGTATTCCAAGGTCTAATACTGTTCAATTCCCATCCCTACAAGGAATCCGAAAGACTTACCGAACTTAGACAGAGGGAAATTCAGGTCATCGGAGAAGGCAAGATGATGGTTTTGGCAGACCTGTCCATCCCCAAAATGTATTGTCCTTCCAACCTCAGAAGAATGGATGAAAAAATACGTCAGACAGTGGAATTGTGCGAAACCCACGACCCCTCCGGTATTATTTCCTCCATAAAAGGTCTTGTGGCTCGCGAGGATACATCAGAGTACCTGTCAAAGGCGCCGATTCCCGTTATGGCAGTCTTCGGAGCAGATGACAATCTGGTTGACACTGCGGTTCAAATACGTTTTGCAGCAGATTGTCCCAATGTCAGGATAGAGTGCCTGCCAGAATGCGGTCACAACTCCATCGCCGAATATCCTTCACGCTGCTGCGAACTCATCCGCGATTTTACCAAAGGAAATTGTTGAAAGGATACCTACCGGCGTGGATTTCAGCCACCATTTTATATAGGTCGTTCCTTAATTTCTCTATTCCTATGCGCTCTTTGGCGCTGATGAAGATGCAGGGGGTGTGTTCGTGGGCCATCCAGCTGTTCTTGACCTCCTCCAAAGTGTAGTTGCGACGGGACTTCTCGTCAAGAGAAAATTCCTCGTCGTACTCTTCGTATGAATACTGGTCTATCTTGTTGAATACAAGATAGACAGGCTTGTCTTTAGCCCCTATTTCGGCCAGGGTTTTCTCCACAACCCTGATTTGATCCTCGAAGTTGGGGTGGGAAATATCCACCACGTGAACCAGAATATCCGCCTCGCGAACCTCGTCGAGAGTGCTTTTGAAGGCTTCCACCAGCTGGGTGGGGAGCTTGCGGATGAATCCCACAGTGTCGCTCAGAAGGAAAGGCACGTTTTCCAACACTATCTTGCGAACCGTGGTATCCAGCGTTGCAAAGAGTTTGTTCTCGGCAAACACGTTGCTCTTGGCAAGCATATTCATAATCGTACTCTTGCCGACATTGGTATAACCTACCAGTGAAATTCTTACCAAACTGCCGCGGTTACCCCTTTGAGAGGCCATCTGACGGTC
>JABUTP010000114.1:6967-9234 GCA_021443625.1 Bacteroidales bacterium | reverse complement strand
GCCAACGGCGAGGTTCTCCCGGGTGTGAACATTCTCGTCAAGGGCACCAATACCGGAGCGATGACAGACATCGACGGTGCTTACCAGATCAACGGCGTAAACTCCAAGTCCGTGCTGGTGTTTTCTTCCATCGGCTATGCAAGCCAGGAAATCACCGTCGGAACCAACAAGGTTATCAATGTGACCCTTGCTGACGACTATGCATTCCTCGATGAGGTTGTGGTTGTCGGTTACGGTACCGCTCGCAAAAAAGACGTTTCCGGCGCCATTGCCAGTGTCAACTATGCGAACGACAAGAACATTTCCAACCTTCCCAACCCGAACGCCCTCGCATCCCTCTCAAGCCGCGTGGCCGGTTTCAGCTATGCTCCTACAAGCTCGGCATCGGGTGACAACACATCTTCAATGACCATCCGTGGTAAGAACTCAATCCCCTCCAACGGATCAATCTCCGCCAGCTCACAGAGCGTCAATCAGCCTCTGCTCGTTGTCGATGGTGTTCTTTCCTATGGTTCCATCAACTCCATCAACACTGCCGACATCCAGAGCATCGACGTTCTCAAGGATGCTTCTGCAGCAGCCATCTACGGTTCCCGCGCCGCAAACGGTGTGATTATCATCACCACCAAGAGAGGTTTGAGCGAGAAACCCGTCGTTAACTTCAACGCAAGCGTAAGCTTCTCAGACTGGAGCCGTATGCCCAAGATGGTTACCGACAAGGAAACCTTCCTCAAGAACCGTTTCTATTCAAATCAGGCTCCCACCAGCAGCCAGTATGCCAACTTCAAGGACAAGAACTGGTCTGACTATGCAAATCTTGACGCAGCCGCTACCGACCTCGTCAACGACCGTGAGCTTATGGCTTGGAATGACGGCCAGTGGGTCAACTGGCTTGACGAGATTTCCCGCACTGGTGTAGGTCAGAAATATGACGTAAGCCTCAGCGGAAGGTCCAAGAACATCAATTACTATGTTTCCAGCGACTACAGACGCCAGCAGGGCATCCGCAAGGGTGACGACTACGAGAAGGCAGGCGTTATGGGCAAGTTTGACATCAACGTTACCAACTGGCTCACTGTAGGTTTCAAGGCCAACTACCTCCTTTCGAACAGCTGGGGCCAGACCGCAAAGATTCAGAATGCGATGTGGATGTCTCCGCTCTCCTATGTATATGCAATCCAGCCCGGCTACGAGAACTGGTACAACAGTGTTCCTGACGGCAAGACTGCCAGCCCTTACTGGGGTGCAGGTACCAATGACTCAAACCTCTGGACCGAACGTTCCACAAGGTCTTCCAACCTCAATGGTGTAGCATACGCACAGGTTGATTTCCCCTTCATCCCCGGTCTCAGTTACAAGGTTACTTTCCAGGGCCAGACCAACTCTTCCTATAGTGACGTGTTCAACCGTCCCGAGATTGCGGTAAGCACCGAAAGGACCACCGATATGGACAACCCTTCGCAGTTCAACAACTCTGCCAGCGGTTCGTCATCCACTACCAACTATGCCGCATGGAACATTGACAATATCCTTACCTATGCCAAGGACTTTGACAAGAACCATTTTGACGTTATGCTCGGTTACACCCGTGAGCATACCGACAGCAACGGCCTTTCCATCGGCTACAGCGGTTTCAGCACCCCTACTTCCCTGCGTCAGTACAACCTTTCTGCAGCAAACTCCTTCACTCCCAACCGTACCCGCGTACAGACTTCAGCCGTAGGTTACCTTGCCCGTGCAAACTACAACTATGCAAACAGGTACTATGCTACAGTGAACTTCCGTCGTGACGGTTACTCTGCATTCGCGGCAGGTCACAAGTGGGGCAACTTCTATGGAGCATCCGCAGCATGGGTGGTTTCCAACGAAGAGTTCATGAAAAATCAGAATACTTTTGATTTCCTCAAAGTTCGTCTCTCCTGGGGACAGAACGGTTCCCGTTCGGTATCTGCAGGTGCAACCCAGTCAACTGTAAGCAAGGGTACAGGCAACAATGGTAACAACACCATGACCTGGCTCGGTGACGTCAGCACCCTCGGTATGGCTCTCGACAACGTTCCCAACAAGAACCTTACCTGGGCCACCGTTGAAAAGTACGACATCGGTATTGACTTCGCAATGCTCAAGAACCGCCTGAACGGTAGCATTGACCTCTATGCAGGTGCCACAAAGAATATGCTTGTGAACCGCAGTGCGCCTTACTTCTCCGGATTTACCTCAGTTAACGACAACGTGGGCAAGGTTACCAACAAGGGTGTTGAAATCGC
>JABUTP010000114.1:5334-6943 GCA_021443625.1 Bacteroidales bacterium | reverse complement strand
AACGGCCGCGATTCGTTCCGCTGGGAAACCAACCTCGTATTCGACTCCAATGCCAACAAGATTGTATCCCTCTTCGGTAAGGGTTACGACGGTACAGAGGCTGACGATATCGCCAATGCCCTTGCATACGGTTTCGATTCATACTATGCACTCCTCGTAGGTTATCCTATCGGTTCTGCATACGATGTCAAGAAACTCGGCATTTTCCAGAATCAGGATGAGATTGACAACTACAAGAGCGCTGACGGCACCGTAATCCAGCCCGATGCTGTTCCCGGTGACATCAAGTTCGAGGACTATGACGGCAATGGCAAGATTGATGCAAATGACCGCCACTATATAGGTTCTCCCGATCCTCTCTTCACTGTAAACTTTGCCAACACACTCTCCTGGAAGAATTTCTCCCTCTACTTCAACTTCCGTTGGGCACAGGGTAACGATACCCACTTCCTCTGGTTTGACCCGAATGCTTTCAGCACTTCAATGGGTGGTGGCAATCAGTTCGCAAGGGTTACCCCTTGGCAGAAAGAAGGTGACGGTAACACATATCCCCGTTACGGCTGGGGTGAATCAACCTTGGCAAAGACTCTCAATTATCAATTCTGGAATCCCCGTTCTTTCCTGAAACTCAAAGATCTCTCATTCGCTTACAACGTTCCCGAAGTTGCACTTCGCAAGGTATCTATGCAGGGGCTGAGAATCTATGTTGCCGCTACTGATCTCTTTACCATCTCCAACTGGTCCGGTCTTGATCCCGAGAACGGTGGTACAATCGCTTCCGGTGCAGGATCTGACCGCTATGGCAGCAATGGTGCATACAAGACCGTTACCATTGGTGCAAACATCACCTTCTAAATTTAAAAGGATAAGCTAATATGAAAAATATCAATTTAGTTCTCAAAACAGTTGCTCTCGCTGTATGCGTATCCATTTTCGCATCTTGCAACGATGAAGCATTCCTTGAGGAGAAATCCTATAAGAATGACTCTGCCGGATTCTTCATGTCAGAGCAGGCAATGGAGATTGGACTTGCCTCTGCATATTCTGAGGTGCAGTATCTTGTATTCGGAAACTTCCGTCAGCCCCACTCCTGGATGCTGTTCGGTCTCGGATGCGACACTTTCGCAAACTCAAGCGCAACCAACGGTTGCTCCAACTGGGAATCGATGACAGAGGATGACGGTCAGGCACGCCACTGGGCCGATTACCTCTACAAACTCGCAAACCGCGCCAACACCGTGGTTGACAAGATCGATGAAATGGGAGACAAAATCTCCTATACAACTCCCACCAAGAAGAATGAACTCCGTGCTGAGGCCGTGTTCCTTCGTGCATGGGCTTACAGGTGTCTTGCCGGTATGTATGGCGGCGTTATGTATTCAGAGCACATGACCGATGAGGCCCGCTATGACTATGAACTCATCTCCCGTGAAGAGACTTGGGCAAAACTCAAGGAAGACTTCACCTGGGCTGAGGAGAACCTTCCCACAACTCCCCGTCTTATGGGAACCCTGACAAAGGCCGCTGCCGCCCACTATCTTTCGGAAATCTGCCTCGCACTCGGTGATTTCAAGGAAGCAGAAGATGCCGCAAGCCGCGTAATCAACGG
>JABUTP010000114.1:0-5008 GCA_021443625.1 Bacteroidales bacterium | reverse complement strand
GAACGGACAGCGTCCCGATAAGGATGGTGTCAAGTTCTACATATTCTCAGCCGATGCAGTCTGCTTTGCTGCCGGCCGCGAAGTTCCCAATGCAGGTGCCGTTCCCAAAGACGTTCCCGAGGTACAGGGCCGTACTCTTGCATGGCCTGCACTCCAGTTGAACTGCGACTCCCTCGCCTGCAAGTCCAACGGTCTTGCCAACGGTGGTATGGACCTCAGCGTTTATGTAAACGAATGGATTACAAGACCCGCCGGTGACCCCCTCGGTTCAGTTTGGGATGACCCCAACGACTTCCGAGGTTCTGAAGTCATGATTCAGCGCGACTATTTCACCCCTTCAGGGAAGAAGTGGTCTGAGGTTAAGAAAGCTATTGAGGCCCGTGCTGCAGCACATCCCGGAGATGATGCATACAAGCTTACTGCTGCCGATACCATCAACGTTACCCCCCGTTATTGGAAGTTCTCCGATGACAAACATCCTTTCCGTGAGAGTTTCTCACAGAATATTTATGACTGTGACTGGTATCTCATCCGTATAGCCGAGACTTACCTTCTCCGTGCTGAAGCCCGTCTCGCACAGAACAATACCGCCGGTGCTGCCGCAGACATCAACGTTATCCGCAACCGTGCAGGTGCCAAACCTTGTTCTGCAGCCGATGTCGATATCGACTACATCATGGACGAGCGTGCCCGCGAACTCCTTTGCGAAGAGCAGCGTTGGATTACCCTCAACCGTCTCTCCTGCAATCCCAAGGCCACTTATGTTACTGCCAAGTATCCTACACAGGATGCCACTACCAGCAACTATATGTATGAGCGCGTACGCAAGTATGGCTTCGGCTATGAGAATGCTCCCGGAACCCGTGAGTCTTATACCGACATCTACGGCAACACCCGCCATCGTTCGAATTTCAAGCCTCACAACTACGTGTTCCCCATCCCTGCCCAGATTATCCAATCCAACAAGGATGTCAAGATTCCTCAGAATGCCGGTTACGCAACCAAGTTCTAAGTTCGTATAATGAGACCGGCTCCACACGGAGCCGGTCTTTTTTTATTTACCAGTTGGTGATTTATGAAAAAAACTATTGCAACTGCGCTGCTGCTCCTGTCTGTGTTCTGCTCCTGCAGCCGAGCCGGCGGACTTGCTCCCACCGCAAAATCCTATCTTCCGCAGCTTGTTGACCGTGAGATGAAGGAATACCTCAAAACGGTCGATACCCCGGACATCAAAGATGTGGAAGTTGTATATGACTGCGACAGCATTTGTGTCTTGCAGTGCCGTGCCTCAGCCAAAGATGCCGCCGGGAACGTTCTGAAAGAAACTATCCGCTACTTTTTCATCAAAGACAAGTTTATGAGCGCGTGTAAAGGTGTGGATTGTTTCTATCATTCTCTGACAGGTGCCGATTTCCTTGACGAGAATGGGATAGAAGAATTCTGCACCATGATGAAAGAGAATTCCTCAGAGAGTTTTCTCCTTTATCTGTCCCGCTCTGAACCCATCAATCTTTTTCAATAATGAATCCTTTTGCCCTGGCATACCGCGAGCAGCAGCAACTCTTTCTTTACGACAAGGGTTATCTGGCTGCTACTCTGCTCAAGGCAGGCGGTCTATCGACACTGATTTCGAGATTTATCGTCCAGTTTTTCTGGAATCCCGTCATTGCATTGGTGGTTACCGCCCTTCTCCTTGCCCTCTCGTCCTATATGCTGTGGGCATTCGCCCGTACTTCCCGCAGAGATTGGCGGAGTCTGGCCTTGTGTCTGGTTCCTGCCTGCTTCGTGGGGGCATCCCTGTCTGACAACTCCCTGCACTTTGATTTTCTGATATCCCTCATTCTCATCGAGGCAGGGCTTGTCATCTATAAAAACATACCTTCCCGGAAGATTTTTTACGGCATACTGATTACCGTCGTGTTGTATGCCGCTGCCGGACCGGCTTCCTTGATATTTGCTCTCTGCGCCTTGATTTATGTGTCTGGGGATGGATTCCCTTCTTTTGTCAGGGCGTTGACGATTCCAGCCGTTGCCGTTGTCAGCGGATTGGTTTCTTATATGCTTGGTGGCTCGCCCACTCTCGGGCATGCGTTGACACCGGCTTTTCACTATAATCTGGACACCGCGGCGCCCTTGTCACATTGGACGGCCTGGGTTTCCATTCCCGCTGTCTATGCTTTAAGCAGGCTGAAAAACAGAAAGATTATCCTTCCCGCAGGAATTGTTCTTTTCGCCGTATCTCTGATATCTGCAAATGCAATATCCCGAAAAATCGAGCGGAAGTCCAACATTACGGGTTTTGAATACGAATACTATACCGTGAACGAACGCTGGGATGACCTTGTACAATCCTGCAGACGCCACGTCTGGAGTCCGGGAACGGCAAACTATATGAATCTTGCTCTGGCATACAAGGGCAAACTTACCGAAAACATCATACGATTGGACAATCGTGGGGTTTCTTCACTTCTCCTCATACCCGAGGCAAGCAGTGTGGATGTCAGGGTGGCGCACATTATGTTTGCAATGGGGAACTTTGCAGCCGCCCAGAACGTTGCGTTCAACGCCATGTTCTGCTCTGAGGGATATTCTCCGTCAATGCTCAAGATGAATGCGCAGATTGAACTGATGAGAGGCGACTATGATGTGGCGGACAAATATCTCTCTTTGCTGTCCAAATCGTTGCATTACAAAAAGTGGGCGCAGGCGCAGAGGCGTTTTCTTTGGGATGAAAAGGCTGTGGCGGAAGATGCGTTTCTGTCGTGTGGCCGCAAGGATTTCAATTTGTCAGATGGCTTCGCTATGCACGTTAATCCCATAGACGAAGTTATGCTGGTGGTTGAGGCGAATCCTTATGACAAGAGAGCGATGGATTATACTCTGTCATTTCTGTTGCTCTCCAAAGATATAGCCAAAATCCACGCCTTCGTGGACAAGTATTGGGGTGTGGGAGCCCTCGAAACACTTCCTCCGGCTGTTCAGGAAGCGCTGGTGTTTTACAGCGAATACTCCCGCAATTTCGAAGGGGTTGAGCCGGTCAGCATCGAATGGTGTCTCAGTCACGGAGTGTCCCCGAGCATTGTGCAGAAGTTCAATGCCTTTCAGACGGCAAGCCTCAAAAGCAATGGCGCAGCCCCGTCAGGATATCGCGATACATATTGGAATTATTTGTTATACAAGCAGCTATGAGAACATCTTCAATCTGCATCCTGATGCTATGCGGGCTTCTCTCATCTTGCGCAGGCAAACTTGACGTGTCGGGCACTCTGCCCGGTCAACCCGAGATTTATCCCGATTACAGAGGGGTAACAGTACCTCAGAACATAGCCCCGATGAATTTTTCCTATATGGGTGAAGACCCTGCTGTTCTGCTGGTTGACGGCAGGGGGGGGGAGATGTTATTCAGAGCCAGACACGGACTTTTCCGCTTCGGCTCGCGGAAGTGGCGGCATCTGATGGAAGAGAATGTCGGGTGCGATATCAGTCTGACTGTGGCGGTAAGACAAGACGGCTCCTGGAGAGCCTGCGATTCATTCAACATGACCGTCTCCGCAGACAAGGTAGATCCGTATCTTTCTTACAGGCTTATCCCGCCGGGGTATCAGGGATGGAAGCGGATGGGGATTTACCAGCGCAACTTGGAAAATTACAGGCAGCGTATCATTGCAGATAACAGTCTGAGCGGCGAAAATTGCGTCAACTGCCACACTTACTGCAACCGAAACCCCGACAGGATGTTGTTCCACGCCAGGGCTGAATTCGGAGGGACATTCTTCATAGATGGCAAGGAGATTGAGAAATTGAACACCAAGACAGACTCGACCATCAGTGCCCTCGTATATCCTTACTGGCATCCTTCGGGAAAATATGTGGCATTCTCGGTAAATGCCACCAGGCAGAGTTTCTTCAACCACGATCCCAACAGGATAGAGGTCTTTGACACGGCATCGGATGTGGTGGTCTATGACGTGGAGTCCCATAATGTCTTCTGGTCACCCCTTACGCGATCTTCGCAGATGTTCCAGACTTTTCCTACTTTTTCCCCTGATGGGAAGTGGCTTTACTTCTGCGGTTGTTCGCCTGTCGGCAACATGCCCGACGGTTATGCAGAAGCCCATTATGGGATATACAGGATTGCATTCAATCCCGAAGACAAGACCTTCGGAGATTCATTGGAGTGTCTGTATGACGGCGAGGCAGAAGGGAAGAGCGCATCGTTTCCCCGGATTTCTCCGGATGGCCGCTATCTTGCATTCACAAAGCACGGGTATGGGAATTTCAGCATCTGGCACAAAGATGCCGACCTTTGGGTCATAGATCTGTCAGACGGCGCTTTGCATTCTCTTACAACCGCCAACTCGGACGATGTTGACAGTTATCACAGCTGGAGCGGCAACAGCCGCTGGCTCGTGTTCAGCAGCCGCAGGGACGACGGTCTCTACACCCGTCCATATATCACACATATTGACGAGAATGGAAATGAGTCGAAGCCTTTTATGCTGCCTCAAAGAAATCCCCGCAGATTCTACAAGGATCTTATGGTGTCATACAACCTTCCGGAATTCATGGAAGGCCCGGTAAGGGTGTCTCCTCACCGCATATCGACCGTAATGCGGAAAGGCAAGGCCACCGATGTGACGCCAGGCCAATAATAGCCCTGCGTTATCCGTTTTGATTGACAGCGAATTATTGCTAACTTTACCAAAACCAATACGCGGAATATGAAAAAAGCGAAATTTCTTTTCCTTGCCATAATGGCTTTTGTGGCAGCGGGATGCGGCCAAACCGACGGAGTAAAGGATTATCTCATAACCGATTTTGGCGGCGTGGGTGACGGAAAGTTTCTCAACAGCCGCACGATACAGAGTGCCATTGACTATATCAGTGAGAATGGCGGCGGGCGCCTCGTATTTCCCGCCGGCGACTATGTTTCGGGAACGTTCTATCTCAAGAGCGACGTCACGCTTCATCTGGAGGAGGGGGCGACCATCCTGGGTTCGACCAATCC
>JABUTP010000113.1 GCA_021443625.1 Bacteroidales bacterium | reverse complement strand
TACATCTACGCTGGTGTTGGCGGTTTCTATGCTGGAGCCGCAATAGGCGGAGCAGCAGGAGCGACGGGTGGCTTTATCCATGGATTTGGAATGACAACGTTGGAAACCGGGAAGCCTCTATTGGGATTTAAACAGGGAATCTATCAGGCCGGAGTTGGAAGCCTATCAGGTGCATTGTTGGGTGGCGCCATTCAAGGAACAATCTCAAGTATTAGAGGTAACTCTTTTTGGGACGGAAATTCAAGTCCGGCAAAGTTGTCTCCATACGAGAAAGGACAAAAAGGTGTAAGTATGGCAAAGAATCAAATTATTTGCGAAGGCGGTACGATTCAAGGAGAAGAAGTGACAATTGAAGTGGATGGTACAAAAGTTAGAGTTGACATAGTGGCTGAGATTGATGGGAAGATGACTCTAATTGAAGTAAAGAATGGCCCTCATGCTGGTTTTACTGCTAACCAAAAAGTTGTATATCCGAAGATTATGTTAGATAAACCATTTGTATATCCAGTTGGCTCAAATGCTAATGCTATATTTCGGGTACCCACAAATGACTATAATTTTATTATAATTAAATTCAATTTCTGAGTATTACCTTGCATCAATGAAAAGTGTCATTAAAGAAATCTGTAGGAATCTTGGTTATCATACAAGATATGGTTGTTATGTGCAATCTATATCGCAAGATGTTTACTCCACCATTTCTTTTAATATTGCGCACCACGGAGTGAAGGGACATTCTTTTATCGCACCTAGAATCGGAGTGTTATATGACAATGTCGAAACTCTATTATTCAGAGTGTCAAATATGGAATGTTATCGACGACCAAATTTTCCGACAATTTCAGAGCACATCGGATACTTGTTACCATGTAATTGTTGGAAGGAATGGGACTTCAATGACGGAAGTGAAAATCCTTTAAAATCTATGGATATGCAGAATGCGATTCAACAAAGTGCTGCACTGTTTTCCTCTAAGTATGCGAGCATTAACAGTATTATCTCTTTTGTAGAGGGTTTACCATACGGATCATCCTTTCAGGAGTTGCTAATCAGACTGCCTATTATGTACTATATTGTTGGAGAAAAGGACAAGGGGATGCATTTTATTAAATCAACAAACACAGAACATCCGGAAAATGTTATTTTTACTAAGACTTTCAGGGAAAACTATTCTTCATTACCTTAGAAGCTGCATGTGTGTTCGTTTAATATTTTCAAAGAACTTTTATGATTTTTTGCCTGACACTAATATGAGACCATCGTCAATGGAGATATGGATGCGCTTTTATCATTTAGAAGAATCAGAAAATTTCTGAACGACAAAAGTTTTAATTGAACGCATATGAAATCTTTTTTAGTCATCCTTATGCTCATAGGCAGTATGACTGACAAATCAACATCTTTTGTGGAGTCTTATTAAACCTCATTTCTGGACTTTCACCCGTAAAGGAATAGCAAGGATTTATGGCCGTTAAATACGGGATAAACAAAGATGAGCGGCCTTTGGGGGGCCGCTCATCTTTTATCGGGTTCAGGGCTTACTCCTGACGGGGTCCGCGAGGGCCGCGGGGTCCACGGTCACCGCGATTGTTGTCGTGGCGGGGTCCGCGAGGGCCGCGATCGCCACGGTCGCCGCGATTGTCGCGGTCACCAGTCGGACGGGGCCTGCGCTGGGGCTCTACATACCCTTCGGGTTTCTCCATAAGGGCCCTTCTCGAAAGACGGAGTTTGCCGGACTTGGCGTCAACCTCAATGAGCTTGACATCCACTTCGTCACCTTCCTTGAGGACATCTTCCACCTTCTCGGTCTTCTTCCAGTCTATCTCCGAAATATGGAGCAGACCTTCCTTGCCGGGCAGAATCTCCACGAACGCACCGAACTCAACGCAACTTACGACCTTGCCGTGATAAACTTCGCCGACTTCGGGAACTGCGCAGATACCCATAATCCAGTCGTAGGCCTTCTGCATTGCCTCCATATCGTTGGTGGCGATATCCACGATACCTTTGCCGTCAATCTCATCGATGTTGATGACAGCGCCGGTCTCGGCCTGAATCTTCTGGATGGTCTCGCCACCCTTGCCGATAACAGCACCGATGAATTCCTTGTCGATTTCGAAACTCTTGATGCGGGGCACGAACGGTTTGTAATCCTCACGGGGCTTGTCGATGGTCTTCATCATTTCGCCCATAATGTGCATACGTCCCTGGCGGGCCTGCTCGAGGGCTTTTTCAAGAACATCGTAGGAAAGACCATCCACCTTGATGTCCATCTGGGTGGCGGTGATACCGTCGGCGGTACCCGTAACCTTGAAGTCCATATCTCCGAGGTGGTCCTCGTCACCGAGAATATCGGTGAGGATGGCGTAGCGGTCGTTGGGGCGCTCGGCGTCGGTGATGAGACCCATTGCCACACCTGCCACCGGCTTGCGGATCTGCACGCCGGCATCCATAAGGGCGAGGCAGCCACCGCATACGGAAGCCATTGAAGACGAACCGTTAGACTCAAGGATGTCGGAAACCACGCGCACTGCGTAGGGATTCTCCGGCATCATGGGGATGACGGGCTTGAGAGCGCGCATGGCGAGGTTGCCGTGACCAATCTCACGACGGCCGGTAGCCCTCTGGGGCTTGGCTTCGCCGGTTGCGAAAGGAGGGAAGTTATAGTGGAGCACAAACTGCTGGTCATCCTGGATGAGCACGGCGTCAGTCTCTTTCATATCGAGTTTGGTACCCAGGGTGACGGTTGCCAGCGACTGGGTTTCGCCGCGGGTGAAGATTGCCGAACCGTGGGCGCAGGGGAGATAGTCAACCTCGCACCAGATGGGGCGCACTTCGTTGCATACGCGGCCGTCGAGGCGGACACCTTCGTCCAGAATCATATTGCGCATGGCCTCTTTCTCCACAGCGTGGTAGTAACGCTCCACGAGGGGAGTCTTCTCTTCGAGTTCCTCCTCGGGGATGGTGGCGAGGAACTCCTCCTTGATGGCCTTGAAGCCATCTTCGCGCTCGTGTTTGGGCTTGGCGCTCTTGGCGTGGGCATAGCACTTGTCGTAGCAGAATTCGTGGATGGCCTTGCAGAGTTCCTCATCCTCGACATCGTGGGGATAATCCCGCTTGTTGTCGTAGGTGCCGAGCTCCTTCATCATCTCTTTCTGGATGCGGCAGTGTTTCTTTATCTCTTCGTGGGCAAACTTGATGGCTTCGAGCATATCGTGCTCCGAAACCTCGTTCATTTCGCCCTCAACCATCATGATGTTCTCTTCGGTGGCGGCAACCATAAGGTCAAGGTCGCACTGCTCCATGTCGCTGAAGGTGGGGTTGATCTTGAATTCGCCGGCGATGCGACCCACGCGGACCTCTGAAACGGGGCCGAGGAAGGGGAGGTCACTGGTGGCAAGGGCTGCGGAAGCGGCGAGACCTGCCAGTGCATCGGGCTGGATATCTTTCTCTGCAGAGATAAGATTTACATTTACAAATACCTCGAGGTGGAAGTCATCTGGCCACAGGGGACGGATGGGACGGTCAATGAGACGTGAAACAAGGATTTCGTAGTCGGATGCCTTGCCTTCCCTCTTCATGAAGCCTCCGGGGAAGCG
>JABUTP010000112.1:4605-7071 GCA_021443625.1 Bacteroidales bacterium | reverse complement strand
AAAAACAAACATAAAGAATTTTTGCAATTAATTTTAAACAGCTTCTTAAAGCACCCGCAAAATGATAAGGATAACAACGATACGCAGATTCGTTTTGATATGTTTGGCGACTGTGATGCCGGTACTTGCCGTCTGGGGTCAGACCACCGTCACGAGGACATCGGCTGACAATCCCGACAAATGGATATCAACCCACTTCCAAGCGAACAAACTGCCCCCATTCTCCTTTGCATACAATGAGATAAGCAGTTCCAAGTACATCGATACCTGGACGTTCTCCAAACGGAAAGTAGCCACGGGGAATCCCCGTATTGTGAATTACATCATTACCTACACTGATCCCGAAAGCAAGCTGCAGGCCATCTGCAACGTGAAAGGTTACGCAGATTACGGGGCAGTGGAGTGGGTGCTGAGTTTCAAGAACCCCACCCGCAAGGACAGTTTCAAGATTACAGGCATCCGAAGCGCCGACTACAAGGTCTCCGAACCCGGTGCCAACGGCTTCAAAGTTCGTTATCTCGAGGGTTGTAACAATGATGTTACGGATTACGCCGTGCGTCAGTTCGACCTGACTTCCAACACCAGCCGGCACTTTGTGCCCATAGGGGGCTTCTCTGCCGACGGCTCATCTCTGCCGTTCTACGAAGTCATCTCCAAATCGACCGGCAGCGGAGTTGCGGTTGCCATAGGTTGGAGCGGGACTTGGAACTGCGACCTGATAGGGGTTTCAAGCGGGGAATTCAGAGTTCACGCCGGTCTGGAAAATGCGAATTTCATTCTCAAGCCGGGCGAAGAGGTGCGGACGCCACTCGTGGCCACGGTTTTCTGGGGTGGGGGTGAGATGGAAGGACACAACGCCCTGCGCCGTTTCATTACCGCCTGCCACAGCGGCAGGAATGGGGCCGCTCCGCTTCTCTGCGGTGGCTTTGACCTGGGAGACCCCGGGCAGTTTGATGATTATGCGCTGCTTACCGACGACATCGCCAAAGGCATTGTGCGGCGCTACAGCCAGCTGAAACTTTCGCCGGATGCGCTCTTTCTCGGCCCCGGATGGGCTGAGGGCGTTTCCGGACCCGCCTACGACGGCTCTGCCAGGTGGAACGAAGATGCCGGGTCGTGGAATGCCGATACCGAACGGTTTGCCGGAGGCTTGGCACCTGTTGCATCGCTTGTCCAATCGTACGGCGGAAAATTCATGCTCTGGATTGAGCCGGAGATAGTTATGGCAGGTTCCCTCATCCACCGCGAACATCCCGAATTCCTGCTGAAATCGAAGGAGGGGGGAGACCAATGTTTTCTGTTCAACCTTGCCGACCCCAAGGCTTGCGACTATCTCTGCAAATATGTGGGGGATATTGTGGAAAAGGAGAAAGTGGATTGTCTTTGTCTTGACTGCTGCATCGCTCCCGAGTACTTTTGGCGCGGAAATGACCCTTACGGACGAGTGGGCATATCCGAGATCAAATATGTGACCGGACTTTACAGATTCTGGGATTATCTTTCCAACCGGTTCCCCAATCTCCGTCTGACAACACGTTTGGAGGGTGGCTCGAGAATAGACCTGGAGGCGTTGTCCCGCACGTCCGTTCTCAACAGAAGCGCCTGCCGCGAGCCTCTTGCGCAGCAGTGCCACCATTACGGCCTCTCTCTGTTCGTGCCGATGCACGGCACCCAGACATTTGTGGCCGAGCCATACGAGGCCAGGTCGGCATATTCGCCTCTTGTGACAACCCACTACGAAATGCTTACCAACAAGAGCGTCGGTTCAACGGCGATGAGGGCAATCCAGGATGAACTGAAAGGCATAAGGCATTACTTTCTGAAAGACTACTACCCGTTGAGCGGATTCGGCAACGTAACCGACAAAGATATCTGGCTCGCAATGCAATACCACGACCCCTGTGACGGCAGCGGCATTGTGCTGGCCTTCAGGAGGGAGCAGGCGGCGGATGACCGTTATATCGTAAAACTGCAGGGTGTCCTTCCCGATGCGACCTATGTGGTTACTGATGTCGATTCCGGGGAGAGCAAAACTGTCAGGGGGAGCGAACTCCTTGGCGGGATTACCCTATGGCTGGAAAATCCCCGCTCCAGCGTGTTGTTGAAATACAAAATGAAAGCATAGATGCTGATGAAGAAAGATGTTGTCATAATGGCCGCAGTTGCGGCACTTGCCACAGGATGTCAATCCCGTAGTGTTGCCGAGTGCGATTTTTCCAAACCTTTTCCGCTTGAGGCGGATTTGTCCAGATCTTTGCAGAGCCGCATAGACTCAGAGCCGGTCAGCGATTCCCTGCTGGTGTGCGATATGGAAACAATCGGTGGGTGGAGCACCTACGGCATAACCACTGCCGACATCACTGCAGAGCGCTCGGTTGACGGCGGGCACAGTCTCCGCTTCTGCACCCCTATGCGAGACACCGCTTTCATCAAAGCCCACAGGACCGGGTGGAATTCATTCGCCCA
>JABUTP010000112.1:0-3695 GCA_021443625.1 Bacteroidales bacterium | reverse complement strand
CCTCACCCTCACCTTCTCCGACGGCAAGCACATCTCGTTCGCCCCTCAGAAATTCTATTCGGACAATATCCCGGGCAACGAGGACGACAATGTCACCGAGGCGGTGATGGACCCCTGGGAGAACTTTCTGGGGGCAGCCACTCTACTCTATGCAATGGAGCGCATTGACGGGCTGACGGAGGAAAAGAGAGAGGAGATGCTCCAGAGCGCTACCCACATTTTTACAACCGCCCTGGCAAGTCGGGACAATTGGGAGGAGCCCCGGATGAAGGAGGCCGCCTGGGGGGCGATAGCCGCCACAAAGCTCTTCAAGGCAACTTCCGAGCAGCGTTACAGCCGCGTTGCGGAGCATTTCGGAGTGAAACTCCTGTCGTTCCAGCAAAGGGAGGCAGTACGCACTGCCGACGGCACCGCCATTATGGGCTGGTTCAATGACAGGCAGATTTCGGGCGACATCAATTACAGCCATTCGGCGGCATTCGAGAGCCCGCTTCTGGCCATCTCCATCCTTTGCGAGGCATTCCCCGAAAGCCCCCTGCAGATGGAATGGCATGCAGCAGCCGCATTGTATATCGATTATTTGAAAAAAACAACCGCAATTCTTGCAGACAAAGCCCCTTACGGCCATCTTGCCCATAGAATTCTGCCCACCGGAAAGATTCCCGCCGAGTTCGGCAATAGCACCGCTATCAACGACACTCTGTCGCTCAGGAGTTTCCCCGTATGGAAGAGTCAGATGCAGCACGGGGAAAACACCTGCAATCTGTCGCAGGCCTGGGCCCTGGCCGAGGCTGCCACACTTCTCGGCGACAGGGAGGCGATGGAAATGGCGGGACGCCAGTTGGAGTGGGTCATCGGTTGCAACCCGTTTACCCAAAGCCTGATGTATGGTGTGGGGAACAATTTCCCCAATCTCTACACCCTATGTACCCAAAACGCTGTGGGGGCGCTTCCCGTCGGGATAGACTCCATGCATGATGACCTTCCTTATTGGCAGTCATCGGCGTACGCCTGCTTCAAGGAGATTTGGGTTGAACCCTCGAGCCGATTCCTCGGCACTCTCGCCCTCTACCTGAAGTTTATGGAAAACCAGCGGTAATATCGATTTGTGCTGCTTGACATACCCGGATGTCCCTGAGCAATCAAACATCCGGGTTTCGTCTTTTTATGTGGTTTCCACATTTTTTTATAATTTTACGCCCAAATCGGCGTTCTGTGCGCCTCCAAAACTATTGATAACCAGAAAACACACTGTAAACATGAAAAGATTCTTTTACTGGATGGTTCTCGGGGTACTGGCCATCAGTTCGTGTTCTACGCCGAGAGTGGCTTACTTGCAGGATGTTACTCCAGGAAAACCTAACAAGATTGCCCAGAAGCGCGACATCCGCCTGCGCCCCGGGGACAAGATTTCGATTGTGGTGAACAGCAAAAATCCCGAATTAAGCGAGTTGTTCAACCTCCCCATCATCTCCCGCACCATAGGCAATTCCAACCTGTATTCCGGCAACAACGGCATTTCGGGCTTTACCGTGGATGACCTTGGCAACATCGACTATCCCGTTGTGGGTGAAATCCATATCGAAGGTATGACCCGTCAGGAAGTGGCCTTCACCATCAAGGATTTGCTCATAAAGAACGATCTCGTGAAAGATGCCGTGGTCACCGTGGAGTTTATGAATCTTACCATATCGGTGCTCGGCGAGGTTGCCAAGCCCGGAACTTTCAACATAATCAAGGACAAGGTCACCCTTATGGATGCCATAAGCATGGCCGGTGACCTGACCATCACCGGAAACCGTCGGAATGTACGCGTGCAGCGCGAAGAAAAGGGGAAGAACGTGGTCTATATGCTCGACCTCACCTCCGGAACCGAACTCTACAACTCGCCGGTATATTATCTTCAGCAGAACGACATCGTGTATGTCGAGCCCATCGACATGCGGGCCCGTCAGGCAACCGTCAGCGGCAACACCTTCCTGCAGCCCACTTTCTGGCTGTCGCTCACATCGGTTGTTGTCACTGTGGCCACGATGCTTCTCAACGTAATGAGCAACAACAGCAACCACTAAGACGCTGCGATAGACAAATTTTCAAATTCAACGGAAAGTAACTATGGAAAACCCCAACTACAAGTCTGTGGAGCAGAACGAGAATCCGATAGTTTTCAAGGATTTGTTTTATCTCTGTCTGTCAAAATGGAAATGGTTTGTGCTGTCGGTCGCAGTGATGCTGGCGCTGGGTGTGCTTTACACCCTCCGTACCCACCCGGTCTATTCCCGCACCGCATCGGTGCTGGTCAAGCAGGATGCCAAGGGCAATTCTATGCCCACCGAAATGGACGCTTTCTCCAACCTCGGTCTTTTCACAACCCGTACCAACGTCTATAACGAACTGCTCACAATGCAGTCCCCGGCATTGATGACGCAGGTTGTCAGAAACCTTTCCCTCAACAGGAACTATTACGCTCCCGGAAGATTTTACAATCAGGTGCTGTATGGCAGGACGCTTCCCGCCACCGTTTCGTTCCTGGACCTTGACGAAACAGAATCGGCGGGCTTCCTGATGGATATCGGAAAGGATATGTCGCTAAGTCTCAGTAACTTCACTTTGATGGGGGCGCCCGTGGACTTCACCCTTTCGGGAAGGATGCTCGACACTCTGGAGTCGCCCGTGGGAAGGATTATCGTTTCTCCAACCATCAATTTCCAATCCGGTAAGGAATATACCGTCAAGGTGGTATGCAGCTCTATCAGCAGCGCTGTCGGCGCCTATTGCAAGAAGGTTACAATGTCGCTCAAGGACAAGCAGGCTTCCGTCATCGCCATCTCCATAAACGACCTCTCCATCCAGCGGGCGGACGACGTTCTCAACGAGATTGTGAACGTCTATAACGAGAACTGGATTTTTGACAAGAACCAGATTTCGGTGAGCACTTCGCTCTTTATCAACGACCGTCTGGCCGTGATTGAAAATGAGCTCGGAAGCGTGGATGAGCGCATTTCCTCATATAAGAGCGAACACCTTGTACCCGATGTCCAGGCCGCATCGAGTCTCTATATGCAGCAGAGCACCACCACCAACCGCGAAATCACCGAGCTCAACAACAGCCTCAGCATGGCCAAGTATGTCCGGGACTATGTGGTTAACGAGGATAACAACTACCATCTCCTTCCGGCCAACTCTGGCATCGGCAGCAACAGCATCGAGAGCGAGATAATGCGGTACAACGAGCAGGTTCTGCAGCGCAATTCGCTGGTGGCCAACAGTTCCGAGAAGAACCCTCTGGTGATTGACATGAATGAGGCCATCTCCGCAATGAGGACAGCCATTCTCAAATCCATCAACAACCAGATAGTGACGCTGGAGTCCAAGATCAAGAGTCTCGAAAAGGAGGAGCGGAAGGCGACCTCACAGATTGCCGCCAACCCCAATCAGGCCAAATACCTCCTTTCGGTGGAGCGCCAGCAGAAGGTGAAGGAGGCCCTCTACCTGTTCCTCCTGCAGAAACGTGAGGAGAACGAACTTTCCCAGGCCTTCACCGCCTTCAACACCCGTCTGATAACTCCCCCTACGGGTAGCACCAACCCCATAGCCCCCCAGAGGGCAAAGATACTTCTGATAGCCATTCTGATAGGTCTGGTTATTCCGTTCGGCATAATTTATCTTGCGGAAACCCTCAACACCACAGTGCG
>JABUTP010000111.1 GCA_021443625.1 Bacteroidales bacterium | reverse complement strand
AAGTCAAATATAGGTGGAGCACACTACGAGTTTACACCATTTGTTGAATTTGTCGCAAGCGCATGGCAGCATACTCACACTACCCTCAAAATACTGGACAATTTCGAGCAGAGACACATCTTCCGGCTTCTTCATAAGATAATATCCGCCGCTTTTCCCCCGGGTACTGTTCAGTATCCCTCTGTTCTTCAAAGTCAGTAAAATACCCTCTATAAAACGAAGCGGAATGTTCTCTTTCTCAGCAATAAGGCTCATGGGAACCGGTTCCTTGCCATATTCTTTGGCAAGTACGGCCAATGCCATCAGGGCGTACCTTGTTTTCTTTGTCAACATGTTCGAAATCGTTTCTGATGCGAAGATAATAATATTTTTCTCGCCAAAAGTACATTTTCCCGATAGAATATTGCATTTTAAAATTTAATCTCTACTTTTGCGATGTACTTTAAAATCTAAACCTTTACTAAAATGTGTAAAAAACAAATCTTTCTCGCGACAGCGGCGCTGATAAGTCTTTCAGCACCAAGAATTTCCGCACAGGAGACAGCCGGACAGATAAAATGGTACGGCTTCATTCGCAACTATGCACATGTCGATTCACACGAATCTGTTTCCGGTACAGCCGACCTTTTCAACTATCTCCCCAAGGACAATGACAACAACACCGCCACTTACCACCTTTCAGCAATTACTTCCCGACTTGGTGTGGATGTGACGGGGTATAAGTTCAACAATCTTTCAGCCACTGCAAAAATTGAGGCTGACTTCTACAATGGCGTTTCCGGAGTCACCGGAACCGCGGTTCTCCGTCTCCGCCAGGCGTATGTTACCCTCGGCACCAAGAACGAAACCTCATCTTCGACGATTAAAATCGGACAGGCGTGGCATCCAATGGCATCCGATATGCCCGATGTGATTTCGCTCAATACCGGAGCGCCTTTCGGACCATTCAGCCGTACCCCACTCGCACAATATGACTACAGCAGCAACAATGGTCTCGGAATCACGGCCGCTGTCATCTGGCAGCAGCAATATACCTCGGCCGGCCCTTCCGGCGCATCTGCCGATTACCAGAAGTATTCTCCTGTCCCCGAAATCTATGTGGGTGTTAACCTTATATCTGACAACGGACTCGTACGCCTCGGTGTCGACATGGTCAATATCAGCCCAAACAAGGACGGCAAACTCTTTACCACAATTTCTCCGTTCCTCTACGCACAGTACAAGAAGGACCTTTTCAGTGTCAAGTTTAAGACTGTCTATGCTCAGGCAGGAGAACACCTAAATCTCAACGGCGGTTATGCCCTGGCAAGCGACGGCGAGCACTTCACTCCGACCCGAAACTCTTCTAACTGGGTATCGCTTTCGTACGGAAAGAAATGGCAGGGAGTCCTTTTCGGAGGCTATGTAAAGAATTACGGTACAGCAGAAGCCATCGTGGCAGACGCTTCGAAGATTTATTTCTCGAAGAACAGCTTCTCGAATATGAATGCAATGTGGCGCCTTACTCCTACCGTCATACGCAACATTGGAAAGATTACCCTTGCATTAGAATATGAAGTGACAAGCGTGCAGTATGGAGACAATACCAAATTTAATTTTGAGAACGCCCTTGCCGACAAGGAACTCCACTGGGTCACCAATAACCGCCTCCAGTTTATGGTAAAATATGCATTCTAGAAAATTGTTTATGAGGAATTTATCAAAAAAGTCACAGTTGCTTGTTTCCGAAGACTGGCAAGCCTGTTGGATAGGAATCATTGTTATCGCGATTGCCTGTGTGGCTCAGTTCACCGGTTGGTTCAATTTTGATGCCCTAAAGTTCAGTACTTGGACATTGGGCGAGAATCTCTCCGAGGCGTCGGCATCAAAAGTTGTCCCCCTCACGTCTCAATTTGCCTCTTGGGCATTCTGGGTAAAGACGCTGAGAACTTTCCTTGTTCTAGCTGTTCTATTCGCGGCCGGTGCGGCTCTGCAGGGCGAGAAGTTGTCCCGATTCATCCCCGCATTTGTTGTAATATTCATTCTGGCCATTGTTGTCCGTATCATAAGTGCTGAGTTTACTCTCAACCGTTATCTTGAATGGGCATTTTGGGCTCTGATTGTGGGCCTTCTCGTTTCCAACACCGTGGGGACTCCGAGCTGGCTCAAACCGGCTGTCAAGACAGAGTTCTACATCAAAACCGGACTTGTTATAATGGGTTTCTCTGTGTTGTTCAGCAATATTGCCAAGTTTGGTCTATATGGTCTTGCCATAGCATGGGTGGTGACTCCTGTAGTAATCATCTTTATGTGGTGGTTCGGCAACAAAGTGCTTCGGATGGACAATAAGCCTCTTGTGATTACCCTTGCAGCAGCTACAAGTGTATGTGGTACAAGCGCGGCGATTGCAACCGGCGCGGCCTCAAAGGTTAAGAAGGAGGACCTTTCATTGACCATCTCAATTTCCATCATATTCACAATAATAATGATGGTGGTGGAGCCACTTATTATAAAGGCTACCGCAATGTCTCCTATTATGGGAGGCTCACTTATTGGTGGCACTGTTGACTCTACGGGAGCTGTTGCAGTAGCAGGCAGTGTTCTCGGCGGTGTGGGAGAAAAGGCAGCCGTGCTGGTAAAGATGATTCAAAACATCCTTATCGGTTTCATCGCCTTTTTCGTGGCGCTTTTCTTTGCAACAAAAGTTGACAGAGACCCAAGCGAAAAGATTGGTGCAAAAGAGATTTGGGTACGCTTTCCTAAGTTTATCATCGGCTTTTTTGTCGCATCGCTTGTGGCATCATTTGCAATATATCCTTCCAATCCCGATGCGGTTGGGTCTATCAACACCATACTGGACCAGTACAAGAACTGGGCATTTGTCCTGGCATTCACCTGCATCGGACTCGACACCAACTTCAAAGATTTGGTTAAGAGGATGCAGGGTGGCAAAGTGCTGTGGCTCTATCTTATAGGACAGACATTCAACGTGCTGCTGACATTCGCCATGGTCTGGTTTGTCCTCAGCGGAAAATTCTTCCCTGTTCCAACGCTCAACTAAGAAGCTGTTTAGAATGGCTAACAAAAAGAAATATGGAAAAGCTGCAGCCCTGCTCGTAGGTGGGGCTGCAGTGATTTCGGCCATATACATAATGATACACCGCATAGGTCTTTCAGACAAACTGGATTTTGGGGCAGGGGCATATTATTATGCCGATATACCAGATTTTCAAAAAATGGAACAGGCTGTCTCATATAGCTCTACTGTACCTATGTGGGCACATATTCTACTCTTTTTGATTTGGGGAGCGTTGATGTATATGTTGTGGTGCCACATCGACAATCGTCACACCTAAGCGCATTTGCTAACTCCCTGATTATTCTACAAACATAGTTGCACGAATAAGAAAATTTTCTATCTTTGCAGAACACAGAACCCCACTCAATGTACAGGAAACTGCCTGATTTAAAGTTGATTACGGCAAGTAATCATAACCTCTCCACGTCTCTCGGACGGGGTTGGGGGGGTGCAACTCTCTAATAATCAGCAACTTAACAGTATAACATACCGACAGCATTTGATGCCGGCGGGTATTGTCGTATCTCACCCGCATAGGGAACTGAAGTAACCGAAAAATTTCACAGAAAATAATAGATAAAATAGATATATGAAAAAACTAAAATTTGTTCTAATTCTGACAGCCCTGGCTCTGAGCG
>JABUTP010000110.1:5378-9099 GCA_021443625.1 Bacteroidales bacterium | reverse complement strand
AGTCTATCTGCACGATATAGTGGCGCATTATGCTGCGCATAGTGCCGAGTTCGGCCTCATATTTCTTGATTTGGGCGCGGTTGGTGGCTTCGGTCTTCTTGAGCCGCTCTATCATCTGGTCAACCTTCTCGCGTTCCACCTCAAGCTGGGCATTCAGGGTGTCATTGGAGGTCTGGAGTTCGGCATAGTCGCTCTTGAGCTGGACCATCTGCTCGGTAAGGTCGGCCTTTTCGACCTTGAGGTCGCCCACCAGTCTGTTCTTGCTGACCAATATCGAAACGAAAGCCACTGCGAGAATACCTATCGCGATGATGAGGGCAATGACTATTTTCCTTAATTTCTCTTCACTTTCCATAAAAGTCGTGTTATGTTGTCGGTGGACAAAAATAACTAACATTTGCGAAATGTTGAATATATTTGCCCATCAAATTGCCCGCTTATGAAATATCTTGTCCGCAGTCTCAAGTATTTGTGCTATTTCGCGCTCTTCTTCATAATAATCGTGCTGATTCTCTCGCTGCTGCAGAACCGCAACATCTCCGACTTCCAGTCGATGTTCGTGCCCGGCTCCCTGTGGAAGATAGCCCTCATTTTTGCCGGAGTTTCAGCCGTTTATCCCGCGGTTTCCTACCGCAAATACAAGATGGTGCTGGAAGATGATTTCGAGAAATACCACGACACCATTCTGGCCACGATGAAAGCCGCCGACTACCGTCTGGAGAGCGAGCAAGAGGGGGAGATGGTCTTCCGCAGCGACCGTGCCGCCATCCGTCTGAGCCGGATCTGGGAGGACACCATCACCTTTTCGCTCAAAGATTCCCGTCTGGTTCTGATAGACGGCCCTTTCCGCGATACCAGCCGCATAGCCCGCTCGGTGCAGTACAACTTCCGCCACGGCACAATCTAAGCGCGCGACGGGCAGAACTGACTCCTACCGGAGGCGGAACGCCACGTAGGTTATCGGAAGCCCCTGGGCGAGAAATCCCTGTTCGTAAAATGTCTTGATGCTGAGGACATCCCCTTCGGTTGCCCTGCCGGAGCCGTATATGTCGTTGTTCTTCTCGATAATTTCCAGATTCTGGCTCTCGGCCACCTCCACCGTGTATTCGTGAAGGAGCTGACTGTCGGTCTTGACGTTTATGATGCCGTCTTTCTTGAGGAAAGCGCGGTAGCGGTCGAGAAAAACGGGCGAAGTGAGGCGCTTGTTGGCCCTTTTGGGTTGGGGGTCGGCGAAAGTTATCCAAATTTCGCTCACCTCGTCTTCCGCAAAAATCGATTTGATGAAGTCGATGCGGGTGCGGAGAAACGCCACGTTGGGCAGGTTGTTGAGGGTGGCATATTTCGCCCCCTTCCAGAGTCTCGCCCCCTTGATGTCCACCCCTATATAGTTGATGCCGGGGTTGCGCTCGGCAAGGGCTATGGTATATTCCCCCTTGCCGCAACCCAGTTCCAGCACTATCGGATTGTCATTGTGAAAAATCTCCCTGTTCCAGTTGCCGCGCAGTGGATGACTGCCCGAGAGCATCTCCTCCGACGTCGGCTGCACAAGGCATTTGAAAGTTTCATTTTCTGCAAACTTGCGAAGTTTGTCCTTTCCCATATCGTTTAACGTTGTTCTCCTTTGAATGTGAATCCGAGGGCAGTGATGCGGTTTGCATCCTCGGGGGTTGCGGCGGTGATGAGCACCCGCCATTCCCCGGGCAGGGTGTCGCAGCTTACCCCTTTGCGCCAGCCCCACTGCATATCCGCCATTGCCCCCCTCTTCTTGAAACGCACCAAGGCGTCTCCCATATCGCTTGTCTGACGGCTCTCCTGCACCACGGGGAAACTGATTTCCTCCTGATATGCCACATAATCGGGGGATATCACCGTAAACCGGAGGGCGACGGTATTTCCGCCCGGCTTGTTGAGATCTACACTGCACGCCACGGCGGTTGCATATTCCACCCCTTTCTCCATAGGGAAGTCAAAATCGACTCCCATCCGGAGGTCATCGGGTTGCAGCCCCGTGGTCATTTCAAAATCCTCCCAACGGCTGCCGCACCCCGTCAATGCCACGAGCATCACAGCCCAAAGGGCGAATCTATGACTTATTGTCAGGTTTCGGCGCATCTGTCTGGTTTCTCCTTTCCTGGTGTCCCTGCCGGCCTCCCCTGTCGCCACGGGAGTGGTCATTGCGGGAGCGGTCATTGCGGGGATGGTTGTTTCTGGGACGGTTCTCCTCGTTGGAACGCCTCTCTTCGTTGGGACGCCGGTCTTCTGCTGCACGCCGGTCTTCGCCGGAACGTCTGTCTTCTGCAGGGCGCCTCTCTTCGTTGGAATGCCTTCCCCTGTTGGGACGGCGGTCTCCCCCTCTCGACGCTCTGGAACGATGGGCACCCCTGCCCCTGTCGTCGAACCTTGAAATGCTGTCGTCGCCCACCGCAGTGACAAATTCGGGCTTATTGTTGGAGGGAGTGGTCCTCTCTATGACCTCATCGCCCTTTATTCCCTTTCGGTTCAACTCCTTGATTTCCCTTACGTCATCCGCGGAAATTGGGAACATATTTGCCATATTGCCCTTGTCAAAGGAGAACCACATCATTTTCTTGAGAACATCTGTCTTGACCAGATAGGCCAGCCCGTCCTCAAATTCCAGAGGTTCGCGCAAATCGGGCAGACTGCGCTGGGCATCTATGTAAACCGAAGCCTCATAGTTGATGCAGCATTTCAGTTTGCTGCACTGGCCGGCGAGTTTCTGTGGATTCAGGGAAAGGTCCTGGCAGCGGGCAGCCTGAGTGGTGATGCTCTTGAAATCGGCCATAAACTGCGAACAGCAAAGGGGCCTTCCGCACACACCGATTCCCCCTATCAGTCCCGCCTCCTGACGGGCGCCAATCTGCTTCATCTCTATGCGGATACGGAATTCCTCGGCAAAATCCTTGATGAGCTGGCGGAAATCGACCCTTTCATCGGCGATATAGTAGAAAATGGCCTTGGTGCCGTCTCCCTGGAACTCCACGTCCCCGATTTTCATCTGCAGGCGCAGGTTGGCAGCAAGCTGGCGGGCCCGAATCATCGTTTCGTGCTCCCTCGCTATGGCCTCCTGCCACCGCTCCACGTCGAGCGCACGCGCCTTGCGGTATATTTTTTTGAAAACGTAAGTCTCGGGGTTGATGTTGTGGCGCATAAGCTGGCGCAGCACCACCGCTCCCGAGAGGGTTACAATGCCCAGATCGTGACCTGTCGTGGCTTCGACAACCACCAGGTCACCCTCTTTTAGCACCTGCCCCGAGTCGTTTCTGAAAATGAGTTTCCTCGTGTTCTTGAAACGGACTTCGAAGAGGTCTGCGTATTTTTCTTCGCGGACACCCTGAAGCCAGTCATAGTCCGAAAGTTTGCAGCAACTTCTCAGGTAATCCACATTGAGGCTACCCGTTTCGTCCCTTTCCACCGCACATCCGCGAAAGCAGTCGTATTTTTTGTCAAAATCCATGATTCCAAATTTTTATATGTTGAGGTAAAACCGATTGCACAAGTCTGTAAACACAAGTTTGGCCAGAACGTTGGCATCGATAGAACGTATTGCCGTATCCAGGGCATCGAGGGTTTTCCGGTAGAATGCCGGCCTGATGCGGGAAACCGCCTGCTGCAGGAACTCCCTCTCTTCCCTTTTTGCAAAGGAGATGTCGGGCAGACCATTGGCCGTCATAAACAGTTTCCTTATGTACGAGCCGGCGTA
>JABUTP010000110.1:0-5222 GCA_021443625.1 Bacteroidales bacterium | reverse complement strand
CGCTTTGCCCCAGCTTCCCGACGAGAGGGCCGCCACCTCCATCGCCTCCGCCTTGTCCATCCCCAGGGCAGCGGTCAGTTCCTCCGCCATTTCCCCCTGCTGCACAGGCTGCAGCGGAATCAGCTGACATCTTGAGCGGATAGTCTGGAGCAACTGTTCGCTCTGCTGTGTTATCAATATGAAAAGCGTTCCTGCAGGGGGTTCCTCCAAAAGTTTGAGCAGTTTGTTGGAGGCCTCGGCGTTCATCTTCTCGGCCTGCCATATTATCATCACCTTGTAGTCCGACTCGCTCGAATGGAGTGCCAGGGCATCGCTGATCTCCCGGGCTTCATTGACCGAAATGTTGCCGACCTTGCCGGTAAGGCCCAGTGCGTTGGAGAGTTCTCCCGGGGTAAAATAGGGATTGCGCTGCACGAGCTCGTTCCATTGCGTCATAAAGTACGAACTCACCGGCTTTTTCTTCTCCGAATCCGACAGGAAGTTCGAAGCGTTCACGGGAAAGGCAAAGTGCAGGTCGGGATGGGTCAGGCGGTAATGTTTGCGGCAGGAGAGACACTCCCCGCACGAATCGCCGCCGGAAGGGTTGCTGCAGTTGATGTATTGCGACAAGGCTATTGCAAATGCCAGCGCCCCCTGCCCTTCCTGCTCGGAAAAAAGGATTGCGTGGCCCAGCCGTTTGGTATCCACCATCTTGACCAGGTTCTCCGCAAGCGCCTTGTTGCCGTGTATCTCGCTGAATTTCATATAACCTACAAATGTACTATCATTTCACATCTTTTGCAATCAAATGTGAGGGCAAGACGACAGCCGTTGTTGAGCAGGAACAGGGGTCCTCTCTCCGCCGCCCCTTTCGGATTTTTGAGGCAAAGTCCCAACTCCCTGCGGATGCAATACCGGCTCCTCATAAGTTCCGCCCCTTTTACCGGACGGAGTTCATAGGCCTCCCCGATTTCAGAGAAACCCAGCTCAGAGAGGCATTTGCGGGCCAGCGAATTGGCGCAGTTGCCCTTATAGTCTATTGCGCCCCGCTCGGTTTTAAGGACGGCACCGGGGGTGCGGTGATGGATGCGCCGCTGTGCCAAATCGTTGAGGCGGGCCTCCTCCAAAGCCTCCGCAAGTTCCCGACGGAGGGCATTGAGTCGGGCCGCGCTGTAAAAACGGAGGTCGCTTTCGTCCACGCTCGTACAATGGAAAGAATAGATGCCCGAATGCTTTGAAAGTTGCTGTCTTATGTTTTCAGCGGCCTTTTCTTTCTGAATGGCGGGAGGATAATCCCCGCTCAGTTTCAACTCCACCCTGAAGCCGTCCTCGTCCGTGGCCACCACCGAAGCCGGCGAAAATGCCACATCGGCATCTATCTGCCGGCGGGGCATATCGGTTTCAAGGGATTTCTCGAACTTTATGTTGAAATTGCGCCAGACCTTCTGCCCCGGTTTTATCCGGTCGGTATCCTTGAGCAGAACCCTGCTGCCCTCCGCCACATCCGCCCGCATCCCCACCGACATGCCGTTGTCCGAGATGAACAGCAACCCATCGCCGTTGGCAAGCCCACAAGAGGTCTCTATCGTCACCCATTTGCCTCTCACCTCCTTGACGGTGCCGACGAAACTGCCTATCGACTTGGTGCTTTCGCCGCTGTGCCACCCGGTGGAAACGCCGCCCTGCGTAGAACTCTCTTTCCCTCCCCGCCCCATAAGCAGCGGAGTGAACCCCCTGTTGAAGGAGTCGTGGCAGGAGGGGGCAAACCCTCCGACAATGGCCCCGGAAGACGATTTGGAATATTTTCCGCCCGATTGGGCGCAGAAATCATCTATCACCCTGCGGTAATGTCTTACAACATTCTTTACGTACGAGGCGTTTTTGAGTCTTCCTTCTATCTTGAACGAACAGATTCCGGCATCGGCAAGGGCCCCTATGGAATCGTCCAGTTTGTAATCTTTCAACGACAGCAGCGGAGTGTCCTTTACCAGAACCCGCCCTTCAGCATTGACCAGGTCGTAATGCGAGCGGCACGCCTGGATGCAACTCCCCCTGTTGGCACTGCGGCCCGAGAGGTACTGGCTCAGGTAGCAGTTGCCGCTGTAACTGACGCACAGCGCGCCATGCACGAAGAACTCAAGTTCGCAGCCGACCGCCGCCCTTATTTTCCTGATTTCCTCCAGCGAAAGCTGCCTTTCCAGAATCAGCCGCGTAAAACCCAATGAAGCGAGCATCGCCGCCTGTTCCGGGGTGCGGATTGCAGACTGGGTTGAGGCGTGCAGCTCTATGGGCGGCAAATCCATCATTGCTACCGCCAGATCCTGCACTATGATGGCATCAACTCCCGCCTCCCATAGTTCCCGGATAAGTTTGCGGGCCTCGTCCAACTCCTCCTCGTAGATGATGGTGTTGACGGTGGCATACACTTTTGCCGAAAAACGATGGGCATAATCGGCCAGTTGGCGGATGTCATCTACGGGATTGCCGGCGGCCTCGCGCGCACCGAAGGCGGGGCCGGCGATATATACGGCATCGGCACCGCAGTCGATAGCCGCGATGCCGATTTCCTTATTCTTTGCTGGAGCCAGGAGCTCTATTTGCATTTGAGGTCAGTTACCATATATTTTGCAGACTCGCCGAACTTGGGATCATCCACAATCTGTTTGAAATAACCGCAGGCCTTGGCGTTGTCGCCGGAGTTCTTGTAAGACTCGCCGAGCTGATAGAGAATCTGAACCTTGTCGGTGGCACCGGGTTTCATGGAGAGGTATGCCTCGAAACCTGCGATGGCTACAGTCCACTGCTTGAGATTGTAGGCGTTGAGACCGATGAGTTTCTGGGCGTTGTCGGTGTCGTTGGCCTCTGCCGAAAGCTGTGCATACTGGAGAGCGCTGCGGCTGTCCTTAGCCTTCTGGGAAGCCATTGCCTTCTTGAGGTAGATGTTGGCAATCTGTTTCTTTGCATCTTTCTCAACGTTGGGGCTGATTTCGGCTGCCCTGTTATAGACAACCACTGCCGAATCCACGTCACCGCTGGCTGCCACGCACATTCCGAGACGGAGGAGGGCAATGCCGTTGGAGGGGTCAGCCTCGGCAACTTCGTTGAAAGCAAGAGCAGCTGCGGCATATTCCTTTTTGTTGAGGAGGGCGCCGCCCTTGGCCATAAGCATCTTGGGAACAAGATTCGAGGCACGCTCCACTGCGTCGGCGTTGTTGTCATACTCGGTGGCGGTGGCTATAACGTTCCTGAAATTCTCGATGGCTTTGTCGAAATCGCTCTCTTCGGCTGCTGCCTCGCCGAGCTTCATATAAATCTGGGGAATGATATCCTGGCAGTCGTTAACTACATTCACTGCCTCCTCACCGAGGGCAAGGGCCATAGTGCGGGTTTCAAGGAATTTTGCAAGGGCCTCGCTGAGATTGCCCTCATTTACAAGGGTAGCTGCTTCGTTGTAGCTGTTTACTGCAGTCTCCATATCCTGCGCGAATCCGATGAACGAGAAGAGAACTGCCGAAAGTGTCAATGCTAATTTTTTCATATCATTTCTGTGTATTTGTCAAGGTAAGGGCACAATCTGTGCCAAAAAATCAAAACAACTGACTACAAAGTTAAAAAAAATGTATCTTCGCTGCAAACAAAAGCCACTATGATTATTCAAATTGATGACTGCCTCGTTTCCAGCGAAATCCTTACCGAACACTTCTCGTGTGACTACGAAACCTGTCGCGGAGCCTGCTGTGTGGTAGGGGACAGTGGCGCCCCCCTCACGGAAGAAGAAGCGGATTCTCTCGAAGCAGCCTTCCCCGTTTATTCCCCTTTTATGTGTCAGTCGGGACGGGAAGCCGTGGACAAGACAGGCTTCTTTGAGATTGACCGCGACGGGGATATGGTCACACCGCTGATGCCGCTCAGCCGCGCCGAACGCAAGGCGCAGGGGCTGGATACGGTGCTGGAGAATACCGATATGCCCTGCGCATTCACTCTCTTTGAGAACGGCAGTGTTTTCTGCGCCGTGGAGAGGGCCCACTGCAAAGGGTTGTGCAGCTTTGTGAAACCCATCTCCTGCCGCCTCTACCCCATCCGGGTGTCGGTGCTTTCCAACGGACTCAAGGCCCTCAATCTCCATCGCTGGGACCTTTGCCGCTGCGCATTTGAAAAAGGGAAAAGGGATGGGACGTTGGTTTATCAATTCCTGCGCACCCCCATAACCGCCGCATTCGGAGAGGAATTTTACAAACAGCTTGAGGCAGCTGCGGAGTTACTTCGCGCGGAAGCAGAGTAGGCGGGCCAGATCTTCGAGCAACTGCCGGGCGCCTTCGTTTCTGAATCCGGCTATGGCATCTATGGCTTTTGCCGTTTCGTCTTCCAACGCCTTCTGGGCGTATTCGTTGCCGCGACAGCGGGCCACGAAATCTTCCACCCCTTCGTATCTTCCCTCTTTGATGGCTTCCAACATACGTTGGGACTCTCCGCTGTCGGCATTACGGAACGCGCCAATGAGTGGAAGGGTGATTTTACCCTCCCGAATGTCCTGACCGGTAGGTTTGCCCACCGCCGTTTCGTGGGAATAATCGAGAATGTCGTCCCTTATCTGGAACGCCAGCCCCAGATGTGTTGCGTAGGCCCGAACCCGCTCCACATCCTCATCCGAGGCATTTACTGAATGGGCGCCGCTGCACATTGCCGCCCTGAACAGGGCTGCCGTCTTATGGTCTATTATGGTGTAATAATCGGACTCTGTCGTATCCAGCGACTCCGCCTTTTCCATCTGGAAAAGTTCCCCTTCCGACAACTCCGCAAGACATTTGGCAAAATCACCCACTTCGGTCAGACGGCAATCCTTAAGCACCGTCTCCATGGCGCGGGCCAGCCAGAAATCCCCCATCAGCACCGAGGCCGCGGGCGAAAAAGCGGCCTTTACCGAAAGGTCGCCCCTGCGCAGGTCGGAATTGTCCGCCACATCGTCGTGAAGCAGGGTTGCAGTGTGTATCATCTCAGCACCTACGGCACACGCCATCGTGCGGCAGTTGCATTGCGGAGCGCACATTCTTGCCGACAGCAAGGCCAGCATCGGCCTCAGCTGTTTGCCGCTCCTCTGGCACAAATATGCATTTATCTGATTGAGGAGAGTAACGTCAGAGGCCAACGCTTCCGCAAACAACGTTTCGAAGGCGGTCCAGTCCGAGGCAAGGTATTCTTTTATGCGGGATATCATAAGATGTACGAGAGGGAGAGTTGCAGGA
>JABUTP010000010.1 GCA_021443625.1 Bacteroidales bacterium | reverse complement strand
TCGAACGAGCGACCCCCACGTCCCTAACGTGGTGCGCTAGCCAACTGCGCCACATCCCGTTCCCTTTTGGGACTGCAAATATAGTCCTTTTTCTTTATTATGAAACAAAAAATAGAGAAAATCTGCATTGTTCTTCCAAAAAAGTGGCCGATAGCGGCCGAGATGCCTGGACGAAGTCTGGCTATCAGCGGATTTTCCATCGTTTTGTGCGCCCTTTGGCAAGGCGGACGGGAGCGTCGGTCACTCCCTTGATGAAGAATTCCCCGTCGTGGGTGGCCTTCAGCCTGACTTTGGTGAGGCGGCCGTCTTTCCAGTCGGCGCTGACCACGGCTCCGCCGCGTACCGCAAGTCCCCTGAAGGAGCCGTCTTTCATCGCTGCCGGCAGGGCGGGCAGAAGTTCTATGAACCCTTCGTGGCTCTGCACCAGCATCTCCGCAATGCCTGCCGCACCACCCAAATTGCCGTCAATCTGGAAAGGCGGATGGGCGCAGAACAAGTTGGGGTAGGAGCCTCCGCCGCGGTTGTAGTCGGTGCCGGTTGACGCTGCGGGGTGGAGCAGGTCGGTGAGCAGTTTGTAGGCGTGTTCGCCGTCGTGAAGGCGTGCCCAGAAATTTATTTTCCAGGCCATGGACCATCCGGTGCTGACGTCGCCCCGCACAATGAGCGACCGGCGGGCGGCCTCGGCAAGGGCGGGAGTGCGAGTCATTGAAATCTCATCGCCTGGGTAGAGGCCGTAGAGATGTGACACGTGGCGGTGGTCCCTGGCGGTTTCGGGATAGGGCTCCATCCATTCCATAATGCGTCCGTCATCCCCTATGGTGGTGGGTTTCAGACGCGCTTTCATCATCGAAAGGGTGTCGCAGAGCCTGTCGCTGTCCCCCAGCACACCGGCCGCCTCCACAACATTGGTGAACAGTTCGCGGATAATCTGGTTGTCCATCGTGGAGCCGGCCACTACATTGGCTTTGTTGCCGTTTGGCAGATAGAAAGAGTTCTCGGGAGAGGTGGTGGGGGCGGTCACCAGGTAGCCGCTGCCCGGGTCTTCAACCAGCATATCCACAAAAAACAGTGCGGCTTCCTTCATTATGGGGTATATTTCCTCGAGATAGTCGCGGTCCGGAGCATATTGCCAATGGCGGTATAGCTGCTGGCAAAGCCAGGCTGCGCAGGTGTTGGTGGCGCCCCAGGAAGGGCCTTCCCCGGGGCAGGTGTACTGCCATAAGTTGCCCAGAGTGTGCGTCACCCAGCCTCGGGCATTGTAGAACACCCTGGCGGTGTGACGACCGCTTTCCACCTGACTTTTGACCCAATCGGTCAGCGCCCTGTGCAGTCCGCCGAGGTTGCCGCTCTCCATAGGCCAATAATTCATCTCCAGGTTGATGTTAAGGTGATAATCGCCGTTCCACGGTGTCTTTATGGTGTATGCCCAGAGCCCCTGAAGGTTGGGGGGAAGGGTTCCGGGGCGGGTGCCGGAGATGAGCAGGTAGCGTCCGAACTGATAGTAAAGAGCGGGGAGCGAAGGGTCTTCGTGGTCGCGGTCGAATGCGGCGAGACGACGATCCATGGGGAGCGCCTCCCTTTCGTGATTGTGGCCGAAATCGACCTCCACGCGGCCGAACAATTCCGAGTACTCTCTGATATGCCGTCTGCGGAGCGAGCGGAAAGATCTGCGGGCGGCATCGGCAACCTGCCGGTCAAGCATTTCTGCAAAACTTTCCCCGCCCAGATAGTCGGTGGCCATACCCACCAGCACGATGACTTCTGAGGCATTGGCAACCTTGAGACAATCCCCTTCGGCTGAAAGGTCGCCCCCCTTGGGCAGGATGACCTTGACCTTGCCCATATAGCGGGTGCCTTGGGCTTCCGGCTCATCCGGCGCTTCCGTTCCGGCGCAAAGCCGGCCGTGGTACAGCAGGACGTCTTTCTCCGCGCGGCACACCGGGTCCCACGAAGGGCGCTGCTCTATGTTGGATTTGCGATCCATCCTTATGGAAAACCCTAAGGCGCCCCTGTGGCTGGCCGTATATCGGATAACTGCCACATCGTCGCTGTAGGATACAAAACTCTCTCTTCTGAAGTCGGTTCCACCCTGTGAATAAGTAGTGGTGGAGATGGCTGTGGCCAAGTCCAATTCGCGCCGGTAACCACTCACGTCTCCCTCCATGTCGTAGTCGAACCGGAGGTTGCCGAACAGCTGGTAGCATCCGTAGGGGCGTTCGTAGGCCTTGCCGCCGTTGCTGCCCACCCCTTTGGGAGTGAAAGTCTTGTACATCAGCGCCTGGGCTTCGTCGTTTTTCCCCTCGAACAGCAGGCGGCGAATCTCTCCGATTGACATTATCGCATCGGGGTTGTCGGTGTCCTGCCTGCTGCCGGACCACATTGAAATCTCGTTCAGCACCACTTTCTCGCGGTTGGTGCCGCCGTCGGCCATCACTCCCAAACGCCCGTTTCCCTGGGGCAGGCACTCCTCCCACGTTCCGGCAGGGTTGTCAAAATGGTATCTGTAAGGCTCGGCTGCAAGGGACAGTGCGCACACTGTCGCGGCTAAGGACAATATCATTGGTTTAATAGCGTTCATAGCACAAATATACGAAGTTCTGAAGAGAAGAGATTGGACTAATGTTACCCAAATGCCTACGAATGTACTGCAAATCGGGCTCTCACTTCTTCCACCATCCCAGAATACGGCTCAGCACGATTACCAGAGCGGCCAGGACCATACATCCTATAGAGAACCAAAGGCCGTTCCCGGCGGCGTACATAATGGGTGCCAGAGAGATTATCAGAATTTCAACCGGTGCGCAGGGGAGATAGGCCAGCGCGAAGTCTCCCAGAGTGGGGCTTTCCTGCTTGGGGTCCGATATGCGGAGCAGGGCGATGCCCATAGCCATCGTGCCCGTCCACCAGCCCCAGGCGAATATCGACTTCTCGAACCCGTTCTCTCGGAACAGCCGGCGGCTCAAGAAAAACACGCAGATAAAGGTTATAATTGTGCCTGTTACCAACAGGATCGTAAGCGGCAGCCAATACTTTGCCACCACTTCGAGCCGAATCGAGGCAATGCCGAATGCCACCAGAAGGTCGGCGCTGAGATTGCTTATGGACGATATGGTGGGCTTGTCAATGTAGTTGGAAATCCTGGTATTGTCGGATATCAGCTTGAACACCAGACCTGCAATGAATGAACAGCAATAGACGGGAAACTCTAATGACGGCACCACGGTTTTCACCCCTTTGCAAAGAATCCACCCGCCGAAGGCGGCGAGCAGCACCAATGCAAAGTGGAAGGTGAGGGACTCAATGGAGATGGAGGATGTGGTGCGTTCTCCCGAACTCTCGCGGTTGCCGTCGGGCGGTACCAGCCCGCTGCGCAATTCGTCCGGCAGATTGTCGAAATCGGCAATGTAGTTGGTCCTGCCGGTCTGTGAAGCGACTTTTACTATGGCAAGTCCCCCTACGATGGCGAGCAGGACTCCCACCGTTGAGGTGGTCATTCCCAGACTTGCCGCTTCGGACCATCCCAATTTGTCAAATGACTCCCCGATGGCCGCCGCGGTGCCGTGTCCGCCATAGAAACCGGTGGGGAGCATAATTGCGAAGGCATCGTTGAGCGAAGGCCAGAGCCATCTGAACAGGGTGAAGCCAAGCAGTCCCATAACGCCCCACTGAAGCAGGATTCCGAGTTGGGAGTATGCCCAGGTGGCGCCAACCCCGCGGAAGACATCTTTCCCCCTGACCGTGGAGGTTGAAAGCGGGAGCGCTCCGAAAATGAAAGTTATCAGGACTGCGGGATATACTCCGAGCTGGTTTGAAAAGGGGAGAATGTCAAACCCTCCGGGACCGAGCAGCAAGCCCAGGGCGCCGGCAATGATACTGGGAGGGATGAACAGCTTCTGAAAGAGTTTTACATAAACTCTGAGCAGTTTTCCGATGAGCAGCAATATCGCAATGATGCCGAGGTCAGTGAACAGTGTCCAGGGGGTAAAGGTCATATTAGTAAAAAGGCTATCTGGAAGGTTGTGTCTCCGAACGGTAGGACAGGGGCGGAGTGCGGTCCCCCATAATATGCAATTTATTGCCACGAGGCCATCTGAGAGTGGACTTTGTCGCAATATCTTTCAAAACGCTTCATCATTTTGCCGTAGAATTCTTCGGCATTCTGGGGAGTGACGTTGTCCCCGCATTTCTTGAGGAAACGGGCAGCCTGTCTGAATTCCTCCGCTTCCGCCTCCGCCACCAGAGGGGCGATTCTGCTGCGGAGCAGGGTGTAGTGCAGATAATTGGGCCCGCTGCCCCGTTTCACGGGATAAGCAATCCCTTTGAGTTCCATCGATATGCGCGAAGCGGGGGCCTTGTGCTCTTCATCGAGGACAAAGCACTCTGGAATATTCTCTCCTGCGGCTATGAACACCGGAATGGCGTATGTCACCGGCGTGTAACCCACGGCACACCACATACGGCTCTGGTCGCATTTCATATCGGGGGTAACCCCCTCTATCACAACGCAGGCGGTGGTGGAGGGACGGGGAATGTAGTCCCTGTCGTGAACCATACCGCTGCCCAGTGCGGAGTCGGGGATGTCGGCAAGGTCAATGCCCGTAAGGGAGTGGCGGAACGAGCGGGCGGGGACGCTGAAGCACCAGTCGGGGGTGAACTTTCCGTCGGCTTCGGCAAACAGCTGAGTCACGGTTTCGTAGCGGATATAGCCGCTGCCGTCATCCTCCCTGCCGCTGAGTGAAAAGTTGGTGCGGCAGAGATATCCCTCCTCAGTGTCATCCACGTCATAACGTGTGAACCCCGTGTTGCCTGCCTCAAAATAGGCAGCTCCCCCTTCGGCGTCAATCACTCCGAAGTTGGACTCGACGGGGTAGGGAAAGGGCAATGCCTTGAGAAAGGCTTCGAAATCATCCAGAGTGCGGCATACGCCCAGCGCCTCCATCATTGTGGAACCGTTTTTCTGAGGATTGTCGTAATCGTTGGAAGAGAGGTTGTAGGATACATTGTTCATAATGGCAAACCCCACTTCGTTGGCACCCGCATAGATGGAAGTGGCGGGAATTTCACCATCCGAATTGACCAGAGCGGTGAAGCCGTATTTTTCGCCCTTGAAATACCCGATGTGGTTCCATTCGTGGTCGCTGTCACGCTGCTTCCAAAGCATCGGCCGGCCGGAGGCACTTGCCCTGGCGCTTATCACCGCGGTGGTGCAGGCCCCTGCACGCAATCCTCCGAGGAGGAGAACCGCAATAGCCAATAATGCAACTTTCTTATTCATTTCCCCTCCACGAACTTCTCGTCGTAGTCCTGCATCGAGCGGCGGATTACCTCGTGGGCTTCGTTGGCTCCGTAGAGATTCACGAATTCGGTTCGCTTCTTGACGTCACCGGGAATGTCCTTATAAGTGGTGAAGTAATGCACCAGACGCCTTACCACGGCCATCGGGAGCTGGTTGATGTCGGCGTACTGGGTGTACATCGCATCGTTCTTGAGCACGGCGATAATCTTGTCGTCGGCCTGGCCCGTGTCTATGAGCCGGATGCCTCCGATGGGGATTGCACGCACCAGCACGTCACCGTGGGTCACGTCCTTCTCGGTGAGAACGCAGATGTCGAGCGGGTCACCGTCACCTTCGATGTCGAAGCGTGCCACGGCCTTGTTGGTGAGTTCTGCGGTATGTGTCGCGCAGAGGGTGCGCGGGATGAATCCGTACAGCGCGGGGACGATATTCGAAAATTTCTGCGGGCGGTCTATGGAAAGATACCCCGTCTCCTTGTCAACTTCGTATTTTACTGTGTCGGTGGGGACTATTTCGATAAAACAACGTACTTCCTCCGGGGTGAGGTCTCCCGGAGAGATGCCGTGCCAGGGGTGGGCTTTGTGCAGATTCTTGAAATCCATAGGTTATGTTTTTACTGACGTTCAGTGGAGAACAACAAAGGTACAAAAATATTTTGTCAATGAATCTATTTTGCCAAATTCGTTGTACCTTCGTTCGACTCCCGAAATATGGTGCATTGCTGAAAGAAACAGAATTGTGATAATGAAAAAGATAATCGTAATACTGACGGTGCTGCTGACGGCGGCCGGCTGCGGAAAGCCGGCGGAGGAGGCAATGCGGGGCATAGTGCTTTCCGTGGATGACCTTGAGAGTGTGGACTGGGCCGCGCTGGCCCACGACAGCGGCATCAACACCATCGGCACGCACATAACTCCGCAGCAGGTGCTTGCCTTCACCGGGTCGGAAAAGGGACAGCGTTTCCTTGCGGATTGCAGGCGCTACGGCATTGCGGTGGAACACCAGCTGCACGCGATGAGCGAACTCCTTCCGCGATCCCTTTTTGATGTCGATTCCACAATGTTCAGGATGGACTCAACCGGCAGACGCATAGCCGACTACAACTGCTGCGCCCACAGCCCCGCCGCTCTGGACACCATAGCGGCAAACGCCAGGCGCTACGCAGCGCTTCTCCCATCCGACAACCACCGTTACTATTTCTGGGTTGACGACAACAAGCCGATGTGCTGCTGCCCTTTGTGCCGCGACCTTTCGCAGAGCGAGCAGGCTCTTATTGTCGAAAACTCAATGATACGGGCCATACGCGAGGTCGATCCGCAGGCAAGGCTGGCCCATCTGGCCTACATCGGCACTATGTCCGCCCCGCGAAAGGTGGCTCCGGCGGATGGCATTTTTCTGGAGTTTGCCCCATTCTACCGCGTGTGGGACCGCCCTTTGCGGGAGGAGAACGCTTTCTCTCCGCGCCCCTACGGCAGGGGGATAACGCACGGCGATTATCTGCGCCATCTGCGCGAAAACATTGAAGTCTTCGGGACGGAGGACGCCGTGATTCTGGAATACTGGCTGGATGCTTCCCTGTTCAGCAACTGGAAGAAGCCTGCAGTCCGCATCCCATGGCACAGGGAGGTGTTCGAGGCGGACCTTGAAACTTATGCCTCAATGGGATTGCATAACGTCACCACCTTCGGCGTCTATATGGATTCCACCTATTTTGCAAATTATCCCGACAGGGGGTTTCTTCGCGAATATGGCACAACGAGATGATTTTTTTGTAAATTTGAAGCCCCCAACCATAATCTGATTCAAAATGGATTTCAGTTATTCAGTCAGTAGCCTTGACAACGAAAATGTTCTTACAATGAAAGGCCGTTTGGACACTCTGGCGGCAGGAAGTCTCGATCAGGATGTCCAGGACGCTCTTTCGTCGGCAAGCAAGAAGTTGATTCTTGCAATAAATGATCTGGTTTATATAAGCAGCAGCGGCCTACGGTGTTTCGTGTGGCTTCTGAAGAACTGCAAGAAGAACGGCGTGCAACTCTCCATCGTGGGGATGTGTCCCACCATCCGTGAGGTTTTTGACCTTACCGGCCTGGACCAGATGTTCAATATCCAGTAGGCAGATGTGCCCGGCGGTCTATATTTTTGAAGATATGGACGGCTTTTCCGATGCGGATCTTGCCGACGTTGCGCAGTCCCTTACCGACCTGCGGAGGGAGCGGATTTCCCGTTTCCGTTTTTCTTTGGACAGGCGGTTGTCCGCAGTGGCGGAACTGCTTCTGCGCTACGGGTGCGGCTTAACCGACGGGCAACCGCTGCCGTGGATATCTTTCGCTTCCCGCGGGAAGCCTTTTTTTGCTGACAATCCTTCGCTGCACTTCAATCTCAGCCACTGCCGCGAGGCTGTTGCCTGTGTGGTTGCGGACTGCCCAGTGGGAATAGATGTGGAGTGTTTCGATTCCTGTGACGGCCAGTTGGCCCGGGCGGTGTTTTCTGAGGCGGAACTTAATCGGCTGGAAATAGCCGATGCCGCTACTGCGGAGGGTGGCGAATGTCAGTTCCAAAAGTCCGGGTTTGCCGAACTTTGGACGCGGAAAGAAGCTTTTCTCAAGTTCACCGGAGAGGGACTTGCGGACGATATTGCTGCGCTGGGCGAACCGGAGGGCAGGGCTTCGGTTTTTTCCTGGAGTTACGGCAAAGGATATTCGTGTTCCGTCTGTCTTCCACAGGGGGTGGCGGCTGACAAGACGGCATTGGAACCTATTTTCCTGTCAAAGAAAGAACTGTTCTCAACTCTTCGCTGATGCATCCCCTCTGTCGGGTGATATTCAGCAGTTTCTCTTCAATCTCCAGCGGCGGGTCAACAGGTGCGGCGATGTCGCGGTGATTCATCAGGTATGCCACACCTTCATTGTGCAGCCCCATTGTGGCATCGATATACTTCAGGTGGGTGGGCTCCTCCAAAATGAAGTTCAATGCCTTCTTTCCCTCCAGGACGCGCTCTGGTGGCATTATGGACCCGAATTCGTCTTCAACGCCCATATTTGCCAGGATGGCGTGGGAGTCGTAAAGGGCTTTTGCCACTGAGGGGTGTGAGAGCGCTCCGGCCACTCCGGTGGCAGTGACCACGGCATACGAATCCTTCAGCGCCGCCGCAACCTCGGGCAGGTTGTCGCAATCCACAATCCGTGCTGCCATCTTCTCAATCTGCGGTGTGACGGAGTCGGGCTTGGTTATGACGGTAACTTCCGCACCATATTTCTTCGCATAGATAATCAGTCCCGTGCCGACCTTTCCGCTGCCGAAGATTACGACTTTTCTGCCGTTCCAGTCGGTGTAGCCGAGTTGGGCCATAGCCCTGAAATATCCTTCTCCGGTGCCGAGACTCGTCTCGATGGTCTTTATCTGGCCGCTGTCTGCCACAAGCAGCGGCTTATTCTTCAGTTCGTACTTGGGGACGCCGCTGCGGGTGAGTTCCACGGCCCCCAGCCGTGCCTCCCAATGGATGAACGATGCGGCGCAGTCGAGTATCACATCGACATCCTCCGACTGCCGTTCAGCCGCGGATACTATCGGAATGCCGCTTTCCTGCAGCAGATTGATGATTCTGGGGTCGCAGAGGTGCCCCTCGGCGTCGCGTCCCACAATGAGCCGTGCGCCTGCGGCGATGAGTGCCAGGTGCTTTACCAGCGTGTTGCGGAAGGCGGGGGTGGCGTCCAGTATCGTCAGCCCCTCAAACGGACGGCTCGAAGCCCACTCCCGTGCCTGACTGAGGCAGACGGGGTATTCGCATTCGTTGTATGTCGAAGCAATCAGTTCCTTTATTTTGTCCATGGTGTTTTCGTTTTGAACGAAAAATCGATGGAAAGTTATTCAAAATAATTCCAATCCGCAATGATTTTGAAAAAAGTGTTCCATCAGGCGCGTATTTATTTTGCAAAGTGTTCAATAATAACTATCTTGTTGCCGCATTTTGCTACAAATCTTATGAGAAAAGGATATATGCGTCAGTTTTCACCAATAAACTGACGCAAGTTGGAAATAAAGTTCAAAATTATAACCTATGCTAAAAAAACTATTCTTCACAGTACTGATGTTCAGCACGGTATTATTGTCCGCGCAGCCCAACTTGCAAGGGGTCAGAAACATCACCGGTACAATCGTTGACGAAAACGGAGAAAAGATTCCGTTCGTGGCAGTGTTCAGGAAAGGGACAACCTCCGGTGTGGAAAGTGATGACAAAGGCAGATACACCATTGAAGCGGGGAAGGGGGATGTCCTCGTGTTCTCTTACATCGGTTACCTCGTCAAAGAAGTGACTGTCGGAGACGGGAACGAGGTGAATGTTGCCCTTCTGCCGGATACCAGCCTCATAGAGGATGCAGTGGTGGTGGGTTATGGAAGCGCAAAGAAGATCAGCTCCATTGTCGGCTCCGCCTCAACCGTCAACCAGCAGACCTTTGCCGCAGTTTCGGCAGCCAGCAGCGGTGATATTCTGCAGGGAAAGGTGGCCGGACTTCAGGTATTCAGCTCATCGGGCGAGCCAAGCACATCGGTAAGCATGCGTATCAGGGGCATCAATTCCATCAATGCTTCCAATGCCCCTTTGTTTATACTGGACGGAAGCCCCGTTGAATCGACCATCTTCAACGCGTTGAATCCAAACGACATCGAGACTATGACGGTTCTGAAGGATGCATCCTCCACCGCCATTTACGGATCCCGTGCCGCAAATGGTGTGATTTTCATCACCACCAGGAAAGGCAAGACCGAAAAGGCAACGGTGCAGGCGTCCGCATCATACGGTTTGTCAAATGTGGCCAATTTTTCGATGGATCTTATGAATTCCGAAGAGTGGTTCAGTTTCCGCGAAACGATTATGCCCGCCTTGAAGGATAATGCCCAATTCCAGAAACTGAAAGATTTCCGCATCTCCAACAATATCGGGACGGACTGGAAAGAATGGATTCTCAGAAGCAATGCCCCGACTTGGAAAGGAGATCTGTCTGTCTCCGGGAGGACAAACAAGACAGACTATTTCGTATCGCTCGGCGCATTCAATCAGACCGGAGTGGAATATTTCTCATATCTTGGCAGATACAATGTCAGAAGCAATATCAACGTCAAGGTCAACGATTGGCTGAAGGTTGGCGTAAACATCACGGGTACATACCAGGATTATCAGACTGCAGGATACTCAACCACCGGTACGGGATATTACAACCCTATGAATATCGCGGCTTGGGCGCTCCCGTATGCAGTACCTTACGAGATAAAGACGGATGACAGCGGCAAGTTCATCGGCTACGGCGAAGAACAGACTTACATCAGCGACCTCGGGATGCAGAATTATTTCTTCAGAATGAGGATTCAGCCGACAGTGAAAAACACAATTCGGTCAAATTCAAACATGTATCAGGAGATTACACCCGTAGAGGGGCTTATCATCCGTGCGGCACAAGCCGTTGACTGGTATGACTACCGCTATACGGGAAAGGTTCTCCCCGACGAAAACAGTTCACTCACCCCTACCGTGGAAGAGGCATTTGAAAGGTTCTACAGACTGACATCGACAAACACCGTCGAGTACAAGTTTGACATTGCATCGAAACACAACTTCGACATTCTTGCCGGTCAGGAATCAATAGTTTCCCGCAACCAATACTTCTCGGCATATACCACAGGACACACGGATGTGAGGATGAGCACCCTCTCACAGGGAACGACAGCCGGAATGCCGACTTACTCGAGCAGCGACATCGCCTACAACTCATTCTTCTTCAGGGCTTCCTACGACTTCAACAATAAATATTTCATTGACGGTACATTCCGGACGGACGGCTCATCACTCTTCGGCCAGAACAGGAGATACGCAAACTTTTTCTCCGCAGGAGCGATGTGGAACGTCAAGAGAGAAGCATTTCTGTCAGACGTTTCCTGGATTGACAAGTTGCAGATGAAGGCTTCTTACGGTACCACGGGAAACTCCGGGATAGACAATTATCTCTCTTTGGGACTTGTCTCCACGGGCACCATCTACGATGGGGAGACCTCCTGGCGCCTAAATTCGGTCGATAATCCCAACCTCACGTGGGAGACCATAGAGTCTCTGAATATCGGTATCAACGGACGGCTGTTCAATGTAATGGACTTCGACGTATCGTTCTACAACAAGAACACCCGCGACATGCTGATGTATATTCCCTATTCATACCAAACGGGATTTTCCGGCGGCTGGGGCAATGTCGGCAGCATGAGGAACCGCGGTATTGATGTTGAGCTGGGATTTGACATAATAAACACAAACGACTGGTATTTCGGCATCAATGCGAATATGAACTACAACAACAATGTCATAACCGAGCTCTATGACGGACGGGATGAGTTCGTTGACGGAAGCACGGGTCTCAAATTTCAGGTCGGCAAGCCCTATGGTGAATATTTCCTTGTGGAATATGCCGGAGTCGATCCGGTCAACGGCAAGCAGATATGGCGCGACAAGGATGGAAACCTTACCAAAGAATACTCGGAGAGCAACGCGGTGTTCATCGGCAAAAACAGATTTGCCCCGTTCTCCGGCGGTGCATCGCTGAACCTGCGCTGGAAAGACCTCACTTTCAACGCGTCTTTCTCGGGAGTGTTCGGCAAATATATGGAAAACTACGACCGTTACTTCGTGGAGAATCCTTCATTCTCGGATGAGAGCAACATGACGCGCAGGATGAAGAACATCTGGACCACACCGGGACAGATTACCGATATTCCAAAGTACGGAGAACCGATCAAGCACGACAGCCGTTTCATTGACAACGCATCGTTTGTCCGTATGAAGAACACTCAGTTGTCGTACAGTCTCCCGAAGAGTTTGTTCATAGGCAGCAAGACAATGACAGGCGCAAAGGTTTATGTTTCGGGACGTAACCTGCTCACCTTCACTAAGTGGCAGGGGTTTGACCCTGAGATAGATGCCATTACGGCTTCGGGGAAATATCCCAACACCAAACAAATTGTCTTCGGCGCCGAGTTAACATTCTAAATTGAGAGCAATATGAAAAAGATTATATTACTGTTTGCAGTGTTATTCTCAGTCACTGCCTGCAATCTTGACCTGTCTCCGGAAAATTCCATTGCCACGGGCAATGCTTTGCACAGCGTAAGCGATGCTGCCAAGTTCCGGTATAACCTTTATACCAACATCCGCACAAACCTGGCATCCGGGGCGCCCATCTACCTCACGGAACTGATGGCCGACTCTTTCCACGCCTCCATCACTTTCGGAAACAGGAACGGAGAATATTACAAATGGGAGTTGAGGTCCACCTTCTCAAATCTTGAATCGCTCTGGGGCGACAGTTATTACGTTGTGACCCTTGCAAACTTCCTGATAGACGGCATTGACAAGCTTGAGGCGGGAGACCTCTCTGCCGATGACAGGGCAACCCTGGAGTTGTACCGCGGAGAATGCGCTTTCGCCAAGGCTTATGCGATGTACAGCCTTGTTGACAAGTTCTGCCCCGTATATGATGCGGCTTCAGCCTCTTCTGAAATGGGACTCATCCTTCTCGATGAGCAGTTCACCACACCTTCCGATCCATCGACCTATAAAGGCAGATCTTCGCTGGCTGACACTTACAAGTATATAGAGGACAACCTTGCTGTGGCAGAACCGCTGTTGTCGGGTGTTGCGACAAAAGCCGGATCGCAATATTTCAATGTTGACGTGGTCAGTGCGCTCAAAGCGAGAATGGCGCTGCTCAAGGGAGAATGGGACACGGCTGCCCGGATTGCGTCTGCCCTTGCAGACAGCGGTAAATATCCGCTCGTGGACAACAGCGACGATTTCATCAAGGTTTTTGTAAATGACAGCGGTGCCGAGTGCATTCTGCAGTTCTGGTCTGAATATCCCACATCCCTCGCCTCATCGTATGAATACGACTACATCAAGGAGAACTCAAATGGTACGTTCAGCCCGAACTATATCCCCGAGCAATGGATTGTCGAACTCTTTGACGAAGAAGACCTCAGATTCCAGAACTGGTTCACTTTCAAGACCCTGACTTATGGAACCATCACCGGAGACGTATATATGTTCACCAAATTCCCGGGCAACCCCGAACTTATGGACGGCACGGGCGCCTCTTCGACATACCAGCACAAAATCAAGCCTTTCAGGATAGCGGAACAGTACCTGATTGCAGCCGAAGCATACGCAAAGGCCGGCAATGAAGTCAAGGCAAACGAATATCTCAACAAACTTAAGGGCAAGCGAATCCCCGGAGGCAAGATAGTCTCTTACACTGGCGACAACCTCTTGAAGCAGATTAAGGACGAAAGGGCCCGCGAACTCTTCGGTGAAGGATTCCGTCTTTCCGACCTCAGACGGTGGGGCGATGGCCTGAAGAGAAGCCGTGCCCAGGACGACCAGATTATCAACAATGCCGGTGGTACAAATACCGAGTTCCTCGAGAAGAGCGCATCCGACAAATTCTGGGTATGGCCCATCCCCCAGGCCGAGATAGACGCCAATCCGCAGATAAGAAATCAACAAAATCCCGGTTATTAAGAAGCTGTTTAAAATTAATTGCAAAAATTCTTTATGTTTGTTTTT
>JABUTP010000109.1 GCA_021443625.1 Bacteroidales bacterium | reverse complement strand
TCAGGTTGCCGAACGATTTTTCTATGCCGGTTGCCTTTATCATAGTCTGTAAAAAAGGGGGCCGGGCCATTCAGACCCAGCCCCCAGATATTGACAAAATGGAAACAAACTATTCTTCTTCCTTCGATTCTTCCTCGTAAGCCTTGAGGAGCTTCTCCTGAACGTCCATAGGAACCTGCTGGTACTCGATGAACTCCATTGTGAATGTTCCGCGGCCACTCGAAATCGAACTCAAAGTGGTGGAGTAGCGGTAGAGCTCTGCGAGGGGAACGCGGGCCTTGAGCACCTGGAATCCCTTTTCGCTGCCCATACCTTCGATGATACCGCGACGGTTCTGGATATCGCTCATAACGTCACCCATACAGTCGCCGGGAACCATAATCTCTACCATATAGATAGGCTCCATAATCTTGGGACCGGCAATCTTGAAGGCCTCCTTGAAGGCGTTGCGGGCTGCGATGATGAAGGCGATTTCCTTCGAGTCAACGGGGTGCATCTTACCGTCATATACATAAACGCGGATGTCGCGGGCATACGAACCGGTGAGGGGACCCTCTTCCATTTTCTGCATGAGACCCTTCTTGATGGCGGGCATAAAGCTGGCGTCGATGGCTCCACCTACAACGCAGTTGTAGAATTCGAACTTGCCGCCCCAGTCGAGGGTGAATTCCTCTTTACCCTTGATGGTGAGCTGGGTTTCCTTGCCGTCAATCTTGAATTTGCCGGTAGGCTCCACACCTTCCACGATGGGTTCCACCAAAAGGTGAACCTCACCGAACTGGCCTGCTCCACCGGACTGCTTCTTGTGACGGTACTGGGCGGTAGCGACCTTGGTGATGGTCTCGCGATAGGGAATCTTGGGCGCGAAGAGCTCGATGTTTATCTTGGAATCGTTGTTGAGATGCCATTTGAGGATATTGATATGCTGCTCACCCATACCGTTGATGATGGTCTGGCGGAGTTCCTTGCTGTATTCGATACGCATTGTGGGATCCTCTGCAGCGGCGCGGTTGAGGGCTTCGCCGAGTTTCTCGTCATCCTTCTCATCGGTAGCCTTGATGGCGGTACGGTATTTTGCGGGAGGGAATGCGATGGGAGGGAACTCGGTATCGTTGCCGGGAGCGTTGAGAGTCTGGTTGGTCTTGACGTTCTTGAGCTTTACGGTACATCCGAGGTCACCGGCCACGAGTTCGGTAACTTTCTCTTTCTTCTTGCCGGCTGCGGCATAGAGAGTGGTGATGCGCTCTTTGCCGTCATTTGATACGTTAATCATATCCTGACCTTCGGTAATCTTGCCCGAAACAACCTTGAAGTAGGTAACGTCTCCGAGGTGCTGCTCCAGAGAGGTCTTATACACGAACAGAGAAGTGGGGCCTGCGGGATTCTCCTTGGGGGCGGGAGCAACTTCGATGAGGAACTCCATGATGCGCTTAACGCCCATATCCTTCTTTGCGGAAACGCAGAAGATGGGATAAACGTCACCCTTCTCGATACCGATGTTGAGTCCTTTGTGGAGGTCTTCCTCGCTGAGTTCGCCCGCATCGAAGAATTTTTCCATCAGAGCCTCGTCGCCTTCGGCTGCAATCTCCATAAGGGAGGCACGCATCTCCATAGCCTTGTCCTCGAATTCCGCGGGGATGTCGCACTCTTCGCGCTTGCCATCCTCACCGGAGAACTTGTACATCTTCATCTTGAGAACGTCGATGATGCTGTTGAACTCCATTCCGGGATTTGCGGGGAACTGTACGGCAACAGCCTTCGAACCGAATGACTGGTGGAGGGTATCCAGAGTGTTGTCCCAGTTGGCCTTCTCGGTGTCGAGCTGGTTCACTGCGATAATCATGGGTTTCTTGTACTGCTCAACGTAGCGGCCGTGAATTTCGGTACCAACCTCAACGCCCTGACCTGCATTAACCACCATAATGGCGGTGTCGCACACATTGAGACCAAGGATTACACCCTCAATGAAATCGTCTGCACCGGCAGCGTCGATGAAATTGAGCTTGTGGTCCATGAACTCTGCATAGAACGGAGTCGAATAGATGGAACGCTGATAAAGCTGCTCAACTTCAGTGTTGTCCGATACTGTGTTTTTACCTTCGATTGTACCGCGGCGGTCAATAACCTTGCCTTCGAACATAATGGTCTCGGCCAAGGTGGTCTTACCACTGCGGGTTCCCCCAAGCAAGACGACATTGCGGACCTTGTCTGTTGTGTAATTTTTCATTTTTAAACTATTTTATTTGATATTTTTCGAAAAAAGTTCGGCAAAACGCAAATATAATAAATCTCTACCATTCTACAACCATTTTCATTTGAGAAGAATTGATGTGAGCACAATGGCCAGAATCACCAGCGGGGCTGCCCATTTTATCGTGTAATAGACCACATTTACCAGCCACTTGGGAGTCTTGTCCCTGAAGCTCCCACCCACAAGGTCATTGAATTCTTCTTTCTTGATTTTCCAACCCACGCACAAAACCGTGAAGAAAGAGCAGACTATCAGAATGACATTTGCCGAAATATAGTCGCAGAAGTCAAAAAGATTGCGGCCGGTGATGGTGACACCGCTGAGACGGCCCAGCGCAAGAGAACAGGGGATACTTATCATGAATATCAGGCTGAGGGCTATAATCGTGGCTTTCTTGCGCGACCAGCGGGTCATTCCCAGCAGCGAAGACGTTATCATCTCGAGCATTGATACCGCCGAAGTCAGCGCTGCGAGAAAAACGGTGAAGAAGAACAGAATGGAGAACAATCCCCCAAGCGGCATTTTGACGAAAATTTGCGGAAGTGTCACGAAAATCAGTCCCGCACCCTCGCTCGGATTCACTCCGAAAGCGAATACCGCCGGCATCACCGCGCATCCCGCCAGAATGGCAAAGATCACATCGCATACCGACGTCGTGATGCCGCTCTGCAGCAGATTTTTTGAGGGCGGCGTGTAATAACCGTAGGTCACCATCATTCCAACCCCAATGGAAAGGGAAAGAAACGCCTGTCCCAATGCTTTCAGCGCCACATTCGGAGTTATCAGGGAGAAATCGGGCTTGAACATATATTTCAGCCCTTCGCCGGCCCCCGGAAGGGTGATTGACCTTATGGCCACCAGCACCACCAATACAAACAGAGTCGGCATCATTATCTTGGCGCTCTTCTCAACCCCGTTCCTTACCCCCGCGATGATTATCACCGCCATTGCCACCATAAATACCAGGCAATAGGCCAGAGGCGCTATCGCGCTTTGGGAGAAATCTGCAAATACGGCTGCCGAATCTATCTCCATACCCTGCCGGTAATTGAGCATAAGGGAATCTATCAGATATTTGATAGTCCATCCTCCCACAACGTCATAATACCCCAGAATGATAAAGCACCCCACCATAGCGAAAATACCCATCAAGCCCCATCTTTTCTTCCCGGAAACATTTATGAAAGCTTTGTATGCCGCTCCCTGTCCCTTCTTGCCCATGACAAACTCCGCAATCAGCATTGGAGTACACAAGCAGAGGGCAAACAGGAGATATACTATGATGAATGCGGCTCCTCCGTTCTGTCCCACAAGATAAGGGAACCTCCAGATATTGCCCAGTCCGACTGCAGAACTGATGGTTGCGGCCAGCACCCCGAACATTCCGGAGAAACCATCTCTTTTTTCCTTAATACTTTTCATTGCTCAAGATTCGCAATTGTTTGTTGTTTGATTGATATTGACTGTTTGGTTTCCCCTCAAAGAC
>JABUTP010000108.1 GCA_021443625.1 Bacteroidales bacterium | reverse complement strand
GACACCGATGCGGCAAAAGCCTGCTTAAAAGGACTGCAATCATCTGACAATAACAATAATACAACACTATAAAACAATGAAAAGAAAATCATTTTTTCTTGTACTGATGACGGCCCTGCTCCTGATTTCGGCCTGCGCTTCTCCCAAGAAGTTCGTCTATCTGCAGGACATGGAGCCCGGAGTGGGATACCCCTACGACGTCACACACGAGGCCGTGGTGCATTACAATGACCGTCTGGACATTACCGTAAGCAGCAAGAGCCCCGAACTGGCCATTCCGTTCAACGCCAACCTCGGAGTGGTGGAGGTCAGCAGCACCGGTGCGATTTCCGAGTCGTCTCTGCTCCAGAACAAGGGCTACCGCGTTGACAAGGACGGCAACATAGAGTTCCCCATCCTGGGCAAACTCCACGTGGAAGGGCTGAAAGTGAGCGAAGTGACCGAACTCATCCGGAAAAAGATTATTGACGGAAAGTATATCAAGGACCCCATTGTCACCCTGGAATTCCTCAATTTCAGATTCTCGGTGCTCGGCGCATCGGGGGCCGGAACATACACCGTGGAGGACGGCCGCATCAACCTGCTGGAGGCGATAGCCAAGGCGGGGGACATTGCGGATAACGGACGTGTCAACAAAGTTGCAGTGATACGCGAGGAAAACGGTGAGCACAAGATATATATGCACGACCTGCGCAGCACCGACATCTTCACTTCCCCCTGCTTCTACCTGCAGCAGAACGACGTAATCTACATAGAACCTTCGAGGAAGGAAAAGAACGAACAGAAAGCCACCGCGCTGGCAAGTATGTTGCTCTCAGCCACCACAGCCACAACATATATCCTTTGGATGATATTAAAATAGTATAATAATATGCAGAACAACTCCCAATACAACAAACCCGACCAGGGTCTCAACATAGTGGATCTGGTGGTCTATCTGCTTTCCAAGTGGCACTGGTTCCTGCTGTCGCTGGTCATCTGCGGCAGCATAGCGTATTACTATTATGCCCAGTCGCCGCTGGTCTATTTCCGTTCGGCCACGGTCATCATCAAGGACCCTTCCAACAAGACCACCACAGCCGGTCTGGACCGTTTCGACAACTACATCAACAAGGTCAACATTGCCAATGAGATTCTCCAGTTCCGCTCGAAGCGGCTGATGCGCGACGTGGTGCAGCGGCTCAACGCCGATGTCAGCTACAAGATTGAGAGCGGGCTGCGTATGAACGAACTTTACACCCAGTCGCCGCTCAGCGTGGCGTTCATAGGCGTGCTGCCGGAACGCAACATCGCCTTCAAGGCATCGCCCAAAGCGGGCAATGTGGTGGAAATATCAGATATTCAAGGCATCCCCGGCGCAAAAGAACTCTACACCGTCCACCTGAACGACACCCTCTCGTTCGGCGAGGAGAAGCTGCTCTTTACAGGCACCGACCATTGGAACAGCAACTGGGTTGGAAAGGAAGTGTTCGTGCACAAACAGCCTCTGGGCGCAGTGGCGGGACGATTCCTCGGGAACCTCGGTCTCCGTCAGGAGCAGGACGAGGCATCCATCCTTACCCTCTCGATGAAGGACGACTCGCCGCTCAGGGCTGAAGACGTGCTAAACACCCTCATCAACATCTACAATGAGGACGCCATCAACGACAAGAACCAGGTTGCGGTCAACACCTCCAACTTCATCAACGAGCGACTCATCATCATAGAGCAGGAACTCGGCAATGTGGAAACCGAGCTGGAAACGTTCAAGCAGCGGAACCAGATGATAGACATCGGCTCGCTGGCCGGTCAGTATATGGGAGACTCCCAGACCTACAGCGCCGAGGCCCTCGAGTTGGAAACCCAACTCAAACTGGCGCAGTTCATCAAGGATTACCTCACCGACCCCACCAAGACCCGCGACCTAATCCCTTCCGGCACGGGCATCAGCGACGCCAGCGTGGAGAGCCAGATTGCCCAGTACAACGCGATGAAACTCAAGAGGGACAAACTCCTGGACGACAGCAGCGAAAGCAACCCCGTGGTGCAGGAACTCAACAATTCGCTCCATTCGCTGAGGCAGTCCATCATCCGCACCGTGGATAACACCATCACGAGCATCAATATGAAGCGCAACGATGCGCTGAGCCGCAAGGCACAGGCCCAGAGCCGCGTCACCACCATCCCCACGAAGGAGCGCCAGATGCTCACCATAGAACGTCAGCAGAAAATCAAGGAGAGTCTCTACACCTTCCTGCTCAACCGCCGCGAGGAGAACGCCCTCTCGCAGGCTATGGCCGACAACAACGCCCGCACCATCGACAGCGTTGACGGGCCGGGCGGTCCCATCTCCCCCAGGAGAAACCGCATCCTGATGCTCGGCCTCCTGGTAGGGCTTGCCATCCCGTTGATAATCCTCCTGATGATTCTCTTCCTCGATACCCACATCCACAGCCGCAAGGACCTCAAGGGGCTGGTTACCATACCGTTCCTCGGTGAAATCCCGCAGCATTCGCCGTACCGGAAGCGTGAGAAGGGGGATGTGGAAATCACCGTGGACCGCGAGGAGAACAATCTCCTGTCGGAGAGTTTCAGGATTCTGCGTACCAATATGGCATTTATGGCCAAGAAGGGGAACGGCCATCAGGTCATCACCCTAACCTCGTTCAACGAGGGCGCCGGCAAGACATTCATCGCCCGAAACCTTGCCATGAGCCTTGTCTTTGCCAAGAAGAAGGTGCTGGTGCTTGACCTCGATATCCGCAAGGGTACCCTGAGCCGCCACTTCAAGAAACATCCCATCGGAGTCACCAACTTCCTTGTAGATAACTCAGTCAGGATTGAGGACATCATCCACAACGACAGCCGCTACGAGAACCTCGACATCATCTCCGCCGGCACCATGGCGCCCAACCCCGCCGAGTTGCTGATGGACGACCGTCTGGACGAACTCATTGCGGAACTCCGCCCCAATTATGACTATATCATAGCCGACAACGTGCCGGTGGGCATTGTTGCCGACGCCTCCATCACCAACCGCATCAGCGACCTCACCATCTTTGTGGTGCGCGCCGGCAAACTCGACCGCCGTCAGGTTCCCGACCTCGAGGACTTGTATAGGGAGGGCAAGTTGAACAATATGGCGCTCATACTCAATGGTGTCGATCCCCGCTACCGCGGCTACGGCTACCGTTACGGCTACGGATACGGTTACGGCTATGGCAACGGCTACACCAGCGACAAGAAGAAACGCAAACACAGACTCTTCTCCAAGAAAGCCTGAGAGACAAGAAAGCCTGTGACGCCCGGAAAAGCCAGACGCCCAAGCGTTTTAGGTGACAGAACTGCCCCCCGGTCCGATGACTGAGGGGCAGTTTTCGTTTGGGAGGTCGATAGTTCGTTCAGCTCACTGCGAGGGTAAGCTTCCGGTCCAGGCCCGCCTTCAGCCGCTCTGCCCGAAGTTGTTCCCCGAGTATGAAAGCATCGCAGGAGAGTTCGAACTCGTTTCTCTCTGCACTCCCTGCCGGACCGAAATCCTCCTCTATATAAACCTCAATCGGAGTAAGTTTTGAATGTTTCATACTGACCACGAAGTTAACTAATTCGTTGACTTGTGCAAATATTTTGATGATGGAGATGCGGAAATATGGGTGGCGGAGTCTTGGGAGGATAGCAGGGAAGTGCGTTTTGGCGTAAAATCCCGGGGATATCGCGCCAAATCGTATCTGCGGGACTACGCTTTGGCGCAAATTAGGCCTCCGGCGCGCCAAACTGCAGAAATTTAGCCCCGAAACCTACGCAATGGCG
>JABUTP010000107.1 GCA_021443625.1 Bacteroidales bacterium | reverse complement strand
GAGAATGTTCCGCCGGAGTTCCGTCCCGATTATTACGACCTTAAGGTAGCCCAGTTCGGAGGCATCAAGGAGTGGGGTGATGCCGTGCTGTCATCCAAGGATGAGGCTTTGGAGTTCGCCAGTACGTTCGCAGAGTACAACAGAGAACGCCTCGCCCCCGTGATAGATTCGCTCGGCAAGGAAATCAACACGTTGATGCGGGATTATATGAGGGGACAGATGGAGTTCCAGCCCGACAAGAAGTTCTATCCAGACGCCAATCTCACCCTCCGCATAGCCTACGGCAAGGTTGCCGGCTGCCGTCCGTGCGACGGAGTGGCCTACCTTCCGGTTTCTACCATTGAGGGCATTATGGAGAAGGATAACCCCGAGATTTTTGACTACAACATTCCGCAGAAACTTCGCGACCTGTACCGCGACCGTGACTTCGGGCGGTGGGAGAGCGACGGCAGCGTGCCGGTGTGCTTCCTGGCCACGAACCACACCACCGGCGGCAACTCGGGCAGCCCCGTAATCAATGCGGACGGACGGCTCATCGGGATAAACTTTGACCGAGCGTGGGACGGAGTGATGAGCGATCTTTTCTACAACCCCGAAATCTGCAGGAACATTTCGCTGGACATACGTTATGCCCTGTTCATCATAGACAAACTGGCCAACGCCACCAACATTCTCGAGGAGCTGGTGCTGGTGCCGTAGAAGTTGATCCCGTCAAGTTTCGCAAGCATTTTTGCGCGACTTGCGAAGCTCAAATTACTCTTTTTCTTCGATTTCTATCCAGAAGCACATCGGGGCGTAGGCGGGATAACTGGCGGACGATTTTTCGCCGTAGGCCAGATCAGACCAGAAGAAGGCGACTCCCTGCTCTCCGTATTTGAGATTGCCGACAGCATAGTCAAAGCCCTGGATGACGGATGTCGATGTTGTCGATTCGGTAGTTCTTCCGTAAGGGTGGTATGATACAGAAAGGGCGGAATAGGTGCGGGCAGCGTTGTAACGCTTATAGACCTTTGCGGTATCGGCGATATTGGTGTCAAAGCAGAATCCGTCGAGGAGTTTGCCCACGTACCTTACTTTGACGGTGGCATTGTCCGCCACGGTGTCGGCTTCGGGGACGGCCTTTGTCTTGATGAAGTAGAACCCGTCCTCCAGAGTGTCAAGCCCCGGATAGTTGGCGGCGGCGTAAGCCTTCAACTGATTCCTCTCATATTGCTGCATATTGTTGGTCACATCTTTGAGGACGAAATCGTAGATATAGTTTTCGGTACCCTGCGGCTCGTCGGTGATGCCGTATGTCTTGTAGTAGTTCTTGAGACTTTTGGGAACCTCGTAGTAGGTCAGATCGGGGGGAAGCAGGAATTGGATGTGTCCGCCCACCTTCATCTCCTTGAGAATATTCTGCACGGGGGTGTAAAGGTCGAAGTCGCCCAGTTTCCAAATCTTGGGGCTGTAGTAGGCGGTGTCGGAATAGGTTCCCATCCTTTTGGCCATATCGGCTGTCGTATATTTGACATAATTGCCGTCGAGGTCTTTCATATAATAATCGACAAAGCAGTATGAGGAATCCTTTACCGCTTCGCCTGTGCCCGACTGTTGGTCAAGGATATAGAGTCCGTTGGCCTCGGGCTGGATTGCGTCCCCGTAGTGCACTCTCATCCACGCTTCCCGAACGCGCTTCTGCGCAGTCAGCGTATCTTCGGTTTCATATTTGGCGCACCCCGCAAAAGCGCAGGCGCAACCCACTGCAACAATAATTCTGGATATATTTTTCATCATTTCTTAACTTCAGTCAACATTACTTCAAAAATGAGGGCACTGGTCTTGGAGACTCCTGCCACCGTGGTGTCGTATCCGTTGGCGCAGGAGAAGAGGATGTATGACCTCTCGCCCACTTTCATTCCCTCTATTCCCTTGTCCAGCCCCGCAATCATCTCCCCTTTGCCAAGGATGGCGGTAAACGAGCCGGCGGCAAACTGGTTGCCGATGGCCGAGTCGAAGGTACTGCCTACATAGTCGAACGTCACCTCGTCCCCTTTCTGCGCAACCACGCCGTTTTCCAGTCCCTGCTGCAGTACGATGCGGTTGACGCCGGCGTTATAGACCACCACGGAGTCCTTGTATTTCTCAAGGAACTTGTCAATCTTCTCGTCCTGCGCGACAGCCATATTTTCCTTTGCGCTTTCACAGCCCTCGGAAAATGCCATTAACGCCAACATTAACGCCGATATGATCAGGAACCTCTTCATGTTTCAAAAATCCGACGTGTCATTTCAAATATTCTGCCACACTTTTCTCAAAATATGCACCCACCTCACCGATTGGGATATACAACCGGCCGCCGGAGGCGTTGAAATGCCCTCCGCCGTTGCAATAACGCCTGCAGAAAGTGTTCACATCCAGGTCTCCCTTGCTTCTGACGGACACCCTTATGAAGTCTTCGTCTTGGGTAAAAAGGGCGCTCATCCTGACGTCGCTGATGGCCAGCGGCAGGTTGACGAACCCTTCACTATCCCCTTTCCGGAAATCGTATTGTTTCTTCTCCTCAAGGCTCAGCGTCATATATGCCACACCGAGATTCGGGATGATGTGGAGGCCGTCCCTCAGGAGATGCCCCATAAGGCGCATCCGCGAAACCGAATAATCGCAGAAAACCCTGGTATAAACCGTATCGCGGTCCGCACCCAGTTCCTGCAGCCGCATCACCGTCTGGTAGGTCGATGGGAAGAGGGAGTTGGAGAAGTTGTTGGTGTCGGTGAGAATTCCCGTGAGCAGGGCCTCCGCAACGTTGACCGGCAGCTTTTCGGGTGCGCCTATGCTCTCTGCCAGCCCGCTTATGACGCTGTACGCCAACTCGCAGGTCGATGAGACTTCAGTGTCGGAAAAGATGATGTCAAACTCGTCGCGGCAGGGATTCAGATGGTGATCGACCAGAACTTTCTTGAGGTCGGGCCGGTGCGCCGCCACTGCCTGATAGGACTCCTGCACGTCCCCCGTCCGCACAATGCCGTTGAGATCCATAAAGATGACGACGTCGGCGCTTTCGAATGCGGCGGTCACGGCTTCGGGCGAATCGTCACAGGCGACTGCGGCTTCCTGCGGGACGAGCCACCGGAAATTGTGGGGTACGGCCGCCTTCTCGAGCACTATCGTGACCTCCTTTCCGGCAGACCTGAGGAAATGAAACATTGCCGTCACAGAGCCCAAAGCGTCACCATCGGGGTTGAGATGGCTCACTGTCACCACCCTGGCCGCCTTGGCCACGACTTCCTGCAACTGCTCTGTATTGACAAATGTTTTCATTCGCACATATTGGGAATAATCTGCAAATTTAACAAAAATTGCGCTCTTACAAAACTTGCCAAAAATATTGCACGCGCAAAATAATATTGTTACATTTGTGAGTTAATTTTCCGATTAGAAATAATATCGTTCATATACTATGAAAAAACTTCTGACTTACCTTATTCTTCCGGCTGCCATCGTGGTGCTTGCCTATCTCATTGTCAACAGCATCAACCAGCCGCTCAAGTTCAACAAGGAAAGGGCTCACAGAGAGGCCGAAGCAATTGTCAAACTTAAAGACATCCGTACTCTCCAGGTCGCTTACAAAAACGTTCACGGCAAATTCGCCCCGTCCATCGACTCTCTGGTGGATTTCTACAAAAACGGACAGATGACTGTCATAAGGCAGATTGGTTCAATGGATGACTCAGTAGCCGTGGCCCGCAACCTCGTAAAGCGTGAGGCCATCCAGATTCCGGTAAAGGACACCCTTCTCAAGAATCGTCCCGACTTCAATCCCGACCTGCTCAAATACATC
>JABUTP010000106.1 GCA_021443625.1 Bacteroidales bacterium | reverse complement strand
GTGATAGGGGAATCCCCCTACAACTCTCCGACCGATATGGGTGTCAATATGGCCGGCTACTGTATCGTGGATGACGAAGCTGTGAAGGAGGCGGCCCGCGAGGAGATAATCCGCCGCTATTACAACATCGCCTGCAATATCCGCAAGGGCAACGACGATCCGTCGGAAATCAACAAGATAGAGATGGTGATGGAGAATGCGAAGGTCACGGCGGCCGACCGCAAGGCGGCAGTGGCGGCGCTGGACATGGCCAAAGCCACCGGCAAGCCGGCGATGGCTGTGGAACTTGCCGACGGCACCATCCATTGCGGCAAGACCAGCCAGCTGCTCGGCCCGGCTTCGGCAATGCTGCTCAACGCCTTGAAACATCTGGCCCGCATTCCGGTAGAGGTCGATTTGATTTCACCCATCGTACTCGAGCCAATATGTTCACTGATGACCGACAAACTGGGCCACGCCAACCCGAGACTCCATCTGAGCGAGGTGCTGGTGGCGCTCTCCATCTGCGCCCTGACAGATATGAATGCCCGCAAGGCGCTGGCACAGCTGGATCAGCTCAAGGGGTGCGAGGTCCACTCGAGCGTGATAATCTCCGCCGCAGACGTTTCGACGTTCCGCCGTCTCGGGGTGAATCTCACCTGTGAGCCGGTATATCAGTCAAAGAATTTGTATCACGGAAATTAGAGTGTTGCCGCCATTATCCGGCTGTGTCTGCATTGCGTCTGCTGTGCCACTGCTTATGCCGTGCGGCTGCAGATGCTTAATATGATTTCGAAGATGAGGCGGGTGCGGGTTTCCAGGACGTCAAAGTTGATGATGTCGGGTCGGTCGGTGGGCTTGTAGGTGTGCTGGTGAAAGCCGGAGGTGAACAGAAGCGCCGGGATTCCTTTGCCCGCAAAGGAATAGTGGTCGCCGAGTTCCCCCATCATCCGGGTGAAGTCCCTGCTTCCATAGAATGTGTAGTCCAGGTCGAGATTGTAGCGATGGCGCCGGTTGATGCCACCTATGGCGCCTTGCGCCCAATCCCCGAGAGAAGATGTCCCCAGGATAATCATATAGTCGGGACGCATACCTACCGGAACGAGGGTCGAGCCCAGGATATCCATATTGAGATTGCATACAATCTGTGTGCTGCGTACGGGCAGATGCCTTACGAAATATTTGCTCCCCGCCATACTGAACTCCTTGCCGTCAAAGGCCACGAAAAGGATGTTGACGTCGGGGCCTTCGCCCTTGTCGTGCATATTCTGGCAGGCCCTGGCTATGGAAAGGAGGGCCGCCACTCCGCTGGCATTGTCGTCGGCGCCCGGATAGGTCTTCCCGTTAATGCTTCCCAGGTGGTCGTAATGGGCAGAAACCACTATGTATTTGTCGCTCCGGTTCTTGGCCGGAACCACACCCATGATGTTGCGCATCACGATGGTGTCCTGATGGCAGAAACTCTGGATGGTGTTCCAATGGAAAGGTTTCAGCCCGATGGCCCGGAATTCGTCAATAATGTATTGCTGGGCGGCAACGGCATACCGCGTTCCGGAAGCCCTTCCCCCAAGATCGCCGTCGGTGAGTTTCTCAACTGCCAGCCGGAGGTCGGAGGCCGTTATCGCTTCGCGGAAGCCGGAAGCCGGTTGGGCGGACATCGTGCGGGGCAGGGCGCACGAAGCAACCCATAACACAACTATGGCACCGACAATCTTCCTATAGCGAATTTGCAACATAGGTCGCAAAAGTAGTAAATAAAAACTGAGAAGCTGTTTAAAATTAGTTGCAAAAATTCTTTATGTTTGTTTTTTGCATCTTTGCATTGTTTTTTCAGTTACATGGCAGTCAACTATGCGCCCTCGCCAACAATGTAAACCTGCTTAAAAACATTCCATAAATAAAATTTTGAATTAAATTCAAACAGCTTCTTACATTTGTAAAATGCTTCGTCTTTCAGATGCCCGATTTCAAGATACATTCTCCATATTCCCCCACGGGTGACCAGCCTCAGGCAATAGAGCAGCTCGCTTCCTCTTTTGCACAGGGCGTCAAGTCGCAGACGCTGCTCGGAGTGACGGGCAGCGGCAAGACCTTCACTATGGCCAACGTCATAGAGAAACTGCAGCGGCCGACCCTTATCCTGAGCCACAACAAGACACTCGCAGCCCAGCTTTACAGTGAATTCAAGGGGTTCTTTCCGGAGAATGCCGTGGAATATTTCGTCTCCTATTACGACTATTACCAGCCGGAGGCATATATCCCCACCACCGACACCTACATTGAGAAAGACTTGAGCATCAACGATGAGATAGAAAAGTTGCGGCTCAGTGCAGCCACGTCGCTGCTGTCGGGCCGGCGCGACGTGATAGTCGTCTCATCGGTGTCCTGCCTTTACGGCATAGGCAACCCGGAGGATTTCCACAACAGCACAATATATCTCAAGAGGGGCGATGTCCCCGGTCGGAGCAAGGTTCTCTATTCGCTGGTTGATGCCCTGTACAACCGCACCGAAGGGGAATTCAAGCGGGGCTCGTTCCGCGTCAAGGGGGATTGTGTCGATATCTACCTTGCCTACGGTGACCTGGCGGCAAGAGTGGTGTTCTTCGGCGACGAGATCGAGTCGATAGAGCTGATAGACCCCGTCAGCGGCGCCACGGCCGAATATCTCGACGAAGTTTCAATATATCCCGCCACGAACTTTCTGACCACCCGCGAGCGGTTGCAGGATGCCATCCGCAACATTCAGGACGATATGATGGCCCGCTATGAATACTTTATGGAGGTGGGGCGCAGACACGAGGCCAACCGCCTGAAGCAGAGGGTGGAATACGATCTCGAAATGATAAGGGAGATAGGCTGGTGTTCTGGTATCGAGAACTATTCCCGCTATTTTGACCACCGGGAGAGCGGGCAGCGTCCGTTCTGTCTCCTCGATTATTTTCCCGATGATTTCCTCACCTTCATAGATGAGAGCCACGTGACCATACCCCAGATTCACGCGATGTACGGCGGTGACCACAGCCGCAAGAACGCTTTGGTGGAATACGGGTTCCGCCTGCCCGCAGCATTCGACAACCGCCCCCTCAAGTTTGCGGAGTTTGACTCGCTGGTGGGACAGCGGCTCTATGTCAGCGCAACTCCGGGGGATTATGAATTGCAGGAGTGTCAGGGGATAGTGGCCGAGCAGGTGGTCCGCCCCACCGGTCTGCTGGACCCGCCGATAGAGGTCCGTCCCACCAAAAACCAGATTGACGACCTGATGAACGAGATTGACATCAGGGCTTCGCACGATGAGAGAGTGCTGGTCACCACCCTTACCAAACGGAGTGCCGAGGATGTGGAGCAGCATTTCACGCGCCACGAGATCCGCTGCCGCTACATCCATTCCGATGTTGATACATTGGAGAGGATAGAGATATTGGACGACCTGAAGGCGGGACGCATCGACGTGCTGGTGGGAGTCAACCTCCTGAGGGAGGGACTTGACATCCCCGCGGTGTCACTGGTGGCGATACTGGATGCCGACAAGGAGGGCTTCCTGAGGAGCCAGACCGCATTGACGCAGATGGCGGGAAGGGCTGCCCGAAACATTGGGGGACAGGTCATAATGTATGCCGACCGAGTCACCGACTCTATGCAGCGTACCATAGACGAAACTGCCCGCCGCCGGGCCAAACAGGAGTCGTATAACGTTGAACACGGCATCACTCCCCATCAGGTCGGGGCCAGCGGCGGAAGTTTTGCCCGTGCCGAGGATTATCTCCAGATTGAAACCCAGGACCGCGTCAAGGCCATCGCTTCCGACCCGGTACTTGTCAAGATGCCCCGCAATGAACTTGAATCCATGATATCGGCGGCCAAAAAGAATATGGAGGAAGCGGCTGCCGCCCTCGAATTTATGAAAGCGGCCCAGTACCGCGATGAAATG
>JABUTP010000105.1:9095-13002 GCA_021443625.1 Bacteroidales bacterium | reverse complement strand
TCGGCGGGGTCGTTCTTGCCGCCTACGCGGACACAGATGGCGGTTTGCAGACGGGGCTCGTCCTTGTTGACCGACATATAGACCTTGAGACCGTTGTCCAGGGTGTAGATTTTGGTTTTGAGGGGGTCACCCTCCACTGTTTCAAATTTGGGAGAACAGGCCACCGCAATAAGGGCCGTTGCCACCGCAAAGAAAAGTTTTTTCATAATGTGTGTAAATTCAATTTGATTGCGAATATAAAAGAATTTATCGTAACATATTGCCAAAAAACGGGGCAAAAGAAGAGTTTTTGGGGGCGTGAGGTTGAAATAATGGGGGATTTTTATGAAATTTGCACGTTTTAGCAACACTTAGCAATTAAAAGATATGCCTTCCATTTCCAACCGAGGAGATTTGATGCCTTCGTCGCCCATCCGCAAACTCGCCCCTCTGGCCGAAGCAGCCAAGGCGCGCGGCACCAAGGTTTATCACCTCAATATAGGTCAGCCCGATCTGCCCACCCCCCAGGTGGCCATAGATGCCATACGGAACATCGACCGCAGTATCCTCGAATACAGCCCCAGCCAGGGCTACCGCAGCTATCGGGAAAAACTCGTGAAGTATTACGAGAAATTCAATATAGACGTTACCGCCGATGACATAATCATCACCACCGGCGGCAGCGAGGCGGTTCTGTTCGCATTCCTGTCGTGCCTCAATCCGGGAGACGAAATCATCGTTCCCGAACCGGCATACGCCAACTACATGGCCTTTGCCATTTCGGCGGGAGCGGTCATACGTACAGTCACCACCACCATCGAGGAGGGGTTCTGCCTCCCCAAGGTCGATAAGTTCGAGGCCCTTATCAACGAGCGGACCAAGGCCATTCTGATATGCAACCCCAACAATCCCACCGGATATCTCTATACACGCAAGGAGATGGAGCAGATTCGCGAAATGGTGAGCAAATACGACCTCTATCTTTTCAGTGATGAGGTCTATCGTGAGTTCGTCTATGCCGGAACTCCCTATATCAGCGCCTGCCACCTCAAAGGGATAGAGCAGAATGTGGTGCTTATCGACTCGGTGTCCAAACGCTATTCGGAGTGCGGTATCCGCATCGGGGCCCTCATCACCAAAAACAAGGAACTCCGCAAGACGGTGATGAAGTTCTGCCAGGCGCGTCTGAGTCCCCCTCTCATCGGGCAGATTGCCGCAGAGGCATCGCTGGATGCTCCCGACGATTATTGCCGCGACATTTACGAAGAGTATCTGGAGCGGCGCAAATGCCTGGTCGATGGTCTGAACCGCATCCCGGGGGTTTATTCCCCGATTCCGATGGGGGCGTTCTATACGGTGGCAAGCCTGCCTGTGGATGACAGCGAAAAGTTCTGCAAATGGTGTCTTGAGGAGTTCTCCTACGAAGGAGCGACCGTTATGATGGCGCCCGCCAGCGGTTTCTACACTACCCCCGGCCTTGGCAGGGATGAGGTCCGTATGGCATACGTGCTGAATATCGAAGACTTGAAACACGCCCTTATAGTGCTCGGAAAGGCCTTAGAGGCATATCCGGGCAGAGTCGAAAGGTAGTTTATGAGGGATGGAAAAAATATAATCCTGGGGATAGAGTCCTCGTGTGACGATACTTCGGCGGCAGTGCTCTGTGACGGCTTTCTCCTGTCGAACGTGATGGCCTCCCAGGAGGTCCACCGTCAGTACGGCGGGGTGATTCCCGAACTCGCCTCGCGCGCCCATCAGCAGAACATTGTGCCGGTGGTGTCGGAGGCGGTGCGGCAGGCGGGCATTTCACTGGACGAAGTTGATGCCATAGCGTTCACCCGCGGCCCCGGGCTGCTCGGGTCGCTGCTGGTCGGAACTTCGTTTGCCAAAGGGCTTGCCCTTTCCACAGGAAAGCCGTTGGTTGAGGTAAATCATCTGCAGGGGCACATCCTGTCCCATTTCATAAAGGTTCCCGGGAAGGAGAACAGGGCGCCGCAGTTTCCCTTTCTGGCATTGCTGGTTTCGGGAGGTCACACCCAGATAGTGCGGGTGGATGACTATCTCAAGTTTGAAATTCTGGGCGGCACCATAGACGATGCAGTGGGCGAGGCGTTTGACAAATGTGCCAAAATGCTCGATCTGGGCTACCCGGGCGGACCTGTGATAGACCGTCTGGCAAAGGAGGGGGACAGTTCGCGCTTCAGATTTGCCAAGCCGTCGATTCCGGGACTTGACTTCAGTTTCAGCGGCATCAAGACCTCCCTGCTCTATTTCCTGCGGGACAGACTGAAGGAAACTCCTGATTTTATACAAAATAACAAAAACGATATCTGCGCTTCATTTCAGAAGGATTTGATAGATATTCTTATGAAGAAGCTCATAAAGGCGGCCCGTCAGACCGGCATCACGCAGATTGTGGCCGGCGGCGGAGTTTCGGCGAATTCGGCCCTCCGCGGGGCGATAACAGAAGAAGGGGCGAAGCGGGGCTGGACCACGTTCCTCCCCGAACTGAAGTTCACCACCGACAATGCCGCCATGATTGCCATTGTGGGACATTACAAGTTCCTTCAGGGTCTTACCTGTCCTCTGGATGCCGCCCCTATTTCGCGTGCAGCCGACTATTCGTTATGAAACTCTTCGAGATAGCATTGCCCATAGGGAAGGAACCTTCGGAGCAGGAACTGGTTTCGGCCGCTTCCCGTGCCTGCGGCGTTCCCGCATCAAAGGTCAGAAAGGCCGAAATCGTGCGCCGTTCGCTCGATGCCCGCGGAGAAATTCTCTACCGCTATCAGGTCCGGGCCGTTGTGGAGGGGGATGAACTCCCCCAAGATTACATATTTGACTATAAGGACGTGCACAATGCAGAGCCGGTGATAGTGATAGGAGCCGGCCCTGCGGGAATGTTCGCCGCTCTCAAACTTCTTGAATGCGGCCTAAGGCCCGTCATTCTGGAAAGGGGGAAGGATGTCCACGCCCGCAAGCGTGATATCGCCGCCATCGTGAGGGACAGGGTTGTGAATCCCGATTCCAACTATTGCTACGGAGAGGGTGGGGCAGGCACATTCAGCGATGGCAAGCTCTTTACGCGGAGCAGCAAACGAGGGGATGTTTATGAGGTTCTGCACCAGTTTGTCAACTTCGGTGCGCAGCCGCAGATTCTTACCGATGCCCATCCCCACATCGGAAGCGATGTGCTGCCGCGGGTGGTGGAGAATATCCGCAAATGCATTGAGGATTGCGGCGGCAGTTACCATTTCGGGGTCAGGGTTACGGGACTTGAACAGATGTCCCGTACCGGCAGCCGCGACCGCTGGAAAGTGACTTCCGCGGAAGGCGAAACCTTCTCTGCGCGGAACGTGATTCTGGCCACAGGCCATTCCGCGCGGGATATCTATCATATATTCGATGCAAACGGATGGGCTCTCGAAGCCAAGGACTTTGCCCTCGGAGTGAGGGTGGAACACCCTCAGAGTCTTATCAATAAAATCCAGTACCACGGCCGCTGGCAGCCCGGAATGCCCCCGGCGGAGTACAGCCTCGTGCAGCAGGTGGAGGGCCGCGGAGTCTTTTCGTTCTGTATGTGCCCGGGAGGGATTCTGGTACCTTCAACCACGCAGAACAATGCCCTGGTGCTGAACGGGATGTCCAATTCTGCAAGAAGCTCCAAATGGGCCAATGCCGGAGTGGTGGCGCAGGTGGGGATGGCCGACGTTCCGCAGTACCATAAATACGGCGCAATGGCGCTCTCCCGTTTCCAGCAGGAACTCGAGGAGAAGGTGTTTGACGTGAAAGGCACCTTTGCCGCTCCCGCCCAGCGGATGGTGGATTTCTGCAGGGCAAAGCCTTCGCAGGGCCTTCCCGCATCATCCTACCCGGCAGGGGTGGAGAATACAATGCTCAAGGACGTGTTGCCCGCTTTTGTGGTGGA
>JABUTP010000105.1:5296-9076 GCA_021443625.1 Bacteroidales bacterium | reverse complement strand
CTCTTCGACCGCAAGATGAAAGGATATTACACCAACGACGCCCTTTTGCTGGCTTGTGAAAGCCGCACCTCATCGCCCGTCAGGATTCCGAGAAACAACGAAACCCTGCAACACGAAACGCTGCAGGGTCTGTATCCTTGTGGAGAGGGGGCCGGTTATGCCGGAGGAATTGTCTCCAGCGCCCTCGATGGAATAGCCGTCGCCTCCCGGATTGCCAATAATTTGTAAAAGTCTTGGGGTTAGCATCCTTCGCAGTTTCCACCGCAGTTGCCGTCCTCACCGCAGCTTCCGCCGCAGTTTCCGCAACCGCCGCCGCATCCTGCTTTCTCACCGTGCAGCCCCTTTGCCAGTTCCTCTTCGGTGGCTTCCCTTACTGTCAGGATTGAGCCGGTGAAATGGAGGTCCTTGCCGGCCATCGGGTGGTTGAAGTCCATAGTCACCTTGTCGGCAGTGATGGCCAGGACTTTGCCCTGCATCACGCCTCCCATATTGTTCATCATGGGGACAACGTTGCCCACGAAAATGATGTCATCCGCAAATTTGCCTTCAATTTCAAAAATGTTCTTGGGCAGATCCACCACGGCCTGAGGGTCAACCTCACCGTATCCTTCAGCCGCCGTGAGACGGAAGTCAAACGGGTCGCCGACCTTTTTGCCGGCAATGTTGGCTTCGAATTTGGGGAGAAGATATCCCTGACCGAATATAAATTCGAGCGGTCTCTCGGCGGTGCAGCTGTCTGCAATGGCACCTTCAATTTCAAGTTGATATACAAGACTTACAACCTTGTTGTTTCCGATTTCCATATTATTTTGATTTGGTTTTGAAAAGAGTCGCAAATCTACAATTATTGCAGTTGAAATGCAAAGTTTGCCAAACAATTCGCTACATTCGCAGAGAATTATGTCAAAGGATATGGATTGGGCCGAGAATATGAAGCAGGAGGCTTTGAAAGCATTGCAGATGGCTGTCGATGCCGGTGCATCGGGGGCCCGCGCCGCTTATGCCAAAACGAGGGAGGAGGCTGTGACGGCGCTCGGAGGCAGGCTGGACAAGATTCACACGGCCTCCTCGCGGCAGTTGTCCCTTACCATATTCGCGGATGGCAGAGTCGGCTCTTTTTCCACCTCCAGACTTGAAGAAAAGGAGTTGAAGGAGTTTGTGGAGCGGGCCGTGCAGCTCACTTCCCTTCTGGAGCCCGATGAATTCAACGTTATGCCCGACCCGTCGCTATGCCTCAAGGGGGATGGTCCCGACCTGGAGATTTACGATGCGGACGTGGAACGGATGACGGCCTCCGACCTCCGCACAAAAGTCCTTGAATGTAATGGTAATGTCCTCCGTACGGCACCCAAGGGGTTGAACGCAATCGAAACCGAGATGGGAATATCTTCCACTCTCGATTGTCTGGCGGATACACAGGGGCTGTTGTGCACAAGCCGCAGCACATTGTTCACCGTTTCGTCGGAATGTTCCCTTACCGACCCCTCCGGCGCCCGTCCCGAGTCGGGCTGGTGGGACCAGAAAATCAGATATGCCGACCTTGAGCCGGAACGCTGCGGTGAGGTGGCGCTGGAGCGTGGACTGGCTAACCTCGGCGCGCAGAAAGTTCCGTCCCGAAGATATGACGTGATACTCGATACCGAGGTTGCATCAAAGTTTGTGAAACCTTTGATAAAATCCCTTACAGGCGCCGCGCAGGGGCAGAAAAGGACTTTTATCCCCGACTGCCTGGACCGAAAGACGTTTTACGAAGGGTTGGAAATCGTGGAGACTCCCCATCTGAAAGGAGCCATCGGGGCGGCCGGCTGCGATGGCGAGGGGATAGAACTGCGGCCGGGGCCGATTGTGGAATGCGGCGTGGTCAGACGATATTTCCTGAACACGTATTATGCCGGAAAACTGGGGATGAGGGCAAACGGCGCCTCACCTACAGTCCTCACGCTGTCGGGGACGGGGACACGGGAGGAACTCCTCTCCCGGATGGGCAACGGCATCCTCATCACATCCTTCAACGGCGGGAACTTCAACGAAACGACCGGTGATTTTTCGTACGGCATCAGGGGTTTCCTTGTGGAAAACGGTGTCATTGTCCGTCCCATCAGGGAAAACAACGTTTCGGGGAACTTCCTCGACCTCTGGAATACCCCCTTCGTCGCGGCAGCCGACAGCCGCAATGCCACCGGTATGCGCATCCCATCCATCCTGTTCCCCGGTTTAAGCATTTCGTAAGGTATGCCCAGGATGTTTGTCATAGCGGGTTGCAACGGAGCGGGCAAGACCACTGCGTCCTATACCGTGCTGCCCGGTATTTTCGAATGCCGCAATTATGTCAATTCCGATGAGATTGCCTCAATGCTGTCGCCCGGCAGGACCGGTGGGGCTTCGGCAATCAGGGCGAGCCGGCTGATGCTGGAGAGGATGGACGAACTTATGGAGCGGGGGGAGGATTTTGCCGTGGAAACGACACTTGCCACCCGTACCCTGCTCACCACGATTGCAAACGCCCAGAAAAACGGATACGTGGTGACGCTGGTGTTCTACTGGCTCCGCAACCCCGAGGCGGCTGTCGAGCGGGTGCGGAAAAGGGTGGAATCGGGCGGACACAACATCCCCGAGGCAACCATTCTCAGACGGTATTGGCTGGGTATAAAGCACCTCCGGGAACTTTATATGCCTATGTGCGACTATTGGTATATAGTGGACAACAACGGCCCTACCGGCATAATGGTGGCCCAGGGGGGCAGGGACCTGGTTACCACGGTTCACAACTATGCGGTTTATGAAGTTATAATGAGCGATTTGTAAAGATATGTCAGGTGCAATGGAATTCTTCGGTGTGACGCAAGCCCAACTTTTGACGTTGACGGGCGAGGCCCTCGGCAGAGGGGGCGACTATGCCGACATTTTCTTTGAATATGCCACCCTCGAGGAGATGCTGCTCAAGGACGGCAGGGTGGCCACGGTAGGCAGCACTGTCGATTACGGGGTGGGAATCCGTGTCATCAAGGGGGAGCAGACGGGCTATGCCTACGCAGAAAGCACCGATATGGCACAGATGATGGAGGCGGCCCGCAGCGCTGCAGCCATAGCCGATGGGTTCGCGCAGAATTTTACTATACAAAACATAACCAAAGTCAGGGCGGGCTCTTTTTATACCGGCGAAGACTGCTGGAAAGGGGTGGCCCCCGATTACCGCATCTCCTTCCTCAATTCTTTGGAAAATATGGTGCGCCAGCGCGATGAAAGGGTGGTGAAGGTGGTGGCCCGCATCGCCACTTCCTACGGCCGTTCCCTCTTTTTCAACTCCCTGGGCGAAATGGCAGAGGATGCGGGACCCCTTGCCTCGGTGGTGCTGCAGGTGGTTATGCAGGAGGGGAGTTCCGTGGAGAATGCCTCCAGCTCGCGCAGTTACAGGGTGGGGCCGGAGGTTCTCACGGATGACCTGGCACGTCAGATGGTGGAAGAGGCGGTGGAGCGGTGTAGCGTGATGTTCCGCGCCCGTCCCTTTGCGGGTGGACAGATGCCGGTGGTTATGGCTGCCGGTGGCTCGGGCATCCTTCTGCATGAAGCCATCGGACACGCTTTTGAGGCCGATTTCAATATGAAGGGGACATCGGTTTTCAGCGACAGAATGGGTAAGATGGTGGCTCCTCAAGGGGTTAATGTGGTGGATGACGGTACAATCCCCGGCTGCCGCGGCTCCGTGAACGTGGATGACGAAGGGGTACCAGGGCAGAAAACCTGGCTGGTCAGGGACGGAGTGCTCAATTCTTATCTGCA
>JABUTP010000105.1:3903-5276 GCA_021443625.1 Bacteroidales bacterium | reverse complement strand
CACTATGGGGTGTCCCCTACCGGCAACGGGAGGCGCGAGTCGTTCCGCTACTATCCTATTCCAAGGATGCGCACCACCTATATGGAGCCGGGCAATGCTTCTGAAGAAGAGATAATTGCTGAGGTGAAGGACGGTCTTTACGTGGATGACTTCGCCAACGGCCAGGTGCAGATCGGGGCGGGGGATTTCACCTTCTATGTCAGGAGCGGCCGCCTTATAGAGAACGGTCGTCTGACAACTCCGGTCAAGGATATAAACATCATAGGAAACGGCCCGCAGGCCCTTGCGGACATCGTGGCAGTTGGCTCCGACCTGCAGATTTCCAACGGAACCTGGACCTGCGGCAAGGGGCAGTATTGCGCCGTGTCCTGCGGAATGCCCACCGTGCTCGTGCGCCGTCTCAACTGCGGAGGGCTTGTCTGACCGAAAAGTTTTTTGGTCTATTGCTCCCTTCGTTGTATCTTTACAACTAATATGGGTTTACTTGTGTTTTTGCTTTCAACGACTGTAGTCGTTTCGTTCCTTTGCTCCCTTTTGGAGTCAACGCTTCTGTCAACCCCTCTTTCGTATCTTGCAATGAAGGAAGATGAAGGGGTCCGTGGTGCCATCCGCATGAAAAAATACAAATGCGAAATAGACCGCCCCCTTTCAGCGATATTGGTCCTCAATACCATCGCCAACACCATGGGTTCGGCCGCAGTGGGCGCAAGGGCGGTTTTTCTGTGGGGTGACGCTTCGGTGGGTATTGTTTCCGCCATTTTCACCCTGCTCATTCTCACCTGCTCCGAAATCATTCCCAAGACCATCGGGGCGCGGTGGTGGAAGTCTTTCACGGGTTTTGCAGCAGGCGCCATCAGCGTGATGATAGTCATAACCTATCCGATGGTGGTGGTTTGCGAGTGGATTACCGGGATGTTCGGCAAGGATGACGATGAACCCACCGTGAGCCGCGAGGAAGTTTCGGCGATGGCCAACACCGGCGAGGAGGAGGGCGTGTTCGAGGCGAGCGAAAACAAAGTCATCCAGAACATTCTCAAGCTGGACAACGTCAAGGCCTACGACGTGATGACACCCCGGGTGGTGGCTGCAATCGCGCCCGAGTCAATGACACTGAAGGAGTTTTACTGCGATGCCAATTTCAGGAACCACTCCCGTATCCCCGTCTATGCCGACTCTCCCGAGTATATTACCGGCTATATTCTGCGCAGTCAGGCGCTGGAGATGCTGGCGGGGGACAAATTTGACGTCACTCTGGCCGACATCAAGCGTCCGGTTGAGTTCTTCGGGGATGAGATGTCCATCGGAGACATCTGGGAAAAGTTGTTGGAACACAAGGAGCAGATAGGCCTCATCATTGACGAATACGGATGTTT
>JABUTP010000105.1:0-3876 GCA_021443625.1 Bacteroidales bacterium | reverse complement strand
GAAACCATCTTCGGTCTCGAAATTATCGACGAACTCGACGAGGTGAGCGATATGCAGCAATATGCCCGCGACAGATGGGAAAAGAGACAGAAGAAATACCAACGTATAGATTTGCCTTAAGATATGAAACGCATTGTTACGGCCTTGTTGGGCATCGTGGCGGCCACTTCGGTTTATGCCCAGTCCAATCCCATTCCCAACCTTTACCGCGACGCCAGCCGCATCTACCTTGATTCCAAACTGGTAAACGGCGGGGGCGCCGAGTGGCTTATGGCCAAATCATCCGACGTGAAGGATTATGCCGAAACAATCTCCCGCCCGGGGTATGCCGCCGAAGGTTGGATGCCCGCCATAGTTCCCGGAACGGTGCTCAACACGCTGGTTTATAACAACGTTTATCCCGAACCCTACTACGGCCTTAACAACAAATTGGAAAGCGGTCTCATTCCGGATGTCGCACTGGTCGGGCGGGAGTTCTACACAAGCTGGTTCCGCTGTGAATTCGATATTCCCAAGGAGTTCGAAGGCAAATATATCTGGCTCCAGCTCGACGGCATAAACTACCGTGCCGAAGTGTGGCTGAACGGCCATCTGCTCAATTTCATGAGCGGAATGTTCCGCGAGGCGTATGTCAACATCACCGATTTCGCAAAGGCGGGTGAGCGGGCGGCCCTTGCCGTGAAAGTCTATCCCGTGGATGTTCCCGGCCGTAAAATGCCCAAGCGGTGGAACGGCGCCCCGGGAGAGTGGCAGAACGGCGGTGACGGCAATATCGGGCACTGCACCACAATGCTGATGACCGCCGGCTGGGATTTCTCGTTCAACGACGGTATCCGCGACCGCAACACCGGCATCTGGAAGAGCATAAGTCTCTATTCCACAGGGCCCGCAGTGCTCCGCCACCCCTTTGTCAAATCCACTCTCAATGCCCCGCAGTATGACCTTGCCGAGGAGTCGGTGAGTGTCGAGATTACCAATCTCATTGAGGGACCGGCAACCTATGAAATAAGGGGCGAGATAGAGGGTGAAGGCATCACCTTTTCGAAAGTGGTGGATATGAACCTCTACGAAACCCGCGAGGTGGGCTTCTCCGCAGCCGATTTTCCCCAACTCAAGATTGCGAATCCCCGTCTCTGGTGGCCTCTGTTCAAGGGCCCACAAAATCTATACAACCTCAAAATTGAGGTTTATCACGACGGAAAACTCTCGTCTGAGACCAGGACCCGCTTCGGTATAAGGGAGATTGTGAGCGACTGCAACACTCCCGACGGCTCCCGCCAGTTCTATGTCAACGGTCACAGGATTTTCATCCGCGGCACCAACTGGATTCCCGAGGCAATGCTCCGAGGCAACGATGCCCGCACCTATGCCGAACTCCGCTACACGCGGCAGAGCGGGGTAAATTTCATCCGTTTCTGGGGCGGCGGCATCACCGAGAGCGACTATTTCTTCCAGCTCTGCGACGAGTTCGGCCTTATGATCTGGGAGGAGTTCTGGATGACCGGTGACACCCGTATGCCCAACGATATTCCGATGTACCTTGCCAATGTCGAAGCCACTGTCAAGCGGATTCGCAACCATCCGTCGCTGGCATATTATGTATGTTCCAACGAAGGCGCCGAGGCACCCGGCATCAAAGATTTGATTTTCAAACTTGACGGCACCAGAGGCTATCAGCGCCAGTCGGAGGTGGAAGGCATACACGACGGCAGTCCCTACAAGCAGGTCAATCCCATGCAGCACTACGAAAACACCGCCTCCGCCCGCGGCAGCCGCATAGACGGTTTCAATCCCGAATACGGCGCCCCCACCATACCGACGGTGGAAACCCTGCGCGAGATAATGGATGAGAAGGACCTCTGGCCCATCAACAAGGAGGTCTGGGATTACCACGACGGGGGAGGGTTCCATCTGATGACCACGATGTATAAGGACCTCACCGACAATTACGGCCCTTCCTCAACACTTGAGGAGTTCGTGGCCAGGGGGCAGATGCTCGGGGCCATGAATTCCAAGTCGATATGGGAGTGCTGGAACTACAACAAATACGGCTATGGCGACCGTTATGCCGCCGGCACCCTGTTCTGGTACCACAACTGTCCGGTACCCCAGGTATGTGCCAGAATGTGGGACTACTCTCTGGAGCCTACCGCTTCGCTTTACCACACTCAGAATGCGTTGGAACCGCTCCACGCCCAGTTTGATTACATTAAAAACACCGTTTCGGTGTATAATGAATATTACGAGGCATTCCCCGGCTATAGTGTTGTCGCCGAACTCTACGACATAAATAGCCGCAAGGTCTGGAACCGCACTGCAAAGGTTGATATTCCTGCGGACGGAGTGGTAAACGACGTCTTTGCCATAGAGTTTCCCAACAATATATCAAAACTCCATTTCATAAAGCTCCGTCTCGTGGATGGCAAGGGCAGGCAGGTCGCCGACACGTTTTACTGGCGCTCCACCGACAAATATGAGGGAAAGGAAACCCTCACCGGCCCCACTTCGTCAGGGTTTGAAGATGTTGCCCTGCTCCCGAAAGTGTCGCTCAAGTCAAAGTACAGAAGTTATGAGGAAAACGGCAGACATTTCATAAATGTCGAGGTTGCAAACACCGGCAGGTCACTCGCCTTTTTCGTCCAACTGCAGTTGCTCGACGAGAGCGCAAAACCTGTAAGGCCGAGTTTCTACAGTGACAACTTCTTCTCCTTGCTGCCAGGCGAACGCAAGTCGATAGTAATAGAGACCGCTCTTGAAGATATGCCTTCCGCAGCCACTTTTGTAGTGGGCGGTTGGAACGTCAATCCCCGCAAATTCACCGTAACCACAGCGAAGTGAAACAGCAGTACGATTATCTGATAGTGGGCTCGGGCCTTTTCGGTGCGACTTTCGCCTATCGGGCGCGTCAGGCCGGAAAGCGGTGTCTGTTGCTGGAGAAGCGTCCGCACACCGGAGGTAACGTCTATTGCAAGGATGTCGGAGGGATTAACGTCCACGCTTACGGAGCTCATATCTTTCATACCAACGACAAAAAAATCTGGGATTTCGTGAACGGACTGGTGCCGTTCAACCGCTACACCAATTCGCCCGTGGCCGATTTCGAAGGGAGAATGTTCAACCTCCCTTTCAATATGAACACATTCAATCAGATGTGGGGCGTCAGAACTCCGGCCGAAGCGGCTGCCGAAATAGAACGGCAGCGGTTGGAAGCGCGCGAAATGATTGCCGCCGGAGGGCGCACCGAGCCGTCAAATCTTGAAGAACAGGCGCTGCTGATGGTGGGGCGGGACATCTACGAAAAGTTGATTAAAGGTTATACCGAGAAACAGTGGGGCAGACCCTGCAGTGAACTGCCATCCTTCATAATCCGCCGGCTTCCGGTGAGAATGGTCTATGACAACAACTATTTCAACGACAGGTATCAGGGGATTCCGGAGGGTGGTTACAACCTGTTGATAAGCAAACTGCTGGAGGGCGTTGAGGTGAAGACCGGCACCGATTTCTTTGCTGACCGTGCAGAGTGGACTTCTTTGGCGGACAAAATCGTCTATACCGGCAGGATTGACGAATTTTACGATTTCCGGTACGGATTTCTGGACTATCGCTCGCTCCGATTCGAGGAAGAAATCCTCAATATTCCCAACTTTCAGGGCAATGCAGTGGTGAATTACACTTCCGCCGCCGTTCCCTACACCCGCATCATAGAGCACAAGCATTTTGAGATGTTCGGCGACGAGGTCAGCCGCATCCCTTCCACCGTCATTACCCGGGAATACCCTTCCGAGTGGAAAGCCGGTGCCGAACCGTACTACCCCATAAACGACACCCGGAACAATGCCCTGTACGCCCGGTACAAGGCGCTGGCGGATGCCGAAG
>JABUTP010000104.1:4021-5883 GCA_021443625.1 Bacteroidales bacterium | reverse complement strand
CCGTCGCTGTTGTCTTCAATTGTAAAAGGCGGGGTGGCGGAGAGGTTCAGAATATTGACATCCTCCACCAGGAGTTCGATGTCGCCGGTCTCTATCTTATTGTTTTTGCTCTGACGCTCGGCCACGGTTCCAATCACCTGGATAACCGCCTCGCGTCCCACCTTTGCAACCTCTTCCTTAACCTTGTCGCTCGACTTTTCGTCTATCACGAGTTGTGTAATGCCGTATCTGTCGCGCAAATCGATGAAACTCATTCCTCCCATATTGCGGATGCGCTGAACCCATCCGGCAAGGGTAACCTTTTTTCCAGCGTCGGCGAGCCGCAGCTCACCGCAAGTGTTAGTTCTGTACATATTTGTAAATTCTGATTTTTCGGTATTTGTTTACAATGGTAAAATTCTCTTTGTTTTCAAAGGCAGGATTGTCAGAAAAACAGACCTATATTAACCCTTCTTCGTGATACAGCCTTCTGCCGTCAGCCTGCCTCCATTATTCTTTTTCTGTATCTTCCGGACCTGAAACTGCTGGTAGGCTATACATTGAACAGGAAGTGCATTATATCGCCGTCCTCCACCACGTATTCCTTGCCTTCGCTGCCGAGTTTCCCCGCCGCTCGGCAGGCTGCCTCGCTGCCGAGAGACACAAAGTCATCGTATTTGATGACCTCTGCCCGGATGAAACCCCTTTCGAAGTCGGTGTGGATAACACCCGCTGCGCGGGGAGCCTTGTCGCCCTTGCGGATGGTCCAGGCCCTCACTTCGGGTTCGCCCACGGTAAAATATGTCTGCAGTCCCAACAGACTGTATGCCGCCTGAATGAGCCGCTCCACTCCGGAGTGGCTGAGGCCGATTTCCTCAAGGAAGAGTTGCCTCTCGTCAAAACTCTCAAGTTCCGCAATCTCGCTCTCGATCTTTGCGGCAATCACGAGAATCTGCGCCCCTTCCCCCTCAATGGCATTCCTGACCGCTTCGGTGTATTTGTTGCCGGTCGAAGCCGAGGCCTCATCGACATTGCATACGTAAAGCACCGGTTTGCAGGTAAGCAGGCAGAACTCTTTGGCCAGTTTCTCTTCGTCCGGGTTGGCGGGAACCACTTCGCGGGCGTTGCGCCCCTGCTGCAGCACCTCTTTGTAACGCTCCAGCATATCCAGCGCTTTCTTCGCGTTTTTGTCCCCTCCCGTCTGGGCCTGCTTGCGTACCTTTTCTATGCGAGAATTGACTGTTTCAAGGTCTTTTATCTGGAGTTCCAGATCCACTACCTCCTTGTCGCGGACAGGGTCGATGGAGCCGTCAACGTGAACAATGTTGCCGTCGTCAAAGCAGCGGAGCACGTGCAGAATCGCGTCCGTTTCGCGGATATTTGCCAGAAACTGGTTGCCCAGACCTTCGCCGCGGCTCGCTCCCTTCACCAAACCCGCAATATCCACAATCTCCACCGTTGCGGGGATGACCTTGCGGGGATGAACCATATTCTCCAGCACCGAGAGGCGCTCGTCGGGGACATTGCAACTCCCCATATTGGGTTCTATGGTGCAGAAAGGAAAGTTGGCGCTCTGCGCCTTGGACGAACTTATACAATTGAAAAGCGTTGACTTGCCGACGTTAGGCAAACCTACTATACCGCATTTGAGTGACATCTGTAGTTGGGTTTTTACTTCAAAAAATAGCAAGCAAAGATAGCATTATTTCCGCAAAATACTCAACTCTCCAGCCGTTTCTAAACGTTTACAAATGTTTCCAGACGGGTGTAAACATATAAAAACGGATATAGCCGTTTAGAAACACCCCGCCCAGACAGCCGGGTTGTCAAATTATGGACATCTCTCTTTTGAAACTGCCGATTGGTGCAGAGAGGCAATCTGG
>JABUTP010000104.1:0-3959 GCA_021443625.1 Bacteroidales bacterium | reverse complement strand
TGTTCTGCCGGTGAAAATCGTTTGTATAAAAGCCTGTCTGAGATAAATTGCTCTGCATAACGGTCAAGTATGTTAAGACCTTCGGATGTGAAATTTTCCGAAATCACCTTGGAAATGGACATCCAAAAGTCTTTGTTAGTCATACGTATAAAAGTCTGTGAAAAACAGTTACAGACTATTGCAAAGGTAAACATATTCTTGAAAGGACACAAATCTCTTGTTGCCCGGGTTGTCAATTTTGCTGAAATTGAAGTGGCGGCATGTGCAAAAGAGTAGGCTGAATATAGATTTACCCAGGAAATTTTGATATGATGAGAAACAACATATTTGGTCTGCTGCTGGCAGTGTCGGTATGGGGTTTGGCACCGCCTGCCCAAGGGCAGATAATGTGCTGGAATGTGGAGAACTTCTTTGATACCCGGGACGACAGCCTGACCCGTGACGAGCCGTTTACCCCCAAAGGGGAATACTGCTGGACCAGACGGAAATTCGAAGCCAAACGGGATTTGCTGGCAAAGTGCATCTTGGCGGCGGGGGAGCGAACCGCAAGTGAGCCGAGTGTTTACACTGACGGTCCTGAGGGTACATCCCGACAGCCGGTTTCCCCCCAAACCTATATGCGTCCTCCGCCGATCATAGCGCTCTGCGAGGTGGAAAACCGCTATGTCATAAACAGTCTGCTGAAAGACACCCCGTTGGCAAAATATGACTATGGAGTGGTGCATAGGGACAGCCCAGACCGCCGGGGGATAGACGTTGCCCTTTTGTACGACAGGAGCAGGGTAAGATTGTCGGCATCCGATTTTCTTGTGGTGAAAGAGTTTGCCACAAGGGAGGTGTTGTATGCCCAAGTCACGGATTCGCTGTGGGGCTCGCTGCATCTGTTCGTCAACCATTGGCCATCCAAAAGGGGTGGCAGCCGGCGGTCGCAAAAGCGCCGAGCGGTGATGGTGGAGTTGCTGGTCCCTTATATCGATTCTTTGCAAAGAGAAGATGCGTCCGCCAAAATCATTCTGATGGGAGATTTTAACGATGGACCTTATTCTCCCTCCATTGAGGAGTTGTGCTCCAGGTGCGGCCTTGTGAATATGGCTCAGGTGCTGCTCGGGACGCGGCTGGATGCACCGACCCCCAAGAAGAGATCGTCCGTCCCCGAAAAGGTACCGAACACATCCTTACCCGGGCGGAATAACATAGGGACTATCCGCTACAAAGGGAAATGGGAACTTATAGACCAGTTTCTTGTATCGCCGTCGGCCGCCTCTTCAGGATTGGAAATGGAAATCTTTGCCCCGCCATTCCTGCTTGAAGAAGATAAGGCATACTTGGGCCTGAAACCCCGCCGCACCAACATAGGCCCCCGCTACAACGGCGGCGCCAGCGACCATCTGCCCATCCTTCTTCACCTCGGTAGTCCCTGCCCGGGACATGCCAGGTCTCCAAAGCATTCAGCCTACTCCCCAACATGGACAAAGACAGGTATAAAGAACTTGTCAAGATGCCGGAATAATTACGTACCTCTGAAAGACAACGCTTGTTATGGAGATGCAAAATATTGAATATAAAGAGATATGGAAAGATGAATACCTCAAATGGATATGCGGCTTTGCAAATGCACAGGGAGGGAAAATCTATATTGGAGTAGATGATGGGGGAAATCCAGTCGGGTTAGATTATCCAAAAACATTATTGGAAGAAATACCCAATAAGATTGCCACCACACTGGGAATAGTTGTTGACGTAAATCTTCGGGATCAAGACGGCTTGTCATATATCGAAATAAACGTATCCCCTTCCAATCTCCCAATCGCTTATCACGGGGTGTTTTACTACCGTAGCGGAGCAACTAAGCAGGAACTTAGAGGCTCTGCCCTGCAAGATTTTCTGTTAAAGAAAATGGGTCGATCCTGGGATGATGTTGCAGTGCACAACGCAACGATAGATTGCATTGATCGTGAATCCATAGATTATTTCCTCAACAAAGGAATAAAAGCGGGAAGAATTGCCCCGGAAGAAAAAGACAACTCTACTGAAACAGTACTTGCCAATTTGGGACTTGTTGACGAAAATGGCAATCTCAAGAATGCTGCCATCCTTCTTTTCGCAAGGCACCCACAAAGTTATTTTACCGGAGTAGAGTTCAAGATTGGAAAATTCGGCAAGGATGAGACCGACCTTCGCATTCAGGATTCAGTAGAAGGCAATCTTATCCATATGGCGGATGAAGTCGTGAAAGTGCTAAAGTCATACTATCTTACACGGCCTATTCATTACGAAGACATGCAGAGAGTCGAGCCTCTTGAAGTACCGATAAATGCGCTGCGCGAGATACTATATAACGCAATTGCCCATAAAGACTATGCTGGTGTTCACACCCAGATGCGTGTGTATGACGATAGGGTAGAACTTTGGAACGACGGAGTTCTTCCTGATGGTTTGACTCAAGAGACTTTGATGAAAGAGCATCCCTCAAGACCTCGAAACAAGAATATTGCCTTCGCTATGTTCAAGGCCGGATTCATTGAAGTATGGGGTCGAGGATGGAAAAAAATATGCAATGAATTCTCCGCTGTAGGTCTGCCAATTCCTACGATTGAAAGCATACAAGGAGGAACAAAGGTATGTTTCAGGAGGCCCACGAATGTCGTAAGTAATGTCGTAAGTAATGTCGTAAGTTTGTCGCAAGGCAAACTCACTGACAGACAGAAGAATATTTGCAGAATTCTTACCATAAATCCACACTCGTCAGCAAAAATGATGTCGGATATTTTGTCGGTAGTCCCCAGAACCATTCAACGCGAACTTTCCTCTATGCAGAAAGCAGGAATTATCCGGCACGAAGGCAATACCAGCGGAGGGGAATGGGTTGTTCTGATAACTTTGGAATAAATCCTTTTATTATCCGCAACAAATAGGCTCAATTTTCCGGGATTTTGTCAAGAGTCGGTTCCTACTATGCCGTAACAGCCCAAAAAATTGCTATCTTCGCAGTTTGGGAAGTACAATCCGCTTCCGACTGTCTCAATATGAAACAATATCTTGATTTGTTAAGGCATATCCGCGAAAACGGGACTTTCAAAGGGGACCGCACCGGCACGGGTACGCAAAGTGTGTTCGGCTATCAGATGCGGTTCAACCTTGCCGAAGGTTTTCCTATCCTGACCACCAAGAAGGTGCATTTGCGCTCCATTATCCACGAACTGCTGTGGTTCATTGCAGGGGATACAAACATCAAATACCTGCACGACAACAAGGTTTCGATATGGGACGAATGGGCCGATGAAAACGGCGACCTTGGGCCGGTATATGGCCATCAGTGGCGGAGTTGGCCCACTCCCGACGGCGGTCACATCGACCAGCTGGCCAATGTGATGGAGCAGCTCAAGACCAATCCCGACAGCCGCCGGCACATTGTTTCGGCGTGGAATGTCGCGGAGGTCGATAGAATGGCGCTGCCGCCGTGCCACAGCCTGTTCCAGTTTTATGTTGCGGACAACAGACTGTCGTGCCAACTTTATCAGCGCAGCGCGGACGTATTTCTGGGCGTTCCGTTCAACATTGCTTCGTATGCTCTTCTGACAATGATGGTGGCGCAGTGCTGCGGTTATGAGGTGGGGGATTTTGTCCACACTTTCGGGGACGTGCATATCTATTCCAACCATATTCAGCAGGTGGAGCTGCAGTTGAGCCGAGAACCCCGGCCGCTCCCCGTAATGAAGATTAACCCCGATGTGAAGGACATCTTCAGTTTCCGTTACGAGGATTTCACCCTCGAAGGGTATGACCCGTGGCCTGCCATCAAGGCGGAGGTCGCGGTGTAAGGCGGAAGAGGGCGGCACTGAAAGCAGAAACCGAGTGAGTTGAGTCAAATAGCAGAGCCGTAGCAGCAGGAGTAAACTCAGAAGCTGTTTAAAATTAATTACAAAAATTCTTTATGTTTGTTTTTTGCATCTTTGCAT
>JABUTP010000103.1:10212-11729 GCA_021443625.1 Bacteroidales bacterium | reverse complement strand
TCGTCGGCGTTGATTACAGCAAAGGGTTCGTGAATCACCTCCTTGGCCATCATTACGGCGTGGTTGGTGCCCCAGGGCTTTACCCTTCCTTCGGGGACCGAATAGCCTTCGGGCAAATACTCGAGTTCCTGATATACAAATTCGAACTTTACGTCACCGCCGAACTTTTCGGCCTTGAAATGTTCCATGAACGGCTCGGCGAAGGAGTGTCGTATCACAAACACTATCTTGCCGAATCCGGCGCGGATTGCATCGTATATCGAGTAGTCGATGATGGCTTCTCCATTGGGGCCCAGGCCGTCCATCTGCTTGAGCGAACCGTAGCGGGATCCCATTCCTGCTGCGAGAATCAAAAGGGTAGGTTTCATTTATTTTAAGAATGTTTTGTGAGTTCTCCGTCAAATTCGATATATCTGGGACCTTTGTCCCAATCTCCTATCACCATCATCCTCGCCCCACCCGGCAGAGCCAGATCGGTGGGGGTGTGGAAATGACCGAAAATGAAATAGTCAATGTTGTGGCCTTCCGGGCTTCGGTAATTCCGCGCAAAATGGAGCAGGGGACTGTCGGGTGTGTAGCAATAATCTTTGCCGAGATGTTTTTTACGATTGGAAGATGACCATTTGTGGGCAAACGACACAATCCAGGATGTGGGCAGCATTTTCAGAAGCGTCACGCAGACTTTGCTTTTGAAAAGGAAGGTGATGATGCGGAAACCGGGTTTCCGTGGGCCGAGGTCATCCCCGTGTGCCAGGCAGAACCATTTGCCGCCCATCTCAACTTCAACGGGCTGCCGTTCGACCACCTTCACTCCGGTTTCCCGGGCAAGGTAGCCGTAGGTCCACCAATCGTGGTTTCCCTTTATGAAATATATTTCGATTCCCTTTTCGACACAGTCGGCCAATGCCGCCAGAGTCCGGGTATGTCCCTTCACCACAACCTTGCGGTATTCGAGCCAGAAATCGAAAATGTCTCCGAGAAGATAGATGGCCGTGGTGTCGGCGGGAAGGTTTTTCAGAAAATGGATAAAGTCCCGCTCGGTCTTTTGGGCGTTTTCTCCACAATGTCCCAGATGGAGGTCAGACAAGAAAAAACAGCGCCCTTGCATATCCATCGATTTAATTGAAGATTATGCAGAGCAGACCAGCAACGAGACAGTATGCCGCAAACCAGGTGAGGCGGGCCTTGCGGACGATTGCTATCATAAGCCGGCACGCCACAAGACCGCTGGCAAATGCCGCGGCAAAGCCGATCAAAAGGGGCAGGGCTTCTATTGCTGACGATGAGAAATCTCCGCCGATAAGGTTAAGAAAGGCCTCACCCAGCACGGGTATCAGCACCATCAGGAATGAAAATTTCGTTACTTCATCCCGCTTAACCCCGCACAGCAGTCCTGTGGCAATGGTGGAACCGGATCTGGACAATCCCGGAAGCACAGCCACGGCCTGGGCACAACCCATAGCGAGCGCGCTCCAGAAACTTATGCGGCGTTCCTTCGCATTTATGACCTGGCTCAG
>JABUTP010000103.1:6136-10197 GCA_021443625.1 Bacteroidales bacterium | reverse complement strand
GCGGTGGCAATGAGGCAGCATCCGACAATCACCAGCCCGTTGCCGAAGAGTTGTTCCACGGTATCTTTGAAAAAAACGCCCACCACAAAAACCGGCACCATTGAGACACATATCAGTATCGCATAGCGCAGTTCGTCATTCAATCTGAACTTGAATACCCCCCTGAGGATGGCGGCGATGTCTTTCCGGAACACGACAATCACACTCAGCACCGTGGCTGCGTGAACGGCCACCTCAAAGCAGATGTCCCCCTGTTCGATGCCGAACAACGCCTTGGCAATGACCAGGTGTCCGCTGCTGCTGACCGGGAGAAATTCGGTCAAGCCTTGAAGAAGGCCCAATACAAGTGCCTGAATCCAGTTCATCTACTGATTCCCCTTTTGCTGTTTGTCGCCGGGCTTCTTCATTATGGCGATGATGATCACCGTGATTCCCAACAATATCACTATCGGGGCCACCACCGTGCGCATAGGGCTGAACATTGCATCGTTGAAGACGTCTGGGCTGTCGCTGCCGCCCCCCATCATCAATATGAATCCCGAAATCATCATCAGGAATCCTACAAGTATGTTTTTCACGCCGGTGCGGGATACTGAAAAATTGCTCATTTCAAGTTATATATAAAGGTCGTCTTTGGAAATGTCCGCCATACGGGAAACCATTACTGCTGCCGTCAAGGCGCAGATGACGATGCCCGTGGCGAGAACCACCGCAAATATAGCAATTATAAGGTTATTGTCGAACAATCCGAAGGTGTCTCCAATCTCGCGGTGCAGAAAATGGAGGATGGTGGCGAATGCTCCGTCGGCGATAAGTCCCGCTACCGCCCCCTGAACGGCCGCCTGCCTCAAAAACGGGCGCCTTATGAAACTTCTCTTGGCTCCGACGAGCCGCATTGTGTGGATGGAGAACCGCCTCGAGTGGATATGCAGCCTTACGGTATTGCCTATCAGTACCATAGAGATGAACAGCAGCAGGGCTGTGACAATGGCCACTCCGACCCCGATGCTCTCCAGGTTGGAGTTGAGGGCATCTACCAGCGACTCCTGATAAGAGACTTCCCTGACTTCCCCCATCTCGGAAAACATCCGGCTTGCAACCTGAATGGAATCTTTTGAGAACCACTCGCTGCAGAGTTTGACGTCTATGGAAATGGGGATGGGACTCGCTTCGAATACGTCGAGGAAATCCTCTCCCAGAAGTTTCTTCATCTCCTCCTGTCCCCGCTCCTTGGAGATGTACTCGGCCTCCCGCACGAAAGGCATATTGCCAATCCGGCCGGCGAGGTCTTTGGCCTCGTCCTCCTCAATGTCCTGCTGGAGAATGACGGAGAGGACGGTGTTTTCCTTGAGATAATCCGAAATAATCTTTGCGTTTGCCCCTATGAAGCAGACCGAGGCAATCAGCAGCAACACCAGACTGATGCTGATAACTGAAGACAAATATGAACGGACGAGTCGTTTCAGAGCGATGTTTTTGTCGTTTTTCATAATTTAATCTTCAATATCGTCGCAAAGATAAGAAAAATTATTACCTTTGTGTGAAATTTGCCCTTTTAATGCGTCGCTTGATGTCCATGGGCAGTGATATTTTTTTAGAAACAAAACGATGAGTGAACCTAAACGAGTCCTGATTGTCAGTTCGGAGATATTCCCGTATCTTCCCGAGTCGGACATTGCGACAAGCGGCCGGTATCTCCCTCAGGGGATTCTGGAGCGCGGCCGTGAGATAAGGTCGTTTATGCCGCGTTACGGGTGCGTGAACGAGCGCCGCAACCAGTTGCACGAGGTCATCAGGCTCTCCGGGATGAACATTATCATCAACTCCGTTGACAGGCCCCTTATCATCAAGGTTGCGTCGATATCTTCGGCCCGGATGCAGGTTTATTTCATTGACAATGAAGATTACTTCCATCGCAAGGCGGTAGATTGCGACGAGAACGGGTTGTTTTTTGCGGACAACGACGAGAGGGCTATGTTTTTTGCAAAGGGTGTCCTCGAAACTGTAAAGAAACTCAGGTGGAAGCCCGATATCGTGCATTGTCAGGGTTGGATTTCCCACTTTGTTCCCCTATACCTCAAGAAAATCTATCGCGAAGACCCCGTATTCTCCGATGCAAAGGTGGTTGTCGCCCTTCACGACAATCTTTCCAATCTCGAATTCGCGCCCGATATGATGGAAAAGGCAGTCGGTGGCGGGATTGTCCAGTCGGATGTTGCAGAGCTTGCCACACCCAATGGCATCAATTTTGCCAAGATGGCAATTCGGCACAGCGACGGGGTGATAAAAGCCGGCGCCACTCTCGATTCGGAGTTGGCATCCTATGTGGATGGTTGCGGCCTGCCGGTGTTGCAGGGCCCTCCGATAGCGATGGACAGTAGCGATTACATCGTCGCATACGACGAATTCTACAATCAAATCTTGGGATAGATGACACAGAAAGACAGGAAAAGGTTTTCAGCAATATATATGTCAGCACTGGTGGTGCTGGCATTTGTTTCAGTAGCATCGTGCATTACGGCCGACCGCTCCCTCGGGGCCGGATTCGTTCCGGATGACCGTAATCTCAACGTGAAGACCCACAGTTTCTACGTTCCCGTAGGAATGAAGATGGCCGACACCCTGCAGACCAACACCTCATATATGGTGATAGGAAACATCAGCGACGAGCAGTTCGGCAGGACCAACGTCGAGTTTGCAGCGACTGTGACTCCGCCCGACACCCTTCCTTGGGGCAAGAATCCCGTCTTCAAGAAAGCCACCCTCAAATTCATCCTCCTCAAGAACCAGACTTTCAGCGAAGGACAGGAGAGTGTGCCTCAGAATATTCACGCCTACGAGATGCTCACGGTGATGGATACCTCCAACATTTACAGCAACTCCTTCTCACGCAAGGACTACTCCGAAAATGAAATTATGGACGGAGCCGTGATTTACACCGGAGGCGACACTCTGACAATCCCTCTCAAAAAGTCCTACGGCGAGCGCTTCATGAAGGCTACGGCCGAGGAACTTGACAGCACCGAACTCTTCATACGCAACTTCAAGGGCGTTTATGTGAAGTCGGATGCCCGTCTGGTTTCGGCAGACGGAGGCCGCCTTTCCAAGTTCAGCGATGCCTATCTTTACCTCACCTTCAACTCGACCAACGACAGCGGCTACACCCGCGACACCACGGTTGCTTTCCCCGTCGGGTCATATCTCGCCACAGAAATCTACACCCACAGTTCGCGCGGTCTGGAAGTTGACGGGAACAATGACCTCAAGGAGATTTATTATGAAGGTCTGGCCGGTATCAAACCCCATATCGACGCCGAGGCCATCCGCGACAGTCTTGTGCTGTGGTTCAAGGCGGAAGGGATAGACCCGGCAAAACTGGTTGTGGCAAGGGCTTCTCTGGAACTTCCGTACGAATTTCCCGAAGATTATACCGAACTCGAGACATATCCAAAGGCACTTTTCCCCAGTATGAGGTATCCTTACGCCTATAATGCCTCGCAGTATTACCCTTTGTCATCCATATACGACAGCAGTCAGAATCAGGGTGACATGAACCGTTCGCTTGAGTACTACCGTCCCGATATAACCAACTACATCCAGGACCTTGCCCGTCTTATTGCGGGAGAGAAAACAAGTTCCTCCACCGGTTTCGGCGAGACTATGAATGACTCGTGGGATATCTGGCTTTTCAATTACTACACCGGTTCGGAGGACGATGACAGTGAAAGCGAGTCCAACACCGGTTATAACAGTGCCTATTACAACTACTTGTACAACAGTATGCTCTATGGCGGCTACGGCGGTTATGGCTACGGAAGTTACGGCTATGGTTACGGTGGTTACGGCTATGGCGGTTACGGTGGCTATGGCGGATACGACAGTTATTACAACTATATGAATATGATGAACTATTATAATTATTACAGTTCATCCAGCAGTTCATCATCGTCCACAACCGTGTATTATGTGGACTTCATCAACTATGCCAAAGGACGCATCAACGGCAATGGTGCCGAGAGACGCCCTTCCATCAGGATAACCTATACGGTTCTGGACTAAGA
>JABUTP010000103.1:2582-5980 GCA_021443625.1 Bacteroidales bacterium | reverse complement strand
CTAAGAGAGTTTCTCTCGGTTTCTCTTTTTCTGTTTACACTTTTCGGCATTTTTCTCGTATGAAAGAATTGTTTTTATTGCTGTCATTGTGCCTTCCAATGACGGAAGGGACTTGGCATATCGAAGATTATCAAACCATTTGGGCCCAAGTGCGGCAGGCGGAACAGGATGGGAAGCCGCAGCAGGCGGTGAGTCTGCTGACCACTCTGGACACCATTGCATTGAACAATTGCGATACTCTCGAGCACCTGGAGGTGCTGGACCGGATCTGCCGCAACGTCAGTCAATACAATTGGAAAGAGGCGGGGAAATGGGAGTCTCTTTACAATGAGACCTGGGACAGAATCAACCACAATCTGGACAACTGTATTGAGACATACCACGACCATCCCCGCGTGACCCGCCTCATTCTCGCCAAGATTGAGCAGTTGAAGGGGGCTGAAGATTGTCTCGAAATCCACACTCCGGACGGCTATGCCAACATCCGCAGGATGTGCGCTCTGGCGCAGGAACTGTTCCCGGAGTCGGAGCAATGCGCCGCTTTCAAGGATATTGTGCGGCAGATGGACAGCAGGGAGTTGTATGTGAAATCAGCCGCCGAGACCCTTTACCCCGGGGAAAGTGTCGAATTTGTCCTGGGAAGCCGCAATACCGACTCCGTCAGGATGGAAATTTTCAGAACCGGCACCAGATGCCGGCTGACGGTCAATGACCAACCTCTTTCTTCCGACAACCTCATCTCCGAAAGAATTGCAGAAGAGAAAATATCCTCTTCGGCCGGCGAATATAATGTCTGTCGGGAAATCAGTCATTCCTTCACGTTTGACAATCCCGGAATCTACCTTGTGCGTTTCTCGGCGGATGGTCTGGAGAGTTGGTGCCGGATATATGTGAGCAGAGTTGCGGTGGCGCTAAGGGGAAGCGGCGCTTCCAAGCAGATTTATGTTGCCGACGGCCGCACGGGAAAGCCTTTCCCGAGGGCGGACGTGCAGATTTTCAAGGATGACGACACCGAAACTATGCAATATGACAGCAGTGCGCTCCTTTCGCAGAAGAGTTACAAACTCAACGGGTTCACCGATTTAAGGCAGCAGTTGTTTCCCAGGGACAACCGCTTTTCCAATCTTGCGGTGGCGGTCGGGGAGGACGTCTGGTCGGCTCCGATGCATCTCTGGAAGGAGTCGGGCCCGGGCAGGCGGGTGGAGAGTGAAACCCACTATATCTACACCGACCGCAAGTTGTACCGTCCCGCCGACACGATTGAATTCAAACTGATTGCAGTAAAGAGCGACGGCTCTGCCGGAAAGGTGCTGGCAGGGCAGAAGGTAAACGTCGAACTGCGTAACGCCTCGCAGAAGGAAGCTGTCGGTGTCTTGAGTCTGGAAACGAACCCGATGGGTTCCGCTGTCGGAAGATTCGTCATTCCGGAAGATGCCAGGCTGGGACGTTGGTGGATTTCGAGCCGTTACGGCAGTTCCAATTTTCGCATAGAGGAGTACAAGGATCCGGGTTTCAGCATAAAACTCTCCAATGTTGAAGGTGCGTATGGTTTTGACAGCCAAATCGTGCAGAAGGGAACAGTCGCTTCATACACCGGTGTTCCCGTAGCCGATGCAGAAGTTTCCTATAAAATCTCCCAAATCAAAGTTTGGGGACAGAGCAACGGACTGGAGGAGATAAAGGGGGTTGTTCTGACCGACAAAAACGGCGGATTTGAAATACCGTTTGTGGTACCGGCCCCTGATGACGGGAAGATAGGCACCATTATGGCCACCATTGAGGCAACCGTCACCTCCCCGTCGGGAGAAACCCGGCAGCAGAGCAAGTATCTGCAGATTTCCCGCCAGCGGCTCAATATGGCGATAGAGTTCCCGAATGACTATAAGGATAAAAGTTTCTCCATTGTCGATAAGGGGAAAGAGCATTCGTTCACAACTACAGTCAGGAATAACGACGGGGCAAGCCTTCCCGTCCGAGGGTCTTGGCGCCTTATCTCAAAGGGGAAGAGCGTCGCTTCAGGCGAATATACCGCAGAAGAGCCGGTTTCGATAGACTTTTCAAAACTTCCCGGAGGCGGATACCAGCTTGAATGCAATGCCACCTTAGACGGCTGCACCCTGTGCGACACTCTTGATTTGGCGGTGTTCTCTCCTGACGACAAACGCCCTCCCGTGCCGTGCGAAACGTTCTTTTATCCTGTGAAAGACAAGGATGGAATAGATTTCGTTATTGGTTCCTCTTCGGAACTCTATGTCGAGGTCGAGTTGTTTGACAACGGCAAGGTGGTTGAACGCAGGGCCGTTCACGTGGAAAATGCCCTTGAACGGATTAGTTTGCCTTACAAGTCATCCTATCGGGACGAAGTTGTTGTGTCCGTGTTCGGTTTCAGGAATATGGAGCGGGTTGAACTCTCGCACCGGTTCGGCAGGACCATTCCTTCGCAGAAATTTGACCTTAAAGTCTCCTCGTTGAGGGATTTTACAACTCCCGCCACAACAGAAACGTTTACGGTGGAGGCCCCTTCTTCGGAACTTATGGTCTCGGTTTACGATGTGACTTCCGACCGCTACGGAGCCAACCGTTTTGCGTTCAATCCCATTCGGAAATATTATGCGTCAAAGCCGTATATCTCGACAAATATCGGCCCTTCCTTCAAAATCAGGGGCCTCGGCTATACCAAGTCGGCCGGGAAATTCGCGGCGGCAATGCCCAACACCTTTGGGGCAGTAGAAGAAGCCGGTTTCGTGTCGGACTCTTTTGCCTCACAAGCCGATATGTCAGACCGGGAAACCGCTTCGCTTGAGGCGGATACCGATGAGACGGAAGATGTGACGGTAAGAGAGGATTTCGGGCAGACTTTGGCGTTCCTTTCCCAGATTGAGGTCAGGGAGGGCATCCCTTCCGAAATCAAATTCACCACAAGGGACGGATTGTCAACTTTCCGCGTGCTGATGCTCGCCCATACTGCAGACCTCCGCAGCGGCAGCGCATCCCGCGAAATAGTGGTGCGCCGCGAGGTAATGGTAATGCCGCAACTGCCCCTTTTTGCCACCGTCGGGGACAAAATAGCGATAAAGGCCCCCGTTTCCAATCAGACCGATGGCCAAATCAACGGGGCGGCCCGCCTCGTTCTGACCGATGCGGAGAGTGGCAAAGAGTTGGATTTGGGGACAAAAGAGGTGGCGCTGACCATACCAGCAGGCGGTTCGGCAAATGCGGAATGGGAGGTGGTTGTGCCGCAGGTGGGCAGACTCGGTGTTGAGATTAGATATGTGGCGGAAGGTTTCTCCGATGCCGAAAAGCGCATTGTCGAAATAGTGCCGTCGGTCAAGACTCTTACCGAAGCCCGCTCGTTCATTATCGGCGGAGGAGTTACGAAAGAAGATTGCATCGCGGAG
>JABUTP010000103.1:0-2551 GCA_021443625.1 Bacteroidales bacterium | reverse complement strand
AGATTCGCTATGAGGAATATTCCACCCTGTCGGCTCTGAAAGAGGTTCTTACGCCCCCCGCACTCCCCAAAGGTGGGGACGTGATTGCGTGGCTGGACGCCTTTTATATCAACCAGATGAGAGGTTATCTTCTGGGGCAGGAGGCTCTGGACGCCAAAGTTATGAACAAGTCGATTGACCGGCTCTCCTCCCTGCAGAAGGGTGACGGCGGTTGGGGGTGGTTCCCCTGCTGCGAGTCGAGCGATTTGCTCACAATGTTGTTTCTTGAGAGAGTATATCATATCAGGAAAACCGCGACACTTCCTTCGAAAGAGACTCTTTCCCTGCAGGTTGCCCGTGCGGTGGGATTCGTGGATGCCCGCATCGTGGAAATGTCGGCCCAAAAAGATTGGTCGGTCCGCCAGATGGGAGAAATGCTGTCAATCAGAACCCTTTATCCGCAGTATCCTATGTCGCCCAATGTGAAACAGGCCCTGGCCGCATATCTGGACAAAACACGCAGCGGCTGGCAGCAGATGCCCGTCCTGGCCAAGGCCCACCATTGCCGGGTGCTGGCCTCAGCGGGGGAGAAAGAGATGCTTGCCAAAGTTGTGGCGTCGCTTAAAGATTATGCAGTTAAGAACAACACCGTAGGGTGTTATTTCCCCAATGCGGTGATGCCGTGGCGGGGGTTGATGCACACGGAGATTTATGCGCATTCCCTGCTGGTGGAAGTGTTTGATATGGTGGGTGAGAAGGAAATGGTCAAAGGTCTGACGCAGTGGTTGCTGCTGCAGAAACACAACCAGAAGTGGGGGAGTGTCGGCGCCTCCTCTGACGCAGTTTATGCGTTGGTAAGCCATTCGCAGGAAGATTTGCGCTTCGGGGCAGTATATTATACCTACACCACCCCTATGATTGACGCTCTTCCCGACGCTTCGGGCATCAGTGTGAGCAGAGAATACTATCTTGACGGAAAGAAACTTGAAGATGGGGATGTCCTCCGCCCGGGTAACAGAGTCGATGCGGTCTATAAGGTATGCAGCGACGAGAACCGCTCGTTTGTGGAGATGACGGCGATGCGGCCGGCTTGTTTCTACCCTACTGACGAGAGGTCTTACGGCTCGTGGGGATGGTATTGTGAGAAGGAGGCCTCGCAAACCAAGTTTTATTTCCAACTGCTGCCGGAAGAAACAACCGAACTGAGGGAGTCTTTCTTTGTGGTGCAGGAGGGTGTTTTCAATTCGGGACTCGTGGAGATATTTTCAAAGTACGCACCGGAGTACCGCGGTCATACCGGAGCCACACAGGTTGTCAGCCATAAATGAAATAGCCCGCCACACCCGAAAGAACAATTATCCAGATGGGGCTCAGGCGGGTGCACAGCCCCACAATCAAGGCTGCGCCGAACAGCATCCAGCTCCATTTGTCTATGAATGAGCCGGGGGTGATGAGCGTCAGGACAGCCGCTCCCATAAGTCCTATCACCAAAGGTTTGAGGCTTTTAAGGACACCGGAAAAAATAGGATTGTCCTTTAGTTTGAGATAGAGTCTGCAAATCCAGTAGGTTATGAGAAATGAAGGCAGGACTACCGCCGTGGTTGCCGTCATCGAGCCCAGAACGCACATTGCCTCACCGTAACCCATCTGCTGCGCGATGCTGTAGCCTATGTAGGTGGCGCTGTTGATGCCGATGGGGCCGGGTGTCATCTGGCTTATGGCAATGATGTCGGTGAAAGCCTCTGAAGATATCCACTGATGAACATTCACCACCTGGTTCTGTATGAGCGAAATCATTGCATATCCTCCCCCGATGGTGAAGATTCCTATGAAAAAGAATACGTAAAACAGTTCGAAGAATATCATTGCTGCCGTCTTTCCTTAAAATAAGCGATTGCGGCGGCAATGATGCCTACCGTCAGTATTATGTAAATGGGGGATACCCGCAGCAACGCTATCGTCAGCATTGTCAGAAGGGCCAAAGTTCCGCTCAGCCAGTTCAGTTTCCCCTTGACGGCCAGTTTGATGGTGGGTACCGCTATCAGAGCCACCACTGCCGGACGGATACCCTTGAAAATGGCCTCTATCGCCGGAATATCCTTGTAGGATGTGAAGACCATGGCAATCAGCAGTATTATCACAAACGGAGGGAGTATGGAACCCAAAGTGGACAATATGGCCCCCTTTGTCCCTTTGAGGCGAAAACCGAGAAAAATCGAAAAATTCACCGCCAGCAGGCCGGGCAGCGTCTGGGCAATGGCCAGAATGTCCATAAATTCCTCATCGTCAAGCCACTTCTTCTTGGTGACCAGGTCGTCGTGAATCACCGAAACCATAGCCAGCCCGCCCCCAATGGTAAATGCTCCGACCTTTGCAAAGGTCAGAAAGAGTTCCAGATAACTTCCGCTGTGAGAAATTCTATTCATTGGTGAGTGTCCAAGGTTATAAAGCACAGGATGAAAAAACGCTGCAAAGTTACAACAAAGGAAGATTTGTTTTTCCCGATAAGGCAATTGTTGAAACTTTTTTATAACTTTGTGTGAATTGACAGATATAGTGTATGTTACAGACT
>JABUTP010000102.1 GCA_021443625.1 Bacteroidales bacterium | reverse complement strand
GGCAGCATTATGGTTGCCTTGACGGTGGTGGCGGAGATGAATGCCGACAGCACCACGTTGATTATGAGGAAGCTCCAGAGCGCCCCCTTGGCACTCTTACCGAATTTTATCACAAACCAGAGGGCGAGCCTTTTGGCGAACTTGGTCTTGACCAGCATGCTTGCCAGCACGAAGCTTAGGATATTGAGCCACATCACGGGGTGGCCCAACTGGTTGAGAGCCTCTTTCTGGGTAGTGACGTTGCAGAGGACGATGCCGAGGATGATGAGAAGTGAAGTGAGGTAATTGGGAATGGCCTCGGTGAGCCACAGAATTATGCCCGCCACGAATATCGCCAGCATTGCATAATTGGCCCTCAGGAACTGCTCCATGCCCAGGACATCGAGCCGTTTCTGGGCCTTGGAGGCGAGCCTCGCAGGGTCTATGTTGTCTATGAACCCTATGCTGCCGAACCAGTATATGAATACGAATGATATTATTGCGAGGGGTATCCCAAGACGCTGCATCCACACTTCGAATCCGGATTTTTCCATCTTGGGAAGTTTCTCCACCTTGTAGTTGGACATATCCAACGGGTCAAATTCTGCGGTCATACTAATTTATCACTCTATTTTCAAGTCAAATTTGAATTTAATTCTGAGCAATCTGCCAGTGGAATCACTGCACAGCCATATATATCCGTTCTGACGGTCTATCGCAATCCCTTCGCTCTTGTCAAAGGAGGCGGGGATCGCATAAGTTGCGAGGCGTTTGCCGTGGAGGTTGAACTTGAATATCTCCGCCTTTTTGGAGTCGGTGCACCACACCACGTCATCTGTGGGATCATGGTAAATGTCGCTCAGGAAACGGGCGTCTGTAATGCTCAACTGCCCCACGACTTTCCCTTGCACCTTGTCGTAGCGGTAAATATCGGTAGGGTCTTCCTGGTTGGCAAGCCAGATTTCGTTGCCGACCACGGTAATCCCCTCCAAACCCTTGTTGACGGTCTTGCCGGCTTCCGCTATGGTGCAGATGAATTCGGGCTCGTTGGTAGTGGGGTTCAGCTTGAACAGTGAATTGGAGTTGGTGGCAATGTTCCCGTCGGGCTTGGTTTCCTCCACAAGATAGACATCGCCGGTGGCCTTGTCCACCGCCACACCCTCGAAATCCCTGCCGCCGCCGAACACCTGCCCTATGACATTGCCCTGCAGGTCGAATTTGAAGAGTCCCTCCGAGTCGCTTATGCCCCACAGGAACGTGCCGTCCTGACTGATGCACAGCCCCGACATATTGGAGATGCCGGTTTCAAACACCTCAACCTCCGCATCATCCACGGGGTGCAGATACGAAGGATCGATATCGTCATTGAGACACCCCGTGGTTATGGCGGCTGTTATTGAAAGATAAAGTATCCCCCGTTTCATTTCCAGTTTTTGTAGGGATTCTTCATCAGCATCGAGTTGAAGTATTTGGCGTCACCGGTAACTTCTTCGCCAAGCCAGGCGGGCTTGTCGAACGGTTCATCCTCGGAAGCAAGTTCCACCTCGGCCACGGTGAGGCCTTCGTTGTCACCGTAAAACTCATCGATTTCCCAGGTGTGCACACCGTCGGTGTTCTTCACGAGATAGCGGGTCTTGTCGATGACTCCGGGTTCTGCAAGTTCGAGAAGCGACTGAACTTCTTCAACGGGGATTTCCTTTTCCCACTCGAAGCGGGCCGCGCCCGAAGCGTTGCCGATGCCCTTGATGGTGATGAATCCCTTGTCACCTTTGACGCGGATGCGGACGGTGCGCTCGGGAACCGAGCAAAGGTAACCTTGGGTAATGCGGGTTGCCTTGAAGGCCTCCTGCTTGAACTCCCCTTTGACGAGGAATTTCTTTTCTATTTCTTGTGCCATTTCTAAAAAACGGATTGGTTAGGTTTGTAGAAGTTTATTCGTTGGCAAGCGGTTTGTCGCTCATACCGATGACTCTCTTGATGGCCTGGAGGTAGTTGATGTTCTCCACCCCTTCGAGACCGCAGTCGGCCACGGTTTTCTTGATGTCCTCAATCTCGGTCGATTCGGAGTTGATGGTAACCACCTTGGCGCCGTTGATGAGCACGTTGCCCACTTCGCAGATGGTGCCGTTGACCATATATCCGAAGCGCTGCTTGTGAACCCTGACTGCCGCCAGGTCGGGGTTGGCCTTCACCATTGCGATGAATTCGTCGTAGGTGTAGGTGTCCTTGTCCAAAGCCGGCATCTCAACCATGAATGCGGGGAAAACCTCTTTCTCGAGGACCTCGCGGCTGATGGGGAATTCCCCTTTCATCAGGGGGTTCCACTGCTCGAGACCATCCACAGACTGCACGAATGTCTTGATGTCCATCTTGCCGTCACGGATCTTGGTGTTGTTGATGTCGTTCTTGCGGGATATGATGTATATCTCGTCGCTGCTGCGCTCCCAAACCTTCTCGGGTACGGGAACGCTCAAACGGGCCATTCTCTTGTGAGCTTCGCAGAAACACTGTCCGAAGCTGCGGAATTCAAAGCGGGGCTTTGATATCTCTCCAATTTTCAATTCTGCCATTTTTCTGAATAATTTGTATTGTTAGACGTTAGTTGTTCTTGATTTCTGCTTTTGCCTCCGTGTTGGCGGCGCCGAGGGACGGCTCTGCATACTGCCAGCTCCCCTTTGAAATGCGGGAGAAGCTGTATTCGGCTTTCTCTTCAAGGGACTGTTCGCCCCAGACAAGCGTACCTGTGCCGTCATCGGTCATACGGCCGCGGATGAAGGCGTCAACCTCCTTGCCTTCGGCATCCTTCAGCACGAGACTTACGCTCTTCTTTCCGGAGAATCCGGAAGTGATATAGCCTGCGCCGGTTTTATTCTTGTTGAATTCGAACACTTTGTATTCCCCTGCGGCGATGGTTTCTTCGGCGCTGCCGGTCCATTTCACTTCGCCGTCCTTTTCAAAGGTGTAACCCTCGAGCTTAATCTCTGCGTCGGTGCCGTTATATACCTCAACCTTCTTGTCGCTGCCCGAAATCTCGTTGATGACAAGGAGTCCGTTCCTGCCGATGACGCCGGTGGAGATGCCGTTGGCTGCCCCTTCGGTGGGAGCGGCGTAATACCACTGGCCGTCTCCGTCGGGAACGCGGCTGTAGGATGCCTCTTTGTTCTCAATCGTGTTGGCCGTCTCGAATTTGTCTATGCTGTTCTTTTCGGGGTCGAGAAGTTCAATGGCAACCGCCTTCTTTGCAGAGAGGCCGTTAGGATATTGAATCTCGGTGTTGCTTCCAGCGTAACCGCTGCAGGCGATTATCTGATAACCCTTGGCAGCCACTTTGCACGAAGGAATGGCTACATCTCCTTCAGCATCATTGTCTTTGCGGATAAAGCATCCGGCAAGGTCAACCTCAACGTCGCCGCTGTTGTAAATCTCGATATACTTGGCGTTGCCGTTGAGTTCGTTGAGAACAAGCTTGGTGTAGTCATACACGACAACCTCACCCATAACGGTGTATTCGCCGGTTTCGGACTCAACCGTGTTGCCGTCCTGTCCCACAGCCGAAACGGTGTATTTGACAACGGTATTGGCTGCCTGTGCCGGAATGGTGGCGGTGTATTTGCCTTCGGACTCTGTCATGGCAACCTTCACTGCGCTGCCGCTGCCCACAACATAACTCAGAGAAACCTCGGTGGCATTGGCCACTTCAGCGGTAACCGTAACGTCACTGTCGAACATAGGCACGCCCGGAGTGATTGAAACGGAAGCGATGGCTGCTGCGGGAAGAGCCCCGAGGTCGATGGTGTTATTGAACTTGGCACCGCCGTCAGTCTTGACGTTGGCTGCACCGACAGTAATTTCAGCCTCATACCATACCCATTTGCCGCCTTCGAGGAAGCGGGATGCACTGCCGCTCTTGCCGGTGGAGAAATCGACCTCCAGGGCTGAATCCCAGCAGGCGTCATCGGGAGCATGGCCGCTCTCTGCAACGTTCACAAAGTAGTCGAGCGCATTGCCTTCGCCGTCCTGCATGATGACGAGCAACGATTTCGAACCCGAAATGCCGGAAGTGGCGATGCCGAGACTCATAGCGCCTTCGGGCAT
>JABUTP010000101.1 GCA_021443625.1 Bacteroidales bacterium | reverse complement strand
AGGACTATGCGGGCATCGTCGTTGAGAGTCAGAAGAATGCGCTTGAAGTTCTCGGCCTGCATACTGCCGCTGTTCTTCATGCTGTCTCCCGCGAGGGCGGACTTGATCTTGGTGAGGCCGTCAACCAGACTGGCAATCTTTTCCCCGAACAGTTTGCTGATGTCTTCGGTGGTGTAGTCGGTGTCTTCCACCACGTCGTGCAGTAGCGCCGCGCAGATGGATTTGCAACCCAGTCCAATTTCCTGCACCACAATCTTGGCAACCGCTATGGGGTGGATGATATAGGGTTCTCCCGAACGGCGGCGGACGTTGTAGTGGGCCTTGTTGGCAAAGTCGAAAGCCTTTAGCACCAACTCGTACTGATGCTGGTTGGCACACCGCTTCAGACTCGCGATGCGAAGCCCCTCAAACTCTCCGCGGATGAGTTGTTCGTCCTTCTCTGTGAATATGGTTTCCATAATCAGTTATCTCTTTCTTGATTTTTTTGCGGCCTGGCGTTTTGCCAAGTTATTCTGCCACCACTCGTAAAGTTCGGGTGCATCGACGTTCTGGTAGGAATACGAAAGGTATGCTCCGAACAGGATGCACTGCCAGGTCCAGTTCATCCAAACCATAAAAAGCGGGATGGCTGCAATGGCTCCATAGACGGCATTGAGACGGGTAACACCCACCTGCACCACCAGAAAAACATATTGGATTATCAAAAAGAATATGCCAGTGACGAGAGCCGAGCGCATACAGCATCCGAAGTGGACTTTGCACTTGGGAATGAACTTGTACATTACCGAAAGCACGAGAATCACCATTCCGTAGTTGACTATCCAGTAAAACTTGGAAGCGATGAATCCGATGACCTTGTAATGTTCAATCTCTTTGATGAATGAAGTGTAGTAGGCGGTGCCGTAGAGCAACATCAGGATGATGAATGGACCGAGCAGCATTATGGCAATATCCAACCCGAAGCTTTTCACGAATTTACGGCTTTTGTGGGCCCGGTCTTTTTCGGTAAGGTCCCATATTTTGCAGATGGTGTTTTCCACGCTTATCATAAGCCATACCACCACAAAAATGAAAGTGCCGATACTTAATATTCCGAAAAGCCCCTTGCCGGTGAGGCCGATGATGTTTTCGGCAGAGTTGAACACCAGATTGCTGACCTGTTCGTTCCCGATAGATTCCAGAAAGGGTTTCAGTTTTTCCACCAGAAGGGCGTCCAACCCGACCCGGGAGAGTACATAGAGGGCGATGGCCAGCAGGGGAATCACCGACATTGCGGTATAGTAACTAAGATATACCGACTCTCTTCCGATACGTTCGGTAAGGAAGCGGTATAAGGTCAGGAATGTGATTCTTAGCCACTTGTGAAATCGATCGCTGAACTCTTGCGGCTTGCTGAAGTCAAGTTTCCACAAATCGACAGTGAAAAAATCGACGAGGTCCGCAACGAAAGATTTGATGATGTCTATGTATTTCCTTATTATGCTCATACCTTGGAAATCATTTCATTGAAGGTTGCTTCGTCTATTATCCTTACGCCGAGGGCTTCCGCCTTGCTTATTTTTTCCGGCCCCGGATTGTCGCCCGCCAGAAGGAAAGATGTCTTGCCGCTGACGCTGGAGGTGTTCCTGCCTCCGCAGAGTTCTATTGTTTCCTTCATCTTGTCCCTTGAAACAGAGAACGTTCCGGAGATGACAATGGTCTTGCCGGAGAGGACATTGCTATGCTGCGGCGCATTTTCTGATGACAACTCGAACTGAAGTCCCGCCAACTGGAGTTCCGCCACAAGCGACTGGCACAGGGGGTTGGCAAACCATTCCAGAATGGAATCGCAGATTACGTCCCCGATGTCGCTTACCTGCAGCAACTCCTCGCGGGTAGCTCGGGAGAGGGCTTCGATGCTTCTGAAACGGCGGGCCAGCAGTTTGGCGATGTTCTTGCCTATATGTTTGATGCCGAGGGCATACAACGTCCGGTCAAAGGGGACTTCGAGCGAAGCCTTGAGACTGTCGAGGAAATTGTCGCACGACTTTTTCTGCCACCCTTCAAGGTTCAACAGGTCTTTTGTCGTGAGGCGGTACAGGTCGCTGACCCGCCGGACAAGTCCCAAATCGTACAACTGGCTTATGGTGGCATCTCCGGCAAGGATGTCCATTGCGTCGCGCGATGCGAAATGGATGATTGCCGACTTTATCTGGGTGGGACAGTTCAATGCGTTGGGGCAGTAGTGGCGCGCGGCTTCCTCATCTTTTGCCAGCGGTGTACCGCAGTCGGGACAGAGGGTGGGGAATGTTGTCAAAGCGGCTCCCACGGGGCGTTTGGACAACTCTACACCAGTGATTTTGGGGATTATCTCGCCCCCTTTCTCAACATACACCCAATCCCCGATATGGAGGTCGAGCCGCGCCATCTGGTCGCTGTTGTGGAGGGTTGCCCGCTTGACTATGGTGCCTGAGAGCTGCACGGGGGCAAGGTTTGCCACAGGGGTTACGGCTCCGGTGCGTCCCACCTGATAGTCGATGCTCTGCAGCTCGGTGAGGGCTTGTTCGGGCGTGAATTTGTATGCGGTGGCCCATCGGGGGGACTTTGCGGTATAGCCCAGCTGCCTCTGGAGAGCAAGGTTGTTCACTTTGACCACCACTCCGTCAGTAGCGTAGGGAAGGTGCTCCCTCTGAGAGTCCCATTGGTTGATGTAATCTATTACGGCATCAGCTCCCCGCACGATACGGGCGTGTTCCGAAACCGGAAGCCCCCACGATGCTGCGGCGGATATGGCTTCGCTGTGGGAGGCGAAGGGGAGGTCTTCCCCCAGAATGTGGTAAAGGATGCAGTCCAGCCCTCTCTGGGCAACCAACTGCGGCGACTGCAGTTTGAGTGAGCCGGCAGCGGCATTGCGCGGATTGGCAAAGGGCGGTTCGCCTATCTCTTCCTTTTCGCGGTTGAGCCGGTCGAATGCCTCGAGGGGCATGAAGATCTCCCCCCTGATTTCAAATTCGCGGGGGTATCCCGAGCCGGGTTTGAGGGTGGCGGGGATGGAACTGATGGTGAGAACATTGTCCAGAACGTTGTCCCCCTTCTCTCCATCACCTCGGGTTACGGCACGCTGCAGGCGGCCATCGAGGTAGGTGAGGCAGATGGCGGTGCCGTCGAACTTCAGTTCGCAACTGAACTCATCCGCTCCCGTCCTGTTGCAGAACTCCCTCATGTCACCGAGGTTGTAGGTGTTGCCGATGGACATCATCGGATAGCGGTGCCTGACCTGCACGAACCTGGTCTTGGCCGGGGAGGCCGCCGGTGTCCGGGTCGGAACCGGGCCGGGAGCCGTTTCGGGAACATTGGGACGCTCGGCAATGTCGGAGCCGACAACCTGTGTGGGCGAATCGGGGAGAATGAACTCGGGGAACATCTGTTCCAGAGTCTGGAGCTCATTCATCATGACGTCAAATTCAAAATCGGAGATGACGGGGCTGTTCAGGACATAATAGTTGTAATTATGCCTGCGCAACTCTTGCGAGAGTTCTGCAATGCGCCCTCTGGCAGCCGATTTTGAAATTTTAGCCATAACGAGACTCCGCCCCCTTCCAGCAGGAAGGGTGCGAACTGCAAAAATAATCAACTTATGCCAAAACGAGAAATCTTTTGATATGCATAAATCATCATCGGTTAAAGTTTCGCTATAGCCAAAATGTTTGTTAATTTTACGGGCCCAACCGATAACCAAATACCAAGAACTACTGCTGATGGAAGGTAAATTCAGGATATACCAGCTGATGCCCAGGACGTTCGGCTGCCGCAAATGGACTGAGGGGGGAAGTTATGCCGAAAACGGAAGCGGCAAACTCTCCGACATTACCGACCGTTGTCTTGCAGAGTGGCGTGACAACCTTGCCATAGATGCCGTGTGGTTCACGGGGGTGATAGCCCACGCCACCAAAACCCGGTTCAAGGGGTGCGCTGATGTCCATCCCGATTTGGTCAAAGGGGAGGCGGGGTCGCCTTACGCCATAACCGACTATTTCGACATCGCTCCGGAACTTACCCTCTGCACCCCTTGCGAAGAAGGTGGGGGCAGCGAAAGCGGTGCAGGATGCGAAAGTGTGGAGGATGCCTCCTATTACAGGGAAAAACGCCTTGCGGAGTTCGATGCGCTGGTTTCCCGCACCCACCGGGCGGGACTCAAAGT
>JABUTP010000100.1 GCA_021443625.1 Bacteroidales bacterium | reverse complement strand
TGGAGTGCCAGGCGTTCCCCGACTCGCCCAACAAACCGGCGTTCCCGTTCCGCCCCTTGAGGCCCGGAGAAACCTACGAAAACGTGATAGAGTGGAAGTTCTGTTAGAACGGACACCCTGCAAATGAAGACGAACGTTCCGCCGGACGGTGGGACGTTCGTTTTTTATGCTGATTTACGGATTTTAGAAGTTCTCTCCCGGCCGTTTGTGGAGCACGGCTTTGCGGAGTTCGAAGTTCTGCCCGAGATACTTGCGCCTTACGTCTGGGTTGGAGGCAAGCTGCTCCGGAGTGCCGCTCTCAAGAATCTCCCCTTCGTATAGAAGGTAGGCGCGGTCGGTTATGGCCAGTGTCTCGTGGACATTGTGGTCGGTGATTACAATGCCGATATTCTTGGTCTTGAGCTGGGCGATGATGTGCTGGATGTCCTCGACGGCAATGGGGTCAACACCGGCGAAGGGCTCGTCAAGCAGGATGAACTTGGGACGGATGGCGAGGGCGCGGGCAATCTCGCATCTGCGGCGCTCTCCTCCGGAGAGTTGCACACCGAGACTCTTGCGCACTTTGTGCAGGCTGAACTCATCTATGAGGCTTTCCAGGCGGTCCAGACGCTCCTTCTTGGGGATTCTGGCCATCTCCATCACCGACATTATGTTGTCTTCCACCGACATGCGTCTGAAAACGGAAGCCTCCTGGGCAAGGTATCCGAGCCCCCTCTGGGCCCTTTTGTACATAGGCAGGTGGGTGATTTCCTCATCGCCGAGGAATATCTTGCCGGAATTGGGTTTGATAAGGCCGGTAATCATATAGAAACTGGTGGTCTTGCCGGCTCCGTTAGGCCCCAGAAGCCCCACAATCTCACCCTGCTCAACCTCTATCGACGCACCCTTTACCACGGTGCGCATTCCGTATTTCTTGACAAGATTACTTGTAAACAATTTCATACTCTATGATACCTCCAATTCAAATTCTTGCGCCAAAGTTACCAATTCGGGGGAATTATCCATCATTACTTTGGCTTTTTCGCGCGGCATATAGGGTTTGGCCTCGACAGTTTCGCTCGGGGCTATCTCTATCTCGACTGTCAGGGAAGGATTGGAAAGTTTTGCCCTGTAAAGCGTCTGGAACCCCGTGAGCAGGTTCTTGAGAGCGAAATTGCGCTGGTTGGCGTTATCCACATATTGGATTAATCTGCTTTCGGCGGCGTCATACTGGGGCTTGTGTTTTACAAAACCCTCCTGAATGCGCCTGATGCGGGCGGGACTGTCTTCGTAGTAATCGCCCATTTCGTCAATGACCTCTTTCCATGCTTTTTCAACATCTTCCTGAGTGACGGGAGCAGCGGGAGCCACATCCGCGAGTTCTATCTCTATGGGGGCAGCGGTTTGGATATTCTGCTCGGCTTCGGCTTTGGCCATCAAGTTCTTGATGGAGAGGCTCGTTGCGGACTTCGGTGTGGAGTGGGGGGCGGGCTCCGCCTTCTTTGCCGCTGCCGGCGCTGCGGGTGAAGGGGCGGGTTGTGCTTTGGGCGGAGCCGGAGCCGGTGCTGCGGCGGGTGACGCAGCGGAAGCAGTCGGCGCGGTGGAAGGCACTGTTGTGGGGGCGGGTGCCGGTTGTGCAGCCGGTTGTGGTGCCGGTGCAGCGGGGGCTGCCTGCGGGGCCGTTACGGTATGGTCCATTGCCAGCGGCTTGTAGAGTTGGGCAATGCGTATGAGGGTGAATTCAATCAACAGCCTGGGATTGCTCGAACTCTTGTACCCCGCTTCGCAGGCGGTGGAGATGCCAAGCGCTTCGTAAAGGAAGCCTATGTGGCACTTTGCGGCATATTCGTCATATCTGGCAGCTACGCTGGGGGGCATCTCCAGCAGTCCTCTCGACGTGGCGTTCTTGCATACTATGAGGTCTCTGAAATGGGAACTGAGCCCGGTTATGAAATGGAGTGCGTTGAACCCTTTGGAGAGTATCTCGTCGAAAAGGAGGAGGCACTGTGCATAATCCCCCGCCAGGAACATATCGGTAAGGCGGAAGAAATAATCGTAGTCCAGAACCCCCAGATTACCGATGACTTGCTCGTAAGTAATGTCGTTGCCGCAGAACGCCACTGTCTGGTCAAATAGGGTAAGGGCATCCCTCATTGCTCCGTCCGCCTTCTGTGCAAGGATATGCAGAGCATCGTCGCTGATGGTTATGTTTTCTATTGCGGCAATGCCCTTGAGGTTGCGGACAATGTCCTCGATGCCGATGCGGTTGAAGTCGTATGTCTGGCAGCGGGAGAGGATTGTGGGCAGAATCTTGTGCTTTTCGGTGGTGGCCAGAATGAATATGGCGTGTGCCGGCGGCTCTTCAAGAGTCTTTAGGAAAGCGTTGAAGGCGGCTTGCGACAGCATGTGCACCTCGTCTATTATATAGACGCTGTATTTGCCTATCTGCGGCGGTATCCTTACCTGGTCGGTCAGGTTGCGGATGTCGTCAACCGAGTTGTTGCTGGCCGCATCCAGTTCGTGGATGCAGTAGGAGCGGCCTTCCGCAAAGGAACGGCACGACTCGCACTCCCCGCAGGGTTCCATTTCCGCCCCGGGGTTGCTGCAGTTGATGGTTTTGGCAAATATGCGGGCGCTACTGGTCTTGCCTACGCCGCGAGGACCGCAGAAGAGGTATGCGTGGGCCAGCTGCCCCGCCAAGATGGAGTTCTTGAGTGTTTTAGCAATGTTGTCCTGGCCTATGAGCTTGTCAAAACTCGAAGGACGGTATTTTCTGGCCGATACTACAAATTGTCCCATATAACTACAAATTTAACAACTTCTTTTGATAGCGCCAATATTTCAATTAACTTGCACTCTGCGGCAGCAGTGCCGCGGCAAACCGATTATGTCAACACAGGATAATAAGATAACGGCTCCCGAACGGGGGAGTGTCAAGGTCAGCGTCGTTGTTCCGACATACAACTGCGGAAAGTATTTGGATGAGTCTCTGCAATCGTTGAAACAGCAGACACTCAAAGATATAGAGATAATCGTCATAGATGACGGCTCGACCGACGACACACCTGCGGTTCTGGACAGATGGGCGCGAGAAGACTATCGGATAAAGATAATATCCACCCACAACAACGGAACTTCCGTAGCCAGGAATATCGGTATCGCCCATGCGCGGGGCGAATATTTATTCTTTCTGGACAGCGATGACAAAGTGGAGCCGGAAACCCTCGAACACTGTTATGCCAAGGCGGTTGCAGACAATCTCGATGTTGTGATGTTTGACGCCCGCCTCTGGCTCGAGGATGAAAGCGGGTTTGCCGAGAAGGATCTGCTGCTGAAACGGGGGGACAATCTTGTAGGAAAAGTGTATTCGGGGTTGGAGATACTCAAACTGCAGAAGGCCCAGGGAACATATACTTCGGTGGTAACGCGTTATGTGACACGACGTTCTATACTTAGAGAACTCAATCTGAATTTTTGTCCCTACATAATTCACGAAGATGAGCCGTTTACTCTCCAACTGCTGATTTGTGCCGGACGGGTGGAACATCTCGGGGTTGTGCTCTATCATCGGAGAATGCGTCCCCAAAGCATTATGACCACCGATTTCGGTAAAAAGAATGCCTGGGGATACATAGAAGGATGCCGTTTGCTCAAGACGTGGCTCTGGCGGAGCGACCTGGACAAGGAAGCTGCGTTCCTCGTGCGCAGGAGCATCGGGGACATCATATCTGCCATCGTGTGGCACGTGCCCGGAATCAGATACAACCCCGAGTGGCGGGATGTTTACAAAATCGTCCGAAAAGAGTTCTGCCGGTATCTTTCCTTAGTGCCGAAGGTGAAATTCCTGATGCCGCGCTTCTACGACCGCTTGCGCAGAATCCTCCGTAGAGGTGTCAGCGGGTAACAATCCGAGCGTTTGGGTTGACTCCTATTCGTAGAGCTCAAAGTCACCAATGTTTTCATTTTGGAGTGCCATCTTTTTCATGTATTTCAGAAATGAATACGAGGCGAGATAGCCATAAATCGGCCCATTTGCAAAAAAATGTCATTGCCAGTATGTCAAGCCATATATCTCTCTTTAAACCACACCCGGAAGATGGGGTCTGAAACTTCAAGACGGCCGTCATTGGAGTCAATGAATGCCTTGGTCTCAAGCACTCTCTTGTTTCGGGTGATGGTGGTGAGATTCCCAAGACGGAACCGTTCCCTTGTACCAGCAGACGATAGTTGTCTCTCCCCAGCAATGATAGCCTTGAGCATCTCCCTCTGGCTTGCAGTCAGTTTCTCCACATCACTCA